>NZ_JADOUX010000006.1:0-163319 GCF_015751745.1 Cryobacterium sp. CAN_C2
TGGCTGGACATGGTGATGATTCCTGATTCTCGCCCTACGTCAAATGGCGAACTTGCTGTTAGGTACTGGCCTCACTCGACCTTGACACGTAGGGGCGGGGCCGTGGCCAGCCCCACCCTGAGCAAAGCGACTACACCCACCATCCGCCGCAAACTCATCAACATCCCCGCGCGGATCTCCACCTCCGCCCGACGCATCACGTTGCTGTCGCACTATTCCAAACCTATAGTTTTGACCGCGCAAATCATGGACCAGCAAAGTGATGCTGGCCGTGCCGCCATAACAGACCCTCACGTCGGCGGCGCCAACCGCTGCAGTACTGCGGCCGGCTCCGACTTTACTGTGCGGTCAGGCTCGGCGTAGTGCGCCTTCGTTGTCGACGTCGAAGTATGTCCAAGCACGTCCGCCGCTGCCTGCATGCCGAGTTCGTTAGCGAGCAGCGTCGCGCCGGTTCTACGAAATGCGTGCGGGCTGATGTCCAGGCCGTCCAGTCCAGCGTTCCGCAGTACCCCCCGGAACGTGCGCCTCACGTTATACGGCGTGAGCGGCGTCCCCTTGCGCGTGAAGAACAGCAGGTGCTCCTCATCTTCTGGGTCGATGAGCGCCAACCGCTGACGGATTACCTCTGCCGCAAAAGCCGGCACGGCGATGACCCGGTTCGACTCATTAGTCTTGGGATGTTCCTGACGATAGACGCCCTTGCCGTTATGTACGACGAGCGTTCCGGTAATGCTCAACCGTGGTGGGTCTGCGTCCATGTCGACGTCACATTGCCGAAGAGCGAGCGCCTCGCCGATGCGCGTTGCCGTACCGAGCGTCACCTCGATCAGGTCGCGCACTTGCCCATCAGATCGCGGCCCCATGATGTCCTCCCCCATGCGCCACTCGCTGGCTGCGAGGCGGATGGCAGCGATCTGTTCAGGAGTGAGTGCCTTCGGGGTGTGCGGGGGCGTTCTCATGCGTGAGGTCTCTTTCACGGGGTTTCGCGAAATGATCTCGCGTCGAACCGCGAACGCCATAATCATGTTCAGAAGTGTTTTTGAATGCTTCGCCCGGGTGAACGAGATCTCCCTCTGCCTCTTGAGAAATTTCTCTATACGGCCCACGGTCACCTCACGTACGGTGAAGTTCTTGAAGAACGGCAAAACGAGCACGCGCAGCTCGCGTTGGTAGGTCTCCTTGGTTCCCTGGGTTCGGTCAACGTCGAGCATGACGTCCTCCATCCAGGCTGCCGCGAGCAGTGGGAATGGCGAGCTCGCATTTAGGGAATCGGCAATGCCCCCGGCATGCAGCCGGGCCGATAGATCCACCTTGAGCGCTGCCTGCGCGGCATTACTACTCGACCGCGTTGCGCCGACTTGCCGAGTCTGGCCGTCCCAGTCGCGAAACATTGTCGTCGCCCGAAACCTATTGGGCCCGACCTTGGCCGTCTTTATAGCGCCGAACGTACTGATCGGTAATCGCGGTCGCCCGGCCATCAGAGCTCGGCTCCGTGGCCGCTAAGCGATCGCTCTGGTTCGTGCAGGCCGTCCAGCCACCGGCAAACGTCGGAGACCCTGTAGCGAATCTCCCGGCCCACTCGAATGCCGGAGGGGCCGCGTCCGTCGGTGCGCAGGTCATAAATGGCCTGGGCGTGCACGCCAAGATAATCGGCGAGCTCGCTCGTGGTGAGAAGCGGCTCGAGACCGAGCCCTAAAAGCCGTTCGTTGTCCATATCCCGTAGGTACTCGAGGTCACTCCAGATCACTCGATCTGAGTCGTGCACCTTCTCTACGAGGGCCCCGCGAAGGAGGGGCTCAAGCAATAAACAATGTATAAACAATGGATGTATCAAGTCTTGCCCTTTCGGCTAAGACGAGAAACCCTGATCAAATCGATTTTACAGTAGGGCGGGTGGGACTTGAACCCACGACCGACGGATTGCAGTAGGCCCGATCTCACTGGCATATCTGCAGGTCGAAACCTCGACCAATCTCGGTTGATCTCGATCTGATCAGGAGTTCCTTGTTTGTGTTTTTTCCATGCAATCCCGACACCTAGTCCCGTCTCGGCGGTTCTCGATTGAATAAACGTCGTATAAACGTGCGTGCGTCAAGTCTCCTTGAGAGGTCGAGGTGTTTACTGGCCCGCCGAAGTTCGGATCGTTACCCACGTGCGGCGGCCCCTTCGTGTCGTGGCAGCACCAGGGCTCAGCTTTCCGCTTCATCGTCATATCCTCGAGCGACTCAGACACGCTGCACCACCTGCCCAGTCCAATCCAACACGTTACGCCGAGAACACTTTTAATACGGCTGCGCCCTTCTAGACGTTTGTTCGGTGGTCGCCGACATAGAAGCCTTAGGTAGAGACTGGTACCCGCGACACCACGATTATCGTGATCCAGACTCAGCGGGGTCACGGAAGCCCCATACAGTCATTGTTCCCAGTAAAACACTGGGTGGGTGATCACGCTCTCCACCCCGGGCGATTTTCAATCTGCGGGGTTTATGCGGGGTTTCAGAAAGGAACACATTGTGGGCGATTTTGGTCGATGTTCAACGCGACCGCGGCGAAGCGGCTCGATCACTCGTCGTCCACCGAATTCCGCTGTGAATGGCGCCGACTACGCGGCGGAAGTTATGAGCCTGGGCGTGGGCCGGCGTCCTCGCCGTTCTCGACCGTGAAGACCCTAATCTCGTGGCGGTAGCGAATCAACGTGACGGCATCGATCACGATCCAACCAGCCCCGAGCACCAAGTTCAAAACGCACCCGAGATCACCACCTGAATGAGTGCGACCATGACCCAGATGCCGCCGAGCGACAGCCAGAAGACTGCGGCGGTGCGAATGCGCTCAATCGCCAGTCGTCGCTGGATGAGTGATGGTATGGCGAGACTGTACACCAACCCGCCCTCCGCGCAGGATCAGCCGTCGTCGTGTTGAGTCCGCCAGAGCTTCAACGCTGCCCATCCTTCCGGCACCCCCATTGACTCGGCGGTCAGAAAGTCAGAATTGGGAAAAGCGTTGATGAGGTCAACAACGCGAGGCATCCATCCGCTATCTGGATCGATGGTCCGGAGCAGATATGCCATTACCGCTAGGGCGTTGTAGACGCCGAATACTTGTTTCGACGTAACCTCGTCTTTGAGGTGGCCGAGGAGGGGAACTTGCCCTGCGCTGGGGCGCGCTGGCGCACTGACGAGTTTCCGATTGAAGAGCCGAGCGTGATGCGCGGAGACATTCCGCACATAGTTCAGGCTGGAGGTCCAGCTGCTCATCACTTTCTTTGACGGAGCCCCGTACGCGGCGGCGATTTGCGTTGCGAGTGCGTTGTTCAATCCGGAGTAGAGCCGGCCTAAGTGCCCAAATTCCAAGATTTCCGTCAGTGCCCAGATGGGCATCTTGTCGTCGTACTTATTGCGGAAGTGAGCGACGAAGGCTTCGTCCGACTCAGCCTTCCGCGCTTCCACGCGTGCAAGCCATTGCTCGTGTTTGCTCGGCAACGTTTCACCCGTCAGCTCGTCGAAGGACGCCGTGGTGAACGAAGCTACAAAGTTGGCGGGATCGTTGTGGGCGAAGGCCGATTGCCGACCAAGGACGTATCCGACCTGCATGCGAAAGGAGATTTCGATCCTTTCAATGCCCTCCAGCACGAGCATTCGCAGACGGCGATCAAAATCAAGAAGCCCGGCGGCATGCTCAACCGTGGTGCCCGCACGGTAGCGGTTGAGCACACGAGACCTGGTTCGACCTTCGTCATCCGTAATTGGCTCTGACTCTCGGAACGGATAGAGGTATCCAGTAAGTCGGTAGTAGCCAACGGCCTGGAGGAGCTTGCGGCAGCTCTCGGGGTCTTGAACCTCGACACCGCGTGACTTAAGTTTCCCCGTCTGCTCACCAACGGACAACCACTTCTTGGCGTACTCAGCCACGAGTCTCCTAGTTAAAGAAAATCAGCCCGAGCCGTGAGGCGAGCGGACTGATCATGATGCCCTCAGATTACCACAATCCTCCCTCAGTAGCAGCCGAAAGCAGACCCACCAACGGTGCCGTGCTCAAACACTTAGTCGACCGCGTCAATGCCTTGCGCAAGAAATGGCCACGGTGACCGTGACCCGGAGGGAGGTAGTCCCTTGCGTGCAAATTTCCTGCGCGCCCGGAAAGAGCGACCGCGTCGGCGCTGAATCAGTCAGGGTGAGGATTGCCGTTTGGATCTCGAAGTGGAAGATTTCGATTCCAATGGTTGTGCGCTGCGCCATATACCAATGCAGGAAGAGACGCGACGCCAACAAGCCCGAGCGCAATCAGAAATTGTGCCTCGCTCACGAAGACCAACCATCGGGCGAGGACCAAGAGCGAGATCGAAAATATCCAGGGCACCCCCATGTACAGGAGGCCTTGGACCTCAGTGGTATATCGAAAGCCCCGTCTCGCATCGTCGATCGTGTACGCAAGGACCATCATCGCCGGGATGAACGCCAGAAGGATGAGAACGAACAGCAGGACGTACTCGCTCGTAGTAACAATGCCGACCGCATACGCCCACGCTATGCTCACAGCGACCACCACAGTGGGGCCAAAACCAACCCAGAATCGGTGGTCATACTGCGGCCTCCGCAGGATGTCCGGCTTTTCTGACGACACCGTCGGCCTCCAATCGATCGTCGCAGTGGTCCTATCCTGCCGCATCCCGACATGCGAAGCGAGGCATCTCCGCTGGTAGTTTTCGCACCGCGACCGGTGGATGTCTGCGACCGAATCGCCTGTAGGTGGACTGCCCGCGAGAGGAACGGTCAACGGGACGGTGCCGCAGCGGAGCCTCTTTGCGACTCGTGGGATCACAAAAGAGTATCGATGGGGGTGCTCGGGCTTGAGTAATGATTGGCTGTAGGCATGATTCACCGCCGGAGATCCGTTGTCGCCACAATGTGGCTAGGCACACTCGCCTGCTTGGGCATCTCCGTCTTCCTAGCGCCGATTGTTAGCGGAGGCTGGTGTGCAGACGCACCCGCTGGCGGCACGTCGATCTGCGGCTCGTATCAAAGGTCACTCGTTGGGATCGACACGAACCTATGGATATGGCTCGGCGCGATTGCGATAGTTGCGGTGATCACGCTGGTGACGGCACGCAGGGCAAATCGTTCGCGTCCGGGTGGGTCCTCTGCAAGTTGGAACGGCACCAAACAATCGCCGTAAGCCGAACCTCGAGCGGAACAGAAACTTCGGTGACGCGGCGCGACCGCTATCGTGCCTCTCACGATCGTCGCCGACTTGAGGCCGCGTAGGATCACCATCAAAGAATTGATTGGGCAACCATTGGCGGTGGGTTTGATGGGACATTGGAACGGGCTCGCACGAAGCGGACTCATCATTCTGGCGGTGACCGCAACTTTGACGGCGTGCACCGGCCGTGGCGACCTCAACATCAGCAACGAAAGCTCTACCGACGTCACCGTCTCAACACGTGACGAAGTGATCACGGTCGCCGCATTGGGCGGTGCCAGCATCCTCGGTTCCGGCTGCACCCCGGGAGACATCATCGTCGAGTTCAGTTCAGGCCAAAAGGTTGCCGTCGCGGGGCCCGTCTGCCCGGAAAAGCAACTCGTAGTTCTCGACGGCAAGGCCGAGCTGCGACCGTCCCAATAGCGAGCACCACGGCCGCGTGCCAAAGTTCTTCGCTGAACCAGCCATCCGTAGAACGGGGCTTACGGACACAACGTGTTCGGCCTCAATGGGATTCATTAAGGCGCCAGGTCTGGAGATAATCCATCGAGCGGGGGAGCGTGCTGATGTTGCGACTCACGAGGCCGTCACCAGGTCGAGTTCTCGGCCGGCAAATTGAACTCCGATGACCTCTGAGGAGGATCGCGTATCTCCCACCGTTTCGAGCGCCGAGCATGCTCACGACGTGGATGATGAGCGCAGTCGACCCGACACCCCGCGGCGCACTATTCGCCGTGAGATCCCGGGTCACGCCCGCCCGTCGGTATTGGGTTTATGTCGATGAAAATTCAGGCGGCTGTAACGTTTTCAGCGTTGCCGGACACTACAGGGTATGGGGATGGGCATTGTGAACGAGCTCGAGTTGTGGACGCGCGCGTGTGCTGACGACGGACGCGCGTTTGCTTTGCTATTCGACGAACATCGTGATCGTGTCTTTCGCCACTGCTTGCGTCTGGTGGACAATCCGCACGATGCGGAGGAGGTAACCGCAACCTCGTTCCTGGAACTGTGGCGGCGTCGCAACGGCATCATCCTGGTGAATGGCTCGGTTGTGCCATGGCTGCTGGTGACCGCCAGCAATGTTGCGCGGAACGTCAGACGAGGGACTCGGCGTCATCGCGCCTTGTTGGACGCTCTTCCGAGGACCGCCGATGCACGCGACTACGAGCAGCGAACGCCAGTTGATATTGCCGACCAAGGCGCGGACAACGCTCTGACGCGAGAGATCAAGCTACTGAGCCAAACGGATGCAGCCCTGATAGTCCTGGTCACTCTCGAGGACTACCAGATCACTGACGCAGCTGCACTGCTTGGCCTTTCCGCTGGCGCAGCTCGTACTCGCCTCCATCGCGCGAAAACCAAACTCCGAGAACGACTCCCACAGCTCGTGAAGGAAATGCCATGAACGAGGTTGAATTCGATCCAGTGTTCTCTGCAGCGGTGCGCCACGAGCTAGAGGCTCGCGCGTCCGCGACGAAGAAACGCGGGCCTGTTTTGCGCACCCGTATTCGCCTTGGCGCTGGGATTTTCGTGGGCGGGACATTGCTGATTGGGGGTGGTGCGTTTGCCTCGGGCCTCTTGCCGATCCCGGGTGGCACCCAAGTCACAGAACTCGCCACAACTGTTATCGAAACCCACACCGGGTCCGCGACCGTCGACCTCGGGCCGGCACCAAACGGCGCAACGAACATCTTCGTATCCCTGACATGCCTCACCGAGGGGACGTTCCTCTTCGCAGACGGGGCGAGCATGGGATGTGGTGCCGATGATGAGGCAGGACTGTTGGGCGTAGCCACGTACAGCCTCCTGATCGCGCCCGGCCAGGACTCCACGAAAATCTCTACAAGCCCAGGCGCACGGTGGAGAATCGAAGCCACCTGGGTCAGCGAGCGGGTCACCGACTGGGCTGTGAACAACAACGGGGACACCTATGGTGCGGCGAACGAAAAAGGTCAGCCTGACCTCGTTTCAATGGTGGCAACGAACAACCAACCGGGGTTCGTCTATGCGAGAGAACTCGCCCAGGCTGACGGCAGCGCACAGGCGGCAAAGCTCAGCTCACCCGAAGAAGCGCTCGCCTGGCAGAAAGAGCGTGCAGGCAAGACGTTCTCTGTAACGGTCTACAAAAGTGACGGCAAGACCAAGGTGGGTGAGTTCGTCATTCAGGGTTGAGACAGAGACGGGTTGGAGTGACGATCACCGGGCTGCAATTCAGACCCCTCAAAGAGAGCGACCGACTGCGGGTTCGGGCGTGCTGTCGGTTCGGTTGACTCCTTGACTCGATGATCACCGCGTCGGGGTGGTTCCATTGCGGACCGCGGCATTCATCGGGTTGCGAGGTCCACCAGTTCCGAAGCGCCCGCAAGCCGAAGCTATATCAGATACCCGCAGAGGTAGGGACGCCCTGTTTCAGACAATCCAGGGCGTGCCTCTCCCGTCTAGCCTTCATGTATGGATTTTTCTCTTCAGCTGCTCGACGCGTCAGGAGCCGACAGCGACGACGTGACCCGGTTCTTGACGAGCAACGAGTTTCCATTCCACGTCAACGCGAGACCTTCCCACGAAGATGTTGCAGAAGCGATGAAGGCAGGCTCATACGGCACCCCCGATCATGAGGTCTTTTGGTTGCGCGCTGGAGATGGCGAGACCGTCGGGCTCGTACGTTTGGACGATGTGCAGGACCCAACGCCATTGCTGGACCTCCGCCTCGCCGAGCGGTATCGCGGACAAGGCCTTGGAACGCAAGCTCTTGCCGTCGTGACGGATTTTGTGTTCACGACAATGCCAGCGGTCACCAGGTTCGAAGGACAAACACGAGAGGACAACATCGCGATGCGACGCATTTTCCTTAGATCCGGATGGCTGAAAGAGGCGCACTACCGCGAGTCTTGGCCCGTCGAAGGCGCGGCGCCGCTGGCGTCGGTTGCCTACGCGATACTTCGCCGCGACTGGCTCTGCAAGGAAGTCACACCGTTGGTTTGGGAGGACGTCACCCTCTAACACTTGCGCCCGCATCAACGGCGCTCATTTTCGACCGCCCGCAAGCGGGACCTGCTGCGGACACTTCCCCGCCGTTATTGGGATGAAGCCGCCAATTTTCCCGAGGGTGCCCGTTTAGCTGTTTCGACATTAAGCCCGATGACCGTGCGGCTTACGGACAAGCTCGAGGGCGTTACTTCGCTATCCCGACGTCTCGTAGGCCGTGGGCGGTTTCAAGGGGTCGTAGCAACACCCTTTGAAAGCGGTGTAATCAATGGCGTCAAGATTGATCATGAAAGACCGAGAGAACTTGTTCTGGGACAAGGTTCGCGAGGGGATGTCGGCTGCGGCGGCGTGTGAGTCTATGGGTATGGGTCGCAAACAGGGATATCGATGGATTAAAGCCGCTGGCGGACGAATACCCGTTCCGATCGTTGCGTCCTCGGGCCGATACTTGGGTCAAGAAGAGCGTCTGCGCATCGCGGACTTGAGGCTCGGTGGCGCCGGAGTCCGGACAATCGCCAGGGACCTGGGCCGGGCCGCGTCGACGATCAGTCGGGAATTGCGCCGGAACGCTCATCCGACAACGCGGAGCTACCGGCCGTATGCCGCGCAGAAACGTTGTGAGGTGAGGGCGCGCCGGCCTAAGCCCAGCAGGCTCGACGGCCGGCAGCTTGCTGCTGTCGTGGAGAAACGTTTGAAGAAGAACTGGAGTCCGCAGCAAATTAGCGATGATCTCGCGGTCGTGTTCGCTGGCCAGGCCCAGCTGCAGGTCTCCCACGAGGCGATCTATCAAAGCCTGTACGTTCAAGGCCACGGTTATGTCGGACCGCGCCTGCACCGGCACTTGCGACGAGGGCGTTCAGCCCGAAAACCACGAAACTCCCACCTGAGTGCGACGGGTCGAATTCGCGACAAGGTGATGGTGAGCGAACGGCCCACTGAAGCCGACGACCGTGCTGTTGCCGGGCATTGGGAAGGCGATCTCATCGTCGGATCGGCATCTGGATCAGCGATCGCGACCCTTGTTAAACGCACTACCCGATTCATTGTGTTGGTGCATCTACCCAACGGCCACAGCGCCACGGCGCTGCACGACGGCCTCATCGCTGCTCTGGGCCTTATACCCGTGCATCTGCGGCGGTCGCTGACGTGGGATCAGGGAACCGAGCTAGCGAGACACGTTGAGATCACCACAGCGACCGGGGTACCGATCTTCTTCTGTGAACCGCACTCGCCCTGGCAGCGAGGATCGAACGAAAACGCCAACGGACTCCTGCGCCAGTACTTCCCTAAAGGCACCGATCTGAACGCACACAGCGCCCAACGGCTCCTCGAAGTAGCCACCGAACTCAACGAAAGGCCCCGCAAAACCCTCAATCGGAGCACCCCAGCTGACCTGCTCAGCAAACTAACCGGGAACAACGAAGAAGCCGCGATCGCCCCCACGCAGTAAAACGGTTCATGGACGTTGAGGGTTTTCCAGCGCTCTGGCTGAAGCACGAGTCGGTAGCGGCTAAAGCGTCGCAGTCCGAGTACTGAATATTCGCTTCGATGGGCACCACCTGTGGTGCGAGTGAGCCCCACTGTTCAGATGCGTGATTTGTATCGTTCAGCCCCACTACCGGCGTGGTTGAGCCCCACCTGAAAAGCTCCTCCCACCAGGTGAGCGCCACATGGTGGAAGGAGTACCGGCAATGGTACGAAAGATCAAAACGAAGCAGATCCTGCAGCTGCGTAATCAGGGCTTGTCGCGACGGGCGATCGAGTCCGCCCAGGGGATGTCCCGGCACAGCATTCGAGCTGTGCTCGATGCAGCAGAGCGGCTCGGGCTCGACTGGGACGACGTCGCCGAGTTGTCGGAGGCCACGGTGTATTCGACGTTGTTCCCCGGCCGCGGCGTCCACGAGAGCGTGTTCGCGCAGCCGGACTGGGCGCGGGTGCATACGGAGTTGGCACGGGTCGGGGTGACGTTGAAGCTGTTGCACCAAGAGTATGTCGACGCTTCATCGACGGCGCAGGCGACGATGAGCTACGACCGCTTCTGCCGCCTCTATGGCGAGCACGCCGCTGTCTCGGGGGCGACGTCGCGGGTTGGCCACAAAGCCGGCCGCAGCATCGAGGTCGACTGGTCCGGGCCCACAATGCAACTACTCGATCCGACGTCGGGTGAGAGGTCGAAGGTGTATTTGTTCGTCGCCTGCCTACCGTTCAGCCGCTATGCGTTCGTGGAAGCCACCCTGGATATGCGGCAAGAGTCGTGGCTGCGCGCCCACACTGCGATGTTCGCCTTCTACGGCGGCAGCGTCCCACGCCTGGTGCCCGACAACTTGAAGACAGGGGTGATCTCCCACCCAAAGGAAGGGGAGGTCGTTTTGAACGATGCCTACCGGGAGATGGCGGCGCACTACTCGGCCGCGGTGCTCCCCGGCAGAGTTCGGCACCCGCGCGACAAAAGTAGCACTGAGAACACGGTGGCCCATGTCGCGACCTGGGTCATCGCCGGCTTGAGGAAGGAGACGTTCACCTCGCTGGCGCAGTTGCGCCTGCGAATCCGGGAACAGATGGATGCCTACAACCGGGAGCCGTTCCAGAAACGCGTCGGGTCCCGCCTCAGCGTGTTCACCACCGAGGAGAAACCTCTGCTGCAGGCACTGCCGGCGGCGCCGTTCGAGATCAGCACGTGGTCCTATAAACGAAAGGTCAACGCCAACGCGCACGTGGTCTGGGCGAAGAATTTCTACTCCGTCCCCTTCAGCCACATCGGCGCGCTGGTGGACCTTCGTGTCACCGAGACGATGCTGGAGGTCTATCGGCGCGATGAGCGTCTGGCCAGCCATTTGCTGCTGCCGGTCACGACGACGAACCAGTACCGGACGAACGATGCGGACGTGCCCGAGGGCCGCAGCTTCCAGGCCTGGGACCGAACCCGGATCGAGGAATGGGCCGCGCGGATCGGGCCGGCAACCGTCACCGTGACGGCCAAGATCTTCGAGACCGTCTTCATCGACGAGGCCGGCTTCGACGCCGCGCTGGCCGTGCTGAAACTGTCGCGCCGGTTCCCTCCGGCCCGGGTCGAGGCCGCCTGCGCACTCGCGCTGCGGGGGCCGGTCCGCTCCCCGCGCTATGCGCATTTGCGGCCGATCCTCGACACCGGGCAAGACAAAACCGGACAAGTTCCGCAACCGGAACCGGACGATGGCGGTTACGTTCGCGGCAGCGCTTACTACGCCGGAGGGAACCGTTGAGCGCGCTGGACGGGGAGACCAAACGCAAGCTCCGCGAAATGAACGCCGGCGAGCTACTGCAGGCCATCGACCTCCAAGACGAGATACTCTCCATCAGCCTGACCTTCGAGGAACGGGTCCGGCTCGTCGTCGACGACGCCTACTCGAGCTTCATGCATTCCAAGGTTGACGGGCTGATCCGGCGGGCGGGACTGCGTTACCCGAACGCGGATCTGCGGCGCATCGACCTGCAGGGCGAGCGCGGCCTCAACCGACAGGTGCTGACCCAGCTCGGGACCTGCTCGTTCGTCACCCGGCAGCAGAACGTCGTCTTCCAGGGCTTCACCGGGTCGGGGAAGTCGTATCTGGGATGCGCTATCGCCAAACGGGCCTGCGAGCATCGCATCCGCGCCCACTACGTCCGGATGCCCGACCTCGAGGAAGCCTGGGTCGCCGCGCAAGACGCCCCGGGCGGCGCGGGCAAGTTCCTCCGCAAATATGCCGCGTTCACCCTGCTGGTCATCGACGAGTGGCTGCTCGATAAGCCGACGGAATCGATGCGGACAATGCTGCTGGAGCTGATGGAGCGCCGCTACGGCGAGACATCAACAGTGTTCTGCACCCAGTATCAACAGAAGGACTGGCACCAACGCCTCGGCGCCGGCGTCCACGCAGACGCCATCATGGACCGCATCATCCACAACACCACCTGGGTCGACACCGGCACCTACAACATGAGGGAACAAACTGCCCTCGCGACCGCGTAATCCGTGACGGGGAGCACCAGTGGTGCTGAGCCACACCACCACTGGTGCTCTTCCGCACGTCCAGTGGGGCTCAACCGCACGATCGGGTGGGGCTCAGAAGCTCGAATACTCAGAGTACCCGCCCGAACTGACGGTTCGTCTTGAAGACGTCCGGATGTTTGCTTAGCCACGCGGTAAGCCAAAAGGGCGAGTAACGCGGTCGAATGAGCCACAGGACCCCACCAATAGACGTCCACGAAGAAGCCAGAACCGAAAGCCACGCCCAGACCCGCTACGGCCAACGCGAGTGCCAGCACCACGCTGACGCTGACCAAAAACACCCACGCCATCCGACTGCCACGCCAGATACCAATAAGTATGAGTGCATGAGGTATCGCCCAAACGAGAGCCCAGAAAGGGTGCTCGGTTCCGATATAACCCAGAACGGTGAGCACCGTGGCAATCCCAAACCATGCTCCCGGCCTGACTCGAGAGACTTTGGACCCAATTCCCCACATGGATAGAGCCTACTCAGACAAACACTCGCGGAGCGTCCTGAGCATCCGGAGCGTCCCTGTGGACTTACTCAGCGAGCTAACCTCGAATAGGAAAATAGCCCCTGTTGCTTCCACCCCTTGAAACCGCCGAACGGCAATGCACAGGCTACGAAATTCACTAACCCGAGGAAGTACCCGCCTGGCAAGAACAGCGTACGGCAAGTCGTTCTCCGTTGCCGTTTACAAAAGTCACGGCAGGACCAGAGTGGGTAAGTTCGTCATAGACGGTTGAGGCGGATCATTACGGCCGTCGCCCCGAGCGGTCACAGTCGTCACGAGACTTTGCCCGGAGATCTTCCCGTCGAGTTCGCCTGCCGGAACTCCCATCGCACTCATACGCCTTGACGAACACGGCTAGCCCTCAGCGGAACGAGGTCAATCTAACTCAGCCGAGCTGCGTCGAGTGCGTTTTCACAATCAGACCCGAATTTGATCTGATTTTTGAATAAACGTCCAATAAACGTCTAGTGCATCAAGTCTCGCCCTACTATCGAAAAATAAACACCCTGATCAAGTACATTTTTGAGAACCACAAAGCAGACTTGACCCCGAATCCCACCGCCCTAAAACCACTCCCCTGCGGCGAAACATGCGCGTAATTCCGGGCCTCACTGTGGACCAATCCGCAAGATTTGAGCAATAAACGATGTATAAACAGTGGATGTATCAAGTCTTGCCCTTTCGGCTAAGACAAGAAATCCTGATCAGATCGATTTTACAGTAGGGCGGGTGGGACTTGAACCCACGACCGACGGATTATGAGTCCGCTGCTCTAACCAGCTGAGCTACCGCCCCAAAGAGAACGACCGAACGGTCGCACCCACAGATACGTGACTACTCAGGCGTCTGCGACGAGGCGCCGTTGGTGACAAGATCGCTCACCGACTCCCCACGATACAGGCATTCGAATGTGTTCAGAGTGCGCTTGATGTCGTGCGCGGCGATGAGTTTGAGTGACTCCCGCTTCAGCTCCTCCAAGCGGTCCGGGGCGGCCGTGAGCACCACGGTCAGCTTGTCTGCCAGATCCTGCGCGTCGCTCGGCTTGAACAGGTACCCGTTCGCCTGATCGTGCACGAGGTGGGGCAGCGCCATAGCGTCGGCCGCGACAATCGGCAATCCGGAGGCCATGGCCTCCATCGTCGCGATGCTCTGCAGCTCGGCGATGGACGGCATGGCGAACACCGTGGCCCGCGAATAGGCCGCGCGCAGCTCGTCATCCGTCACATAACCGGTGAACGTCACGCGTGAGCGGATGCCGAGGGTGTCGGCCAAGTGCTGCAGGTTGCGTTTCTGATCGCCCCCGCCGACAATCTCGACCTGGGCGTCGAGGTCGGGCGACAACAACGCCGCCGCATGCAGCAGCACGTCAATCTGTTTTTCGCCGGTGACGCGACCGACGAACAGGATACGGTTCTCGCTGCGCGGCTCAAAATTCGGTGCGTAATTGTCGGCGTCGATCCCGCAGGAGATTGCGTACACCCCGGTGAGGCCCGTGTACTTCTCCAGAAACTGTGCGGCCCTCCGGGTCGGCGTGGTCACGGCTGCGGCGCGGCCGAAGGTACGTCGGGCGGCCCGCCACGCGGCCTTGATCACGCGATCCTGAAAACCGACCGGAACGAGGGAAAATTTCACCATGTTCTCGGGCATGAAATGATTCGTGCCGACCAGGCGGATGTTGCGCTTGGCCGCTTCGATGGATACGCCACGCCCCACGTTGATGTGCGACTGAAAGTGCACGACGTCGGGGTGGAAGGAGTCGAGAATGCGTCGGCTCTCTCCGCGAATCAGCCACGGCAGGGCAAAGCGCAGCCAGTCGTGCGGATACCAGCGCCAGCTGTGCAGGCGATGCACCACCATCGGCTGGCCCTCGTGCATCTCCGTCGTGCTCCCGTGCTTTCGGGAGGCGGCTGGGGCCATGATCTGAACCTCGTGACCGCGGGCCACCAGACCAGCGGCGAGCCGCTCGGCAAATCGTGCAGCGCCATTCACATCGGGTGCAAACGTGTCGGCGGCGATGAGTACGCGAATCCGAGGCTTTCCGGTCGGCGCACTCGCCGCGCTCTCGGGCGCGTTGCCCGGGGTCGGGCTGCTCAGCACGTCGGTCGAATCTGACAAGTGGAGTGGTCCCTACGTTGGTTGGCCGGGGATCATCATCCGGCAGGAGATCTCGGGTGCGCGCAACGGAAATGACGCGGCGCATTCGAACCCTATTCTAAACCGTGCCTGCCGCGTGGTGTCCCGCACCGTGGCGGCCGAAAATTCTTCGCGCGTCAGCGGTCGAGTTGGGGGTGATAGCGCGCCAGCAGGAATACACCCCAAATGGCGATCGCCCCGGCAATGACGAACGCCACCGCTGCTGCGGGCGGTGCCTGGCTCGCCTCGCCGAGCACGACGATTCCGATTCCGACCGCGACGAGCGGGTCGACAACGGTGAGCCCGGCAATGACAAGATCGGGCGGTCCCGACGCATAGGCGTTTTGCACGAAGTAGGCCCCCAGGGCGGCGGCGAGCAACAGACCGAGCACACAGGTCAGGGTGAGCCACTCGAAGTTACCGTTCTGGGTGCGGTTGATCACAACCTTGGCGAGGGTCGCGACGAACCCGTAGAGCACCCCCGCACCGAGAATGTAGAAAATTGCCTGCGATCGGCGGCGTAGAAACCCGAAGGCGAGAGCGAAGGCCAGCAGAACGCCCGCGAGAACGATGAGGATGGTCATCAGGTTTTGGTCGGTGACCGGCTTATCGACGGCGGTGAACGCGGCCACGGTCACGAACAGGCCGACCCCTCCCACGCACATGGAGATGGCAATGATGCTCGCACGGTTGAGCTTGACCTTGCTGACTCGGGCGTTCAGAACTGCGGTGATGACGAGGGCGACCGCCCCGAGCGGCTGCACCACGATAATCGGGGCGAAGGCGAGGCTCGTGAGTTGGAACACGATGGCGAGTCCGAGCATGAGCGATCCGAACACCCAAGACGGCCGGGCGAGTAGCAAAGTCAGCTGGCGCACATTGAGCCCACCGGTCACCTCTTCGGTGTGCGCCTCGACTTTTGTGACACCGCAGTGCTGAAATTGAGCGCCGAGGGAGAGAAAAACGGCACCGACCAAAGCCAGCGGAATTCCGATGGCCTGCCGTGGATCAATGGCAATTTCTGTCGCCAGATCGGTCAGGTCAGAGGTCACTTCATGACCCTATCGACAAGCTTGCCGATATTCTGGAGAAATGGCCGTACGCGCGATAGTAATTTCAGGTGCCCCTGTTCTCCACTCCCCCGCCGCTCCCGTCGTCAATTTTGACGATAGTTTGCGCGAATTGGTGCGAGACATGTTTGAGACGATGGATGCTGCGCCCGGGGTGGGTCTTGCCGCTACGCAGGTGGGCATCGGGCTG
Source organism: Cryobacterium sp. CAN_C2 (assembly GCF_015751745.1). Taxonomy (NCBI): domain Bacteria; kingdom Bacillati; phylum Actinomycetota; class Actinomycetes; order Micrococcales; family Microbacteriaceae; genus Cryobacterium; species Cryobacterium sp. CAN_C2. Next base: position 16,105 of record NZ_JADOUX010000006.1, read on the forward strand.
CGCATTTTCACTTACAGCTACCAAGATGATGATGACGTGTCGTGGCGAGGCGTTGCGATCAACCCCGAACTGTGGATCACACCGGTGTCTGCCGTGCCCGTTGACGACGAGGATATCGACGAAGACGAAGGCTGCCTGTCTTTTCCGGGCGAGCGTTTTCCACTGAAACGAGCGCAGTCCGCCGTTTTGCGGGCCGTCGACGCCGAGCAGCAACCGTTTGAGATTCGAGCGGATGGCTGGCTTGCTCGCATCTTTCAGCACGAATACGACCATCTCGACGGCACGCTGTATGTCGATCGTCTCGAGCATGTCTACGCGAAGATGGCCGCCAAGGTCGAGCGCAAGAAGAGTTGGGGTGTACCCGGCCTCAGCTGGACGCCGGGCGTCGACAACCTTGAGGGCTAAACGCCCGCGTACACGTGTGCGCGGTCAGGTTCGGGCCCGCGGGCCAGCGGCGAACCGAGTGGATGCCGGGGTCACCGGGACAGGTCCACGCCGTGCACGCCGTTATGAAAGCGTAGCGATGGGAACACGGCCGACACCGAGAAGCCAAGCCCGGGAACCGTTCCGGCGTTGAACACGCCGCCAAACAGTTGGGCGCGCTCACGCATCTGGGTGATGCCGGGGCCGGCAATGCTCTCGCTGAGGGCCTTGAGGTCGTCTTCGATCGTATACGGGATGCGTGCGGCCTGTTCGTTGGTTTCTTTGCCGTCACGACGGGCTGCGGCACGGATGCCGTCATCGTCGACGAGCAGTTGCAGGCCGTCGCGGGTCCAGGTGAACGACACTCGCGCTTCGGTGCCGACGCCGCCGTGCTTGAGGGCGTTCGAGAGGGCGCTCTGCAGGATGCGGAAGATGGCGAGCTCGGAGCCGGCAGTGAGGGCGAATCGCTCGCCCGATTCGATGAAACTCACGACGAGACCGGCGTCTTGCATGACGCGAAACAGGTCGCGGGTCGACTGTGGGCCGGGCTGTGGGGCGCCGACGGTCTCGCCCTCGCGCACAATCGTCAAGACGCGACGCATGTCCGCGAGGGCTACCCGGCCGTCGTCAACGAGCGCGGTGGCGGCCCGCACGGCCGTGGAGGGGTCGCTCGCGGCGGTGTACCGGGCACCTTCGGCCCGGGTGATGAGGCGGGCGATGGTGAGCACCGCGCCATCCTGAAGCTCGCGGATGATGGCCAGACGTCCCTGCTGCTCGGCGAGGAAGAGTTCCAGTTCGATGCGCACCCGGTCGGCGGCATTACGATCGAAGACGACCCGGCGCGAGCGCAGCAGCGAGATGGTGCAGAGCACGAGAAGCGCTCCGGAGAGCACGCCGAGTGCAGGTACCAGAAGTTGCGAGAAATCCACGCGGACCGCCGTCTCTTGTGCCGAAGCCGTGGTGCACTTTGAAAATTGGGAAGGAGCTTTTTTGTCGATAGAAAAACGAACCGACAAAAAAGGCCACCCGGGGTGGAGCCCTGAGTGGCCTTTCGCTCCCCGACTTGGACTCGAACCAAGAACCTGCGCATTAACAGTGCGCTGCTCTGCCAATTGAGCTATCGAGGAATGCTTGAACAGCGTTACTACTTTACCAAGGTTTTTTGCTGTGCCAAAACCACGACGGGTTCCGATCGGCTTTGACTGCCCGATTTGACCGGCTGACAACCCGTGCAGTCCCCGCAAAAGTGGGCCAGCAGCAGCAACTGAGCGGCCTCGTGAGCCACAAGTCGGTCGGGCGTGTCGGCCAGGGTCGCAACCGATCCCGCTCACGAGTGGATGCGGTCGGTCGCTTGTGCTTTAGCTTCCGGTCGCGGCATCCGTTTCATCGCCCGTAACGACGCTCGGCGCGTTCTCGACGACGGCGGCAGCAGCGGGAGGGTGCAAAGCGGCGGCGAGTCCCCGCACGTACGGATGCCACGGGTCTCGAAAGACGTCTTCGAGAGTGCCGAGGCCTACCAGTACGCCCTGATGCATGACACCGATGCGGTTCGCGACCCGCTGCAGCACGGCCAGGTCGTGGCTGATCACGAGTGCCGAGAAGGAACGCTCCTGCTGCAGTTCGCTGATCAGGTCGATCACGGCGTCACGAACCAACACGTCAACACCCGCTGTCGGCTCGTCCGCGATCAACAGGGCCGGGCCGTGCACGAGCGCCCGGGCCAGCGCCACCCGCTGCCGTTGGCCGTTGGAGAGCTCGTACGGGTACAGACCGAGAACGGCCAGCGGCAAGCGCACCGCGTCGATCATGGTGGCCACTCGGGCGCCCAGGGCGCGGCGGTTGAAGCGTCGATCCCGTTCGAGCACCGGTTCGGCGACAATCTCGGCCACCGTCATGGTCGACGGCAGGGTGTCGGCGGCATCCTGGGCCAGCAGTCCAACCCCAAACGTGAGCCGGGCCAGCTCGCGCTTGCTGATGCGGCGAAGAGCGAACCCGAGCACGGTCGCCTCTCCCCCGGTGATCTGCGGACGGATACCGGGGGCGTAACCCACAAAGGCATCGCCCGAGAGCACCCGGGCGAGGGTGCTCTTGCCGGAGCCGCTCTCACCGAGCAGCCCCACCACCTCGCCGGGCGCGATGCGCAGGGTGAACCCGTGCACCGCGACAAACGCCGGACTGGCCCCGTGCGGCGGGTACTCGATGGTTAAATCGCTCGTTTGGATCGGGGGAACAGAATCCGCGGCATGCCTCATGCGGACTAACCTGCCGCACGCAGAATGCGGAGTTGATCCCGCCGCAGTGCCTGGACGGCCGGATCGGGAACCGGCAGCGAGGCGAGCAGGCGCTGCGTGTAGGCGTCCTTCGGGGCGCCGAGCACCTCGGCACCGGTGCCTTCCTCGACCAATTTTCCCTTGTACAGCACGGCAATGCGATCGGCGAGAATGTCAACGACCGCGAGGTCGTGGCTGATGAACAGCGCCGCAAACCCAAACTCTTTCTGCAGCTCGGCGAAGAGCTCCAGCACCTTGGCCTGTACCGACACGTCAAGCGCGCTGGTCGGCTCGTCCGCGATGAGCAGGCTCGGTTCCAGCGCGAGTCCGCGAGCAAGGCTGGCCCGCTGACGCTGGCCACCGCTGAGCTCGTGCGGGTAGCGATCACCGTAGGCTCGCGGCAATTGCACCGCCTCGAGCAGTTCGTTGACCCGTTTGCGGGCTGCACCGGCATTGGCAGCGCGTCCGTGCACGACGAGCGGTTCGGCCACACACTCCGCGATCGTGAGCAGCGGGTTGAAGCTCGACGCCGGGTCTTGAAAGACGAATCCGATGTCGCTGCGCACCTTCTTGAAGGTGCGTTCCTTGAATCCGTTCATCTCGTGGCCGAGCACGGTGAGGGAACCGTCGGTCACCTGGGTGAGCCCGGCCATGGCACGGCCGATGGTGGTCTTGCCCGATCCGCTCTCGCCGACCAGGCCGAGGACCTCGCCCGAACGGATGATGAAGCTCACCCCGTCAACGGCGGTGAAACCGGGTTTTCCGAGCCGGCCCGGGTACTGAATTTTCAGGTTATCGGCGACGACGACCGGTGTCTCCACGGCCCACCCGGGTTCGCGGGCGAGTGCCCGCTCTGTGGCACGGGTGGTCCCCTGACCGACGTGCGGCACCGACCCGAGCAGGCGCTTGGTGTAGTCGTGCTGAGGGTTGGAGAACAGGGCCTGGGCCGGGGCCTCCTCGACGACCTTGCCCTCGTACATGACGACGACGCGGTCGGCGAGGTCGGCGACGACACCCATATTGTGCGTGATGAGCACGATGGCGGTGCCGAATTCGTCGCGGCAGCGGCGCAGCAGGTCGAGAATCTCGGCCTGCACGGTCACATCCAGGGCGGTGGTCGGTTCGTCGGCCACGATCAGCCCGGGATCGAGCACGAGGGCCATGGCGATAACGACGCGTTGCTTCTGACCACCGGAGAACTGGTGCGGGTAGTAGTCGACGCGGCTCTCCGGGTCGGGAATGCCGACCCGGCCCAGAATCTCAATCGCCTTGGCGCGGGCTTCCCGGCGGCTGAATTCGCCGTGGGCACGAATTCCTTCGGCTATCTGCCAGCCGACGGTATACACGGGGTTCAATGCGGTAGACGGCTCTTGGAAGACCATGGAAACATCTGTTCCCCGCAGCTGGCGCAGTTTCTGCTTGCTGACGGCGAGAACGTCGTTAGAGTTCGCGCCGTCCTTGCTGCTGAGGATCACGGCGCCGTGGGCGGTCGCCGTCTCCGGAAGCAGACCGAGGATGGTCTTCGCGGTGACGGTCTTGCCACTGCCGCTCTCACCCACGATCGCGAGCACCTCGCCGGGGGCCACGCGCAGCGTGACGCCGTCGACAGCCTTGACCGCGCCGCCGTCGGTGGCAAAAGTCACATTGAGGTTTTCGATGCGTACGACGTCGGGTAGGGAGTGAGCGCTCATTATTTGGCCTCGAATGGGTCGTCGATCGGGTGCGGGTCGTACGCGGGCAGGTCGGCTTCGAGCCCGTCAATGCCACCGGGGCCGGCGGCCAGGGTTCCACCGGGAACGACACTGGTCGCGGCGACGACGCCGGCGGTTTTGCCGGGGGCGCGGCGGCTGCGCAGGCGCGGGTCGGCGAGGTCGTTGAGGCTTTCTCCCACGAGGGTGATGCCGAGAACCACGAGAACGATGGCGAGTCCGGGGAACAGGCTGGTCCACCAGATGCCGCTTGAGACGTCGGAAAGCGACTTATTCAGGTCGTAACCCCACTCGGCCGCTGAGGACGGTTCAATCCCGAAGCCAATGAAGCCAAGACCGGCAAGGGTCAGAACCGCCTCTGACGCATTCAGCGTGAAGATGAGCGGCAGTGTGCGAGTGGCGTTGCGCAACACGTGACGGAACATGATGCGTGCGTTGCTTGCTCCGAGAACCCGGGCCGACTCAACGTAGGCCTCCGCCTTGATGCGCACGGTTTCGGCGCGAATCACACGAAAGTACTGCGGAATGAAAACGACGGTGATCGAGATCGATGCCGCGAGGATGCCGCCGATGAGGTCGGAGCGACCGCCCGAGATGACGATGCCCATAACGATTGCGAGCAGCAGCGCCGGAAAGGCGTAGACGGCGTCGCACACGACCACGAGCACGCGGTCGAGCCAGCCTCCGAAGTAGCCAGAGACGAGGCCGAGGGCCACGCCGGCGAAGATGGAGAGGAGGACGGCGACGATCATCACGGTGATGGCGGTCTGGGAACCCCAGATGACGCGCGAGAGAACGTCGTAGCCGCCGACGGTGGTGCCAAGCAGATGTTCGCCGCTCGGTGCCCGCTGGGCCCCGAACAGCCCGTTGTCACCGCGTAGCTGGCTGAAGCCGTACGGCGCGAGCAGCGGGGCGAAGATCGCGGTCAGAATGAAGATGCCGGTGATGATGAGGCCGACCACGAGCATGCCCCGTTGCAGGCCAATGCTCTGGCGAAGCTGGTGTACAACGGGAAGCCGGGTCCACAGCGGTGGTTTGGTCGCGCGGGTGGATTCTGCAGTGAGCGATGTCATGGCTAGTACCTCACTCTCGGGTCGATGAGCGCGGCAATGATGTCCACGATGAAGTTGGACAAGGCAACAATCACGGCGAGAAGCGCCACGATTCCCTGCACGGCCACGAAGTCGCGGGCCTTGATGAATTCGATGAGCATAAACCCGAGGCCCTGCCACTCAAATGTGGTTTCGGTCAACACAGCACCACCGAGCAGGAGGGCAATCTGCAGCCCAATGACGGTGATGATGGGAATGAGGGCGGGTCGGTAGGCGTGCTTGCTGACCAGACGAAACTCGTTGACACCACGCGAGCGGGCAGCATTCACGTAATCGGTGCCCAACGTACCGATGACATTCGTTCGCACCAGCCGAAGGAACACGCCGGCGGTGAGCAGGCCGAGGGCAAGGGCGGGCAGCACAGCGTGCATGAGAACGTCGCCAAGCACGGCAGGGTCTCCCGTCTGGAGAGCATCGATCGTGTAGATGCCCGTTGGACTAGGCAACGACTGCAGTTGCAGCTCAGACCCGATCGTGGATCGACCGGCAACGGGGAGAACCTTGAGCCACACGGCGAAAACCAGTTTCAGCAGCAGGCCGGCAAAGAAGACCGGGGTCGCGTAGCAGAGAATGGCGAAGACGCGGAGTGCGGCATCGGGCGCCTTGTCGCGCCAGTACGCGGCGACCATGCCGAGGGGAATACCGATCACGAAAGCGACGATGAGCGCGTAGAACACGAGCTCGGCGGTCGCGGACCCGTAGGTCAGGAGCACTTCGGACACCGGCCGGTTGGTACTGATTGTCGTACCGAAGTTACCGGTGAAAACCTGACCGAGGTACTCGAAGTACTGAACGATAATCGGCCGGTCGTACCCGGCCGCTTGAATGCGTTCCGCAAGCTGGTCGGGAGGTAACTTCGCGCCAAGAGCGGCCGTGATGGGGTCCCCCGTGGTGCGCATCAACCAGAACACCATCGACACCAGGATGAAGATCGTGGGAAAGATGAGCAGGAACCGGACGAGCAGATACCGACCGATTCCGCCACCCGGGCTGGTCTTCTTCTTCGAAACACGTCCGCCGACGGGGGCGGATGGCTTCACGGCCACAGCGGTCATAACTACCTCACGATTGCAAAAAAGAATCGGGGGCATCCAGCCTGGTGCTTAGCTGGACGCCCCCGGAGTTCAAACTAGAGAAAATTCTAGTCGCTCAACTGCTCAACCCTTGGAAAGGGCGCCGTAGCGGAACTTGAAGGACGCGTCGAGAGTGTCTTTGGTACCCGTGACGCCCGTTCCGGTGATAGCGATCTGCGAACCCTGCAGGAGCGGAATCGTGGGCAGATCGGCCGCAACCTTGTTCTGGATCTCTTCGATCATCGCGGTACGCGCCGCAGCGTCGCCGGTGACGGCCTGCTCGGTGACCAGGTCGATGACTTCCTGGTTCTCGTAGTGAATCTTCAGAAAGCTGTCCTTGCCGAAGAACGGGTTCAGGTAATTGTCGGCGTCGGAGTAGTCCGGAAACCAGCCAAGCTGAAAGATCGGGTACAGGTCAAGAACCCGATCCTTGGAGTACTGCACGTACTCGGTGGACTGCAGGTTGACCGAGAACAGGTCGGAGGACTCAAGCTGGTTCTTGATCAGGGCGTACTCATCGCTCGAACCGGGTCCGTAGTGATCGGTGTTGTACTGCAGGTTCAGAACGACCGGCGTTGTGATGCCGGCAGCGTCCAGGGCGGCCTTCGCCTTGTCCACATCCGGGCCGCCTTTGCCATCGCCGTAGAGGCCCTTGAGCGACTCATTGGCACCGGTCAGACCGTCAGGAACGTAGGAGAACAGCGTCGAGTAGCTGCCCTTATAAACCTGATCGGCCAGTTCGGCACGATCAACGACATCAGCAACAGCGGCCCGCACGGCGAGGGCCTTGGCCGGGTCTGCCTCGGCGGTGGTGGCACCGAACGGCTGGGTGTTGAAGTTGAAGGTGAGGTAGCGAATTTCGCCACCGGGGCCGTCAACAACCTTGACCTTATCGTTGCCGCGCAGGTCATCGATGTCGGTCGCCGACAGGCTGCGCCATGCGACGTCGATTTGGCCTTCCTGAATGTCGAGCTTCAGGTTTGAGGCATCGGTGTAGTACTTCACGTTGATGTTCTCGGTCTTCGCCGGACCGAGCAAGCCCTGGTAGCCCGCGTACGCCTTGTAGGCGAGGAGACTGTTGAAGTTGTAGGTGGTGAGCTCGTACTGCCCAGCAAATGCCTGTGCCTTGACGATGTCTTCGTCCGGCGTGATGGCATCGGCCGAGAACGTGTCCTCGTCGACGATGGCCGCGGCAGGGCTGGAGAGAATCTGAGGAAAGACCTGGTCGTTCGCTGCCTTCAGCGTGAAAACCACTGTCGTGTCATCCGGGGTTGCGACGCTGTCGAGGTTGTAGAGCAGCACGGCCGGGCCGCTGGCGTCGTTGATTGCGACCTGCCGGTCAAAGCTGAACTTGACGTCAGACGAGGTCAGTGCTTTTCCGTTGGCCCACTTGAGGTCAGGCTTGAGGGTGACCGTGTACTCGGTCGGCGAGGTGAATTCCGCCTTGGTTGCGATGTCGGGCTCGACGTCTGACGTGCCGTACGGACTGTTCATCAGAAATGGGAAGACCTGGGTCTGCACGGCGAAGGAACCTGCGTCGTAGGACCCGGCCGGGTCAAGCACGGTGATCTTGTCGGTGGTACCGACCGTGATCGTACTGCTGGAGGTCGTAGTGGAACCGCCCGCGGAGCAGCCGGCCAGAACGAGCGCCGCAGCGGCCAGTCCGGCTGTGGCAGCGAGAGCGCGCTTGCCGTTGGTGAATGCGGATGTCATATCCGTCGTCCTCTTCCTGTAGAAGTCTCATGACCAGGAGAACCCGAAAGGGGCGCAGCTGTTCATTGCTGTAAGGAAAGAATTAGCACAGAATTCGCAGACAGCCACGATCAGCCGCAGCTTCTTTACATATCTGCAACAAACTCGGGCTCATGTGTTGCAGTTTGGGTGACCCGCTCAAACATCGGTGTCGCGCACGACCGCGAAAAAGCCGGTGACGGCCTCATTCGTCACGGAGGGCGCGGCGCTCGGCCTCGATCCGCACGAGCTCGCGCTGCAGGGTGCGGTACATTTCGGTGTCGCTGGCATCCGCGCGCTGGAGGCGACCGAGCAACTCGGCTTTCAGCCGGAGCAGGTCTTTGTCAATGAGCACGATCGTGATGTCGCGCACGTAGCGGGCGACGTCTTTCTCGGTGCGCTCCGGCAGGTTCGCCATAGCGAGTTCCTGTACGAGGTTCTTGAAAGTGTTCGGCACCTCGGCGACAACCCGCTCGAGCCAGTCGGGCGCTTCGAAGTGCGCAAGACTCGCCGCGATTGCGTCGCGCACGACCGCGAGCGAGGTGTTTGTAAAGGATGTCTGCACCGCGCTGTCAAGAATGTCCCGCCCGATGAGTGCAGGTCGCTGCAGCATGGCCATGAGGCCGTCACGCTCGAGCCGGGTGACCGGGTCGGTGGGCAACTCGACCAGCGAGAATGGGCGTTCGACCGGGGCTTCGACCGCGCCGGCATGGCGGGGCGCGTTCGGTCCGCCGTTCGCTGAGGAGCGCGCACCGGACTGGGCGTTAAACACCGCTTTGCCGACCTCGCCCATGTCAACGCCGAGCATGCGGGCGAGCTCGCGGGTGTACCCGGGGCGCAGCACGGGGTCGCGAATATCGCCGACGACGGGGGCGGCGGCACGCAGAGCGGCCGTGCGGCCCTCGACGGTGTCGAGGTTGTACTGGGAGAGAATCTGGCGAATCATGAATTCGAACATCGGCTTCTTCGAGTCGACCAGCCGCCGTACGGCGTCGTCGCCGCGTTGCAGGCGCAGGTCGCAGGGGTCGAGCCCTTCCGGGCCAACCGCAACGTAAGTCTGCGCGGAGAAACGCTGCTCTTCGCTGAAAGCGCGCATGGCGGCCTTCTGGCCTGCGGCATCGGGGTCGAAGGTGAAGACGACTTCGCCAACGCCGGAGTCGTCACCCAGCACGCGCCGCAGCACCTTGATGTGATCGACACCGAACGAGGTACCGCAGGTGGCGACGGCCGTGGTGATGCCGGCCAGGTGGCACGCCATCACATCGGTGTAGCCCTCGACCACCACGACCTGGTGGCTGCGCGAGATGTCGCGTTTGGCGAGGTCGAGGCCATACAGCACCTGCGCCTTGTGGTAGACCGGCGACTCCGGGGTGTTGAGGTATTTGGGGCCCTTGTCGTCGTCGAGCAGTTTGCGGGCCCCGAAACCGATGGTCTGCCCGGTGATGTCGCGAATCGGCCAGACCAAACGGCCGCGAAAGCGGTCGTAGATGCCACGGTCACCGCTCGAGACCAAACCGGAGAGGGTCAGTTCCTCGGTGGTGAAACCTCGCCCACGCAGGTGGTTGGTCAGCTCGTCCCAACTTTTCGGTGCGAACCCGACACCGAATCGGGTGGCTGACGCGGCATCGAATCCGCGCTGACCGAGGAAGGCCCGGCCGATCTCGGCGCCGGCGCTACCGAGCTGGTCGATGAAGAAATCGGATGCCGTCTGGTTGGCCGCGAGCAGGCGTGCGCGATTGCCATGATCGGGGGCCGCTCCGGAGCCGTCTTCGTAGTGCAGGTCGAGGCCGACCCGGCCGGCCAGGCGTTCGACGGCCTCGCTGAAGCTGACGTGGTCCATCTTTTGCAGAAACGAGTACACGTCGCCGCTCTCTCCACAGCCGAAGCAGTGGTAGAACCCGACCTGCGGACGCACGTGAAAGCTGGGGCTGCGTTCGTCGTGGAAGGGGCACAGGCCCTTCATCGATCCGACGCCGGCTGACTTCAGCGTGACGTAATCGCCAATGATGTCGGCGATATTGGAACGGGCCTTGACCTCTTCGATGTCACTTTGTCGAATCAGTCCAGCCATGGGTAAATTCTATCGTCTCGATGCGCCGGGCTCGGCGCGAGCTCGCCGGGCCCATCATCGAAGCGCGGGCCCATGCTCTAATCTGGGCCCACGCTCCGGGCACGGGCACGGAACGTGGAGGGGAAGTAGGTGGCTAGCCCTGAACGAGGCGCTCGTACCAAGCCAGAGCGGACTGGTCAGTCAGGCTCGCGATCTGGTCGACGATGACGCGCTTGCGGGCGGCATCGTCGGAGGCAGCACGCCAGTCTTCGCGAAAACCGGGGTCGAGATGCTCGTCGCCGGACTTGTGCAGCGTCTCGGCCAGCAGGGTGAGCACCTGCCGTTGCTGCACGTAGATGGGTTTGCGGGTGTTGCGGGTCATGACGAAGGCGGCGACGATGCCCTTGAGTACCGAGATTTCGGCCTGGATCTCACGAGGCACGATCACGTTGGCGCCGAAGCGCAGCATGCTGGCGCCGGGATGCGCCTCCTTGGTGGCGTGCACCGCGGCACTGCTGAAACGGCCGATGAGCTGGCTCGTCAGGTTCTTCAGGTGACCCTGGTCGCGGCGTCCGGCGGTCCAGGACTCCATCCAGACATCGAGGGAGTCGAGCCGGTTGAACGCGGTCGCGAGGTCCTCGGCACTGGTTACATCGCCAACCCATTCCGACATGGTCGCCAGGAGTTCGTCGTGGTTGCTGCGGCTGCTCAGGGCCGCCACGTCGACGTAGCCGTTGACGATGGCGTCTTCGAAGTCATGCACGCTGTAGGCGATGTCGTCGGAGAGGTCCATCACCTGGGCTTCGACGCAGAGCTGGCGGTCGGGCGCACCCTTTCGAAGCCACTCGAAGGCGGCCATGTCGTCGTGGTAGAAACCGAACTTGGCGCGCCCACTCGGGTCATAGACCGAGGAGCCTTCGGGCCAGGGATACTTACAGCTCGCGTCGAGGCTCGCACGGGTGAGGTTGAGACCGTAGCTGTGACCGTCGGGTCCGAACACCTTGGGCTCCAGCCGGGTGAGCAGACGCAGGGTCTGGGCGTTGCCCTCGAAACCGCCGATGTCGTCGGACCAGAGGCTGAGCGCCTTTTCGCCGTTGTGGCCGAACGGCGGATGCCCGATGTCGTGCGCGAGGCAGGCGGTGTCAACGATGTCGGGGTCAACGTTGAGGCGCGATGCGATCTCCCGCCCGACCTGAGCGACCTCGAGCGAGTGGGTCAGACGGTTGCGGGCAAAATCGAGCCCCGCCGTGGGGCTGAGCACCTGCGTTTTCGCCGCGAGACGGCGCAGTGCGCTCGAGTGCAACAGACGCGCACGGTCCCGGGCGAAATCACTGCGCCGCGAATAATGCTCTTCAGGAAACCAGCGGGCCTCGTCGATCTCGCTGTATCCGGTCTGGTTAGCCACCGCTGGTGTCCCCTTCGCCCTCGGTCAAGTTCAATCGTTGCGCGCCGACGAGATCCTGCGACTCGAGCCAGTGCTCGGGCAACGACGGTTTCTTCGGTGTTCCTGCACGACCGCGTGGCCCTTCGACGTCAGCACCCGGGTAGGGCAATGAGGCGTCGAGGGTGCCGAGCAGGTCGTCGAGCTGCGCGAGTGATTGCACCATGGCGAGGCTCGCTCGCAGGTCGCCGCCCACCGGGTAGCCCTTGAAATACCAGGCGACGTGCTTGCGAATATCGCGGCAGGCGCGGTCTTGACTGTCGAAGTATTCGGTGAGCAGTTCGGCGTGGCGGCGAAAGGCGTTGATGACCTGACCGAGGCCGGGTTCGGCTTTGAGTTCCTGCCCGCGGAACGCTGCGGCGAGGTCTCCGAACAGCCAGGGGCGGCCCAAACACCCGCGTCCGACAACGACACCGTCGCAGCCGGTTTCACGCACCATGCGCAGGGCGTCGTCGGCCGACCAGATGTCGCCGTTGCCGAGCACCGGAACGTCGCTGATGGCGTTCTTGAGCTTTTCGATGGCGGACCAGTCGGCGTGGCCGGAGTAGAACTCGGCGGCCGTGCGACCATGAAGAGCAATGGATGCGACCCCAGCTCCGGCGGCGGCCTTACCCGCTTCGAGATAGGTGAGGTGGTCGGCGTCGATGCCCTTGCGCATTTTCACGGTCAGCGGAACCGAGCCGGCCGCGGTGACGGCGGCATCGATGATCTGACGGAACAGGCCGATCTTCCAAGGCAGGGCCGCTCCCCCGCCCTTGCGCGTGACCTTGGGCACCGGGCAGCCGAAGTTGAGGTCGATGTGGTCGGCGCGGTCTTCGGCGACGAGCATGGTCACGGCTTCGGAGACCGTCTTCGGGTCGACGCCGTAGAGCTGAATGGAACGAGTGGTTTCGCTCTCGTGGTGGGTGATCAGCCGCATCGTCTCGGTATTGCGTTCGACGAGGGCCCGGGAGGTGATCATTTCGCTCACGAACAGTCCGGCACCGTATTCGCGGCACAGCCGACGGAATGCCGTGTTCGTGATGCCGGCCATTGGCGCGAGCACCACGGGCACATCGAGCGTGAGCGGGCCGATCGTCAGCGGTCCGATCGGCGCCAGCTGGTCGACAGTGGGGGTGGATGAAGTCATGTTGCGTCAATTCTCCCAGAAAGCGTGGGATCCGCGAACCGGCCGGGCGGTCGCGTGGGCGGCGCACAAAAGCGCACCTGCCGGGGCGGTCGAGCTGGCCGTGCGACAGCTGCGCTTTCGTGGAATAGAGATCGGTTATTAGCTGCAGCAGCCGCCGCCGCAGCAGGAACCCGCGGCTTCGTCGGTTGCCGTGTCAGCGCTCAGAAGTTCGATGGTGGGACGGCCGCCAGCATCGGTGAAGACGGGTGGGGTGGTAATGGTGTCGCTCATGGGTGTTCTCCTGATCAATAGGGTGAAGGGGATGCGGCCGACTACGTGTGTAGTCAGGCTACGCGAGTTCGCTGGGTATCGCTGCTACGCCGAGGCCCCGTCGTCCAAACCGTCGGCCGAACCGTCGGCCGAACGGTCGGCCGAACGGTCGGCGCTGGCCTGGCCGAGAGCCTGAGCGAACGCGGTCGGATCCTGCGCGCCGGAGATGCCGTAGCGGCCGTCGATCACGAAAAACGGAACGCCCTGGATTCCGTAAGCGCCGGCCTGCGCCACGTCGGCCTTGACCGCGGCGAGGTACTCGTGCGCGTTGAGCGACCGCACCACATCGGCGCGGTCGAGTCCGATCTCGGCGGCGAGGTCGGCGAGGTCCTCGACCCGACCGACGTGGCGGCCGTCGATGAAGTAGGCCTTGAGCAGGCGTTCCATCATGTCGAGCTGGCGACCCTGGGCCTTGGCATAGTGCAGCAGCTCGTGCGAAATGACCGTGTTGGTCTGATGCACCGAGTCGTAGTCGTAGTCGAGGCCGACGCTCGCGGCGATCGCGGTAACGTTCTCGAGCATCGTCTGAACCTGATCGATGGGCATGCCCTTGCGCTGGCTCAGGTAGTCGACGGCGTTGCCGACGAATTCGACCGGGGTATCGGGTGAGAGTTCGAAGCTGTGGTACTCGACCTCGACGCGCCCGTCAAACATCGCCACGCCGGTCTCAAACTTGCGTTTTCCGATGTAGCACCAGGGGCACTGCACGTCAGACCAGATGTCGACCTTGATCGGGTCGGTGTTCGTGGATGCGGTTGTCTCGGTTGCAGTCGTGTCAGTCACTCTCGTCCCAACGGGGACCCGAGCGTTCGTATTCCCCGTTCGGAATATTTGGAGGCGCCTCAGGGCGTGGGAGCATCGACCGCGCCGCCGTAGCGCCGGTTGCGGGAGGCATAGAGCTCGACCGCGTGCCAGAGGTCGGCCCGGGTGAAGTCCGGCCACAGTGTGTCCAGAAAGACCATTTCGGCGTAGGCGCTTTGCCAGAGGAGAAAGTTGCTGGTGCGCTGCTCCCCCGAGCTGCGCACGAACAGGTCGACGTCGGGCAGGTCCGGCACGTACAACTGCTTCGCAATGGCCTTCTCGGTGATGCCCGACGGCTTCAGCCTGCCCGCGGCTACGTCTACGGCCAGCGCGCGCACGGCATCCGTTATTTCCGTGCGACCGCCGTAATTCACACACATGGTGAGCGTGAGCACGTCGTTGCCCGCGGTGAGCCGCTCGGCAAATTGCAGTTCGTTGATAACGGATGCCCACAGTTTCGGCTTGCGCCCGGCCCACAGCACCCGCACGCCCCAGTCGTTGAGCTGATCGCGGCGACGATGAAGAACGTCGCGATTGAATCCCATGAGAAAACGCACCTCATCGGGTGAACGCTTCCAATTCTCAGTGGAGAAGGCATAGACACTGAGGTGCTTGACGCCGATCTGGATGGCGCCGGCGACGACGTCGAGCAGGGCGGCCTCGCCGGCCTTATGCCCCTCGATGCGGGTGAGGCCCTTCTCGTTGGCCCAGCGGCCGTTGCCGTCCATAACGACGGCGACGTGCTCGGGCACGACTCTGCGGGGCAGTTCGGGTGGATACAGGCCCGTCCAGTCCAGCGGTTTGAACGGCACGGCATCCTTGTGCGTGAACCCTGTGTGGCCAAACAGCCGAGCCATCATCGGGCGACGTGTTCCAGGGAGCGAAGCCCGCGACCCAGGTGCCACTGCGTGTAAGCGGCGACGACGCCGGCCGCCTGGCTCTGCGTGCGTTCGGGCATCGCCGCGGCGTGCTCCCAATCGCCGGTGAGCAGCGCGCTCAGCAGGCCGATCGTCGCCGCGTCGATCCGGGGCGAACCGGGTGGGGCGCAGGCGTCGCAGACGATGCCGCCGAGCTGCACCACCATGGCGCTGTGCTGTTCAACTGCGCCGTGCTGCCCAACTGCGCCGCACCGAGCGCAATCCTGAAAGCTCGGCGCCCACCCGGCCATCGATACGGCGCGCAGTAAATACGAGTTGAGGGTGAGGTGGGAGCCGTGCTCTTGGCGGGACAGCGACCGCAGCGCGCCGACCAGCAGCAGGTATTGCTGCAGCGACCCTTCCGATTCGGTGAGTTTGTCGGCGGTTTCCACCATGACGCTCGCGGCAGTGTAGCTGCCGTAGTCGGCGGTGATCAGGGCGCCGTACGAGCCAAGCGACTCGGCCTGCGTGATGATGTCGAGGCTGCGACCCTCGTAGAGCTGCACGTCGGCGACCATGAAGGGTTCGAGCCGAGCACCGAATTTGGAGCCGGTGCGCCGCACGCCCTTGGCGACTGCACGCACCTTGCCGTGCTTTCGCGTGAGCATGGTGACGATGCGGTCGGCTTCACCCAGCTTGTGGGTGCGCAGCACGACGGCTTCATCTCGATAGACAGGCACAGGTAATTATCCCACCCCGCCGCGGTAGATGTGGTCACGGCGTGGCGGCCCGAAGAACCGGCTGACGGTGTTGCTGACATTTTGTCACTAGTCTCGCCTGGCTCTGGTTTTTCGGGCCGGACGGGGGGAGACTTGGGGGTACTCGTCCCCATGGTATGGAGGTTTTCATGAAACCAGTCCAGGGCAGCCTGCCCGACATTATGCCCGTGCTCTCGCGTGGCAAGCACCGCACTCCCAAGAGCGGTGGCTGCTTCATGGAATTCGCCTCCTACCTCGCTGGCGAGTCCTGGAGCGACCACCCCGCTTGCACCCATCCGGTGCTCGCCTCGCTGGCTCGCATGGTCAACGACTGCAGCTCCGACGACGCCCGGTCGCGGCTCACGCTGCTGATCCCGTCGGTGATCGGCCTGACCGGTTCCGATAAGCGCGTGGAGGTCGCTGTCGCGCTGCGTGCCGGGTGCGAAGCGCTGCCGGTGGCGAGCCTGGAACGGCAGCGCGCACTCGCCGTGGGGGTTCTGACCTGCGAGCGAAGCGCATCCGTTCTTGATCCGGCGCTCGCCCTGCGGGTGCGCCCCCTCGTTCGGGCCGCCCTCGACGAAGCTCCCGATGCCGAACGCTGGGCCCGTAACTTCATCGGGAGCGTGCATTCCTGGTCGCACACCAAGTTCACGCCGCGCACCGCCGACACGATCATCCGCGTCGCCGTGCAGGGCATCGGTGAGGCCTGCGTCGCCGACCCGGACGCTCGGTTGTATACCCTGCTTGATCACGCGATCGACGATTGCAAGGCCCTGCTGGGTGCGCGCACGACGAACCGAACGGTGCACCTGCCCGTCCTGGCCTGATCGTCAGCCCCTTGACCGCACCCGGATGGTGCAACGAAAGCCCAGACCCTCAGTGACGAGTCTGGGCTTTCGTGTGTGCTGCGCCTAACGGATGCTGCGGCGTTAGACGGCGGCCAGTTCCAGGTCGCCGACCTCGGCACGGATGCCACGGTTGACCGCGGAGACAACCGCCTTGAGCGATGCGGTGGAGATGTCCGCGTCGATGCCGACGCCCCAGTAACGCTTTCCGTTCACGTCGAGCTCAACATAGGCGGCGGCCTGTGCGTCACCGCCGGCCGAGAGCGCGTGCTCCACGTAGTCGTACAGAGTGATCGCGATGCCGCGCTCGGCCATCACGCCGAGGAACGCGTTGATCGGACCGTTGCCCGACCCGGTCACCGGTGCCACGATGTCGCCGTCGCGCAGTTCGACGGAGAGGTCGACGGTACCGGACAGATCGCTTGAGGTGCGGGTGGAGTGCAGTTCGAAGCGTCCCCACTTGGCCTCGGGATTCTTGATCGTGGCCGGCAGGTACTCATCGTTGAAGATGTCCCAGATCTGCTCGCTCGTCACCTCGCCGCCCTCGGCATCGGTTTTGGCCTGCACGACGCCGGAGAACTCGATCTGCAGCTTGCGCGGAAGGTCGAGGGCGTGGTCGGTTTTGAGCAGGTAGGCGACGCCGCCCTTGCCGGACTGCGAGTTGACCCGGATCACAGCCTCGTAACTGCGGCCGAGGTCCTTTGGGTCGATCGGCAGGTAGGGAACAGCCCAGACCAGGTCGTTGACGGTGCAGCCCCGCTTGGCGGCGTCGGCATCCATGGCCTCGAAGCCTTTTTTGATGGCGTCCTGGTGCGATCCGCTGAACGCGGTGAAGACCAGGTCTCCGGCCCACGGGTTGCGTTCGGGTACCGGCAGCTGGTTGCAGTACTCCGCGGTGCGCTTGATCTCGTCGATGTTGCTGAAGTCGATCTGCGGGTCGATACCCTGCGTAAACAGGTTGATACCAAGAGCGACGAGGTCCACGTTGCCGGTGCGCTCCCCGTTGCCGAACAAGCAGCCCTCGATGCGGTCTGCACCGGCCAGATAGCCGAGCTCCGCGGCGGCGATCGCGGTTCCACGGTCGTTGTGCGGGTGCAACGAGATGAGAATGTTTTCGCGCTGGGCCAGGTGAGCGCTCATCCACTCAATGGAGTCCGCGTACACGTTCGGGGTGGCCATTTCAACGGTGGCCGGCAGGTTGACGATGACCTTGCGTTCCGGGGTGGGCGCCAGAACCTCGACGACCTGGTTGGTGATGTCGACGGCGAAATCGAGCTCGGTGCCGGTGAAGCTCTCCGGAGAGTACTCGTAGTAGATGGTCGTGCCGGGAATGGTCGCTTCCAGCTGCTTGCAGAGGCGCGCGCCGAACAGGGCCAGGTCGATGATCCCCTGCTTCTGCTCGCGGAACACGACCTCGCGCTGCAAAATGCTCGTGGAGTTGTAGAAGTGCACGATGGCCTGCTTGGCACCCGAGATGGACTCGTAGGTGCGCTTGATCAAATGCTCACGAGCCTGCGTGAGTACCTGGATGGTGACATCGTCGGGAATGGCGTTCTCGTCGATGAGGCTGCGCACGAAGTCGAAGTCGGTCTGGCTCGCCGAGGGGAACCCCACCTCGATCTCCTTGTAGCCCATGCGTACCAGCAGATCAAACATGATGCGCTTGCGCTCGGGGCTCATCGGATCGATGAGCGACTGATTGCCGTCCCGCAGGTCGACCGCGCACCAACGCGGGGCAACCGTGATGTGCTTGCTCGGCCAGGTGCGTTCGGGCAGGTCAACGGCGAACTGCTCGTGGTACGGGCGGTAGCGGTGGATCGGCAGTATGGATGCGGTCTGATTGTTCTTCATGGTCCTGTTTCCTCGTGGGTGTCGTACAGCCAACGACGAACTCCGCGACGAGGGAGGCCTTTAGATTAGGACTCGTCGCGGCAGCTAAGGAAGAGCGCACCGTTCAACACGGGTTCAGGCTAGCACCGTTTGGCCGCGCTGATACCACGGGTTGCTGCCGCCCATCTGCCAGCGGATGCTACTGGCCGCGTCCGCGCATCAGGGTCACGACGTCGCGCATCGAGAGGCTTGGCAGGTAGGCCTTCGCCAGCGCCAGCCCGATCTCCGGAAGTTCGACCGGGTCGGGGAAGGCCATGAAAACGGGGGCAAACTCCGGCTGGAATTTGCGTTTGAACAGCAGCAGCGACCGAAATCCGTAGACCGGTTCAAGCGTACGACCGAGATAGTCCAGCAGGCGGTCTGCGACGCCGCCCTGCCGTGGCCCGGAGGATTGGGCGAGCGGTGCTACGGACAGGCTGAGAAACTGAATCTGCGCGGTCTCCTGCATCCGCTCCGCCGTTTGTGCGATCAAAAACTCCATCACACCGTTGATGCTGTCTGGCCGACGCCGCATGAAGTCCAGGGTCCAGCCGACTATGACTCCCTCCCGGTAGGTTGGCAGCCAGCTGGTCACGGCGTGCACGCGGTCTGCGCTGTCGACGGCGAGCATGAGGCGCACGGCGGGGTCACGCAGTTCGTCGAGGCCACCGAGGGTGAACCCCAGTTCGGGGAGTTCCTTCTCTTGAACCCACTGCTCCGAGATCTCCGCGATTTGGGTCGTCGCCGCCAGTGACAGCGCCCGGTAACTGGTCCAGATCGCCCGCACGCCGGCGCGGTCGGCACGATTGATCGACGTGCGGATGTCCTGCCACTTTTTTCCCGTGGTGCTCCAGCTGCTCGGGCGCAGCAGCGTCTCCTCCCCCACCTGCATGGTGTGCCAGCCCATCGCGTCGAATACGGGGTGCCAACTCTCGTGCAGGCTGTAGAACACCGGCACCCAGCCGCGGTCATCGCACATCCGGGCGAAGGATGCGACAGCGTCGGACGCCTCAGAAGATGGTCCGACCGGTTCTGACGTGGTGATGGCGATGCTGTTCACGACGCGGTAGGCGATCGCGGTGCGTCCGCTCGCGGTGAACCACAGGGAGTTGCCGGTCCACGTGGTCATGAACCCGAGCGATCCGCCGCCATGGGCGGACAGCAGGGTGCGCAGCCGCGCCGGCGAGTCGGCGGTCGGCCCGACGGCGGCGCTCTGCAGGCAGACGATCGCTCCAACGAAAACGACGATCCAGAAGACAGCACCGACTCCGTCGTACAGGGCGGTGGCGAGGGGGTCGGTCGGAAGGAACGACGCCCGTTCCAGACGCAGGAAGCCGACCGGAATGAATCGTTCGGGAACATCCGCCAGCAAGTCGAGCAGGCTGACCGCGGGCCGAAAATGGTCGCGAAGCAGCCAGCCGACACCGACATAGAACGGGACGAGGGCGGCGAAGCTGCCGAGGGTGACCAGGAGAAACCGCCGCCGCTGGCCGGCGCGGGAGTAGACCGGAAAGCGGCGCAGGTTGCCGAGGATGACGAGGGCCACGGCGAGGGGAATGAGCACCGAGACCACGAGGATGAGCGTGACCTCCCAGTACCGGCCGGACTGCCATTGCCAGACGTAGGCCTGCCCGGAAAGGGGCAACAGCCCGTAATACCAGGCGGCGAGCAGGGCGAGCCCGGTGTTGATCGTGATGGCGAGCCACGCGGCGAACCGTCGACCGCGGGCGAGCCCGACAGCGGCAACGACGAGGGTGAGCAGAGGCAGCAGGCTCACCAGTACCGGCCCGGCCCCGCCGATGCGTTCGAGGCTGAGTTCCTGCACGCACTGCCGGGTCACGTCACCGAGCAGGCAGCGGTCAACGACCTCCCCCGCCGTCGGTACGTCCTGGGAGAACAGCAGGCCAAGCGGTGCGAGCAGACCGAACCTTGCCCCTGAGAAGATGGTGATGACCGGGCCGACGGCGACCATGCCGACAATGGCGGCCAGCAGGGTGCGGGTTTCGTGGTCGGAACTGCGCCGCCACGACGTGACACGGAGTGTCGGGCGAAACAGCCAGCCCACACCGAGCCCGACCGCCACGGCCAGCATCCGATAGAGGTCGGAGGGCTGGCCGGAATACAGCACGAGCACGAGCACCGTCGACAGCCCCAGCACGCGGATGCGGCGACGCCAGAGCGGCCCGACGAAGTAACTGGCCGCCATAGCGCTGCCAAAGATGGGGGTGAAAGGGTCGATCGCCCACAACTCGCTCACACCGCGCGACCACATCTCCCCGCCCGCCACACCGAGGTACTGGGCACCGAGGCCGATCGTCGCACCGAGAATCGCCGTTGCCAGAAAGGCGATCACGGTGCGCCGGGTGCCCATCAGCCGCTCGGCGAAACCCAGTAGGATCACAGCGCCGGCCAGCGCCAGCACCAGTTCGGCGCCGTTGTCGACGAAGAACGTTGAGGTGAGCGGCGACCACCAGTGACCGAGTTCGATGACCGACTCGTAGCCGGTGCCGAAGAGAAGACGGATGTCTCGAGACGGCCCCGAGATCACCCCGCTGACCAGCGCGACGACGAGTAGGGACCCGGCGTAGGCGAGGGCGAACGGGCGCCGAGCCGCGAACCGCCCGAACGATCCGATCCCGACGCCTCGCGCCGGGATCGGTTTCGTGGGGACGCGCTTTCTGGATTCACTCTCGATTCTGTTTCGGGTCATCGTGTCAGCGCCCCGGCGTCGGGCGCGAGCAAAGCGGTGCGGGCGGCGATGACGGGCAGTGCTGTGGCCCAGGCGTAGTCAACGGTGTGCCAGTCGTGGGCCGTGCCGGGTGACACGAACAGGTGGGTGTCAACGCCGGCCCGCTTGGCAGCATCCGCTAGCGCGTGCACCCCGGGCAGAAAGCGCAGGTCACCGTCGCCGACGACGAAGATCGCTCCGAGGGCGCCGTACGGTGCGTGCGCGGCGAGGAGAGCGGTCGGTGCTGCTGCGGCGTAGGCGGCGGCGCTGCCGCCGAAACCGGCTGCCACCGTATGCGCCTCGCTTCCGTATTTGGGAACGAGCTCTCCCGCGATGTCTAAAATCGTACCGAACAGCTGCGGATGCGCGGCTCCAAGCTGAATTGAACACGTGCCACCCTGGGAGAATCCGGCGATGGTCCAGCCATTCGGCTGGTCCCTCACATGCAGGTGCGCGCGGATCCAGGCCGGAACATCGATGGTGAGATAGCTGTCTACCTGGCCGAGCGCAGAATCCACGCACATTGGATTGCTTTTAGGAGAACCGAGCTGGTCGGGAACCACGACGATGGGGGCCAGGCCGGAGTGTGCCTGGGCGTACCGGTCGAGAATATCGGCCAGACCGCCGGCCGTGAACACGTCGCTCGGGCTGCCGGGTTGGCCCGAGAGCATCTCGACCACGGGTAGCGCGGGCGCTTTGGTGCCCGTTGCCGCTGGCGGCAGGTAGACCATGGCGGAGCGGGCGGCGAATCCTGAAACCGTCCCCGGGATGGTGACGGTGCCGACGGTGCCGGTTGAGGAACCGGTGCTGCCAGTGGTGCCGGCCACGTGCGTGCCGCCCTGCCCGCTGGCGAGCGCCCGGTCAAGTGGTGCGTAGGTGGCCAGACCGAGAGCCACGCGCAGGGTGGGAAACTGGCCAACATCGGCGTTGATACCGGTCGCGGCGCTCAGCAGGCAGAGCGGTAGGGCACAGATGGCGACTACTTGCCGCCATCGAACCTGACCGCGCAGGTTCAGCAGCACAATCGCGACGCTGGCAAACAGAGCGGTGGTCCAGAGCCGGGTGCCGATGGACAGTGACACTCCCCACGGATCCCAGACGTCACTGACGAACCAGGCCAGCACCCAACCGGAGGCTGCACCGATCACGGCGCCGATAACGGTAACGACGGCGCGACGCACGCCGGTCGGACCGAGCAGTACGAGCAGTAGCGCGAGGCCGGTGACGCCGTAGAGCGTCGCGAGGAACGGAGCGTCGGTGAGGTTGACATCGAGCGGACTGACATCGAGCGGACTGACATCGAGCAACAGCGAGTTCATCCGGGGCCTCCGAATTCATTGTGGCATTGCGGAGTCGTTCCGCGCCCCTCGCGGCTACTTTGTCGGCCGCAACCCGGGTAAGCCACGGCTCGATTGCAGCCTACTCACAGCCAGAGTACGGAAGCCGCCCAGCCGCGGGTACCAACCGGCTGATTCGCTAGAAGCCGAGGCGGCCGAGCTGCTTCGGATCGCGCTGCCATTCCTTGGCGATCTTTACCCGCAGCGACAGAAACACGCGCTTGCCAACGAGCGGTTCGATCTGCTTGCGGGCGCGGGTGCCGACATCCTTCAGTCGGCTGCCCGACTTGCCGATGATGATGCCCTTCTGGCTGTCTCGTTCCACGAACAGGTTGGCGTAAATCTCGACCAGTTCCTGATCGTCCCGCTCAATGATGTCGTCGATGGTCACCGCGATCGAGTGCGGCAGTTCGTCGGTGACACCCTCCAGAGCGGCCTCGCGGATAAATTCGGAGATGCGCGATTCGAGTGTCTCGTCGGTGACCGCGTCAGCCGGGTAGAGCGGTGCATCCGCGTACGGCAGGAGGCGCAGCAGTTCGGTCGCGAGGGTATCCAATTGGATGCGGCTGGTCGAGGAGATCGGCACGATCGCCTCCCAATCCCGCAACTGCGAAACGGCGAGCAGCTGATTGGCGACGTTGGTTTTGGAGGATGCGTCAATCTTGGTGACGATGGCGACCTTTTTGGCTCGCGGGAAGGCATCCAGTTGCTCATTGATGAATTTGTCGCCCGGGCCGATCGGCTCGTTGGCCGGAACGCACAGACCGATCACGTCGACGCCGGCGAGGGTCGCCGTAACGAGGCTGTTGAGGCGCTCGCCGAGGAGAGTGCGGGGGCGGTGGATGCCGGGGGTGTCGACCAGAATGAGCTGACCGTTCTTCTGATGCACGATGCCGCGAATGGCGCGGCGCGTGGTTTGCGGCTTCGACGAGGTGATCGCAACTTTCTCACCCACCAGTGCGTTCGTCAGGGTGGACTTGCCCACGTTGGGGCGTCCCACGAACGAGACGAATCCCGCACGGTACCCGGCGGGGTGGGGCTCAATTGTTGCGGTCATGACCGTTCTCCTTCATCATCTGACACGGTGCGTGCGCCTGTGTTGCTACTGCTGCTGTAACTGCTCGGCGCCGTGAGGAATGCGGTCTGCGCCTCAATCAAAGCTTCATCGCGTTCCACCAGCACGGTGCTGATGCGCTTGCGGCGGCCTTCGGTGCGCTCGGCGGTGAGGTTCAAGCCACTCACCGTGGCGACCGACCCGGCCACGGGCAGTCGTCCGAGGGCCTTGGCCAGCAGGCCACCCACCGAGTCGACATCGTCGTCGTCGAGTTCGAGATTGAACAGCTCGCCCAGCTCGTCGACCGGCAGTCGGGCGCTCACCCGAAAATGCCCGTCACCGAGGTCTTCGAACTCGACCACGTCGCGGTCGTATTCGTCGGAGATATCGCCGACGAGCTCCTCAATCAGGTCTTCGAGGGTGACCAGTCCCGCGATTCCGCCGTACTCGTCAACCACCATGGCCAGGTGGTTGGACTCCAGCTGCATCTGCCGCAGCATGTCGTCGCCCTTCTTTGACTCGGGCACGAAGACGGCCGGCCGGGCCAGATCGGCCACGGTGAGCTGGAGGGCGTTCATCGGTCGCTCAAACACCAGCCGGGCGACGTCGCGCAGGTACAGAATGCCGGCGATGTCGTCGACCTCACCGCCCCGAACGGGCACGCGGGAGGTGCCGCTGCTCAGGAACAGGCCCATGGCCGCATCAATGCTCGCGTCGGCGTCGATGGTGATCATATCGGTGCGGGGAATCATCACTTCGCGCACGACCGTCTCGCTGAACTCAAAGATGGAGTGGATGAGTTCGCGGTCGTCTTCCTCGATCACGTCGAGCTCGGTGGCCTCGTCCACCATGCTGAGCAGCTGGTCTTCGGAGGTGAAGGTGGCGAGCTTGGTGCGGCCGGGAGTGACCCGGTTGCCGAGGGCGACGAGGGCGTTGGCGATCGGGCCGAGCAGCACGCGCACGAAGTGCACGACCAGGGCGCTTGCGGTCAGCAGGTTGATCGGATGGGCACGTCCAACGCTGCGCGGGCTCGCGCCGACCAGCACGAACGATACCGAGGTCATGATGAGCGCCGAGAGCATGAGGGCAAGCCAGAGGGCGTCGATGGTAGTCGCGAAAACCAGGGTCACCAGAACAGCCGCCGTGGTCTCGGCGGTGATTCGAATGAAGTTGATCGCGTTCAGGTGCGCGCCGGTATCGTCGGCGATGGCCTGCAGCGACCGTTTGGCGCGATGATTCGCCACCAGGCTCGCGATATCGGCCCGAGATTGGGACGTGATCGCTGCGTCAACGGCCGCCATGAGCCCGGCGAACACCACCAGGATCACGGCCGCATAAATAAACCACACGATGTGCATCAGGGGCGTTGTCGTTCCTGCACGGAGAAGCCGATGAGAATGTCGCGCTGGATGCCGAACATCTCTTTCTCTTCCGCCGGTTCCGCGTGGTCGAAGCCGAGCAGGTGCAGCACGCCGTGGGTCGTCAGCAGCAGCAGCTCGTCGAGGGTGCTGTGGCCGGCGGTCTCGGCCTGGGACTGGGCGACCTGCGGGCACAGCACAATATCACCGAGCAGTCCGGGCGGGGTCTCCTGCTCCTCGGTACCGGGGCGCAGTTCGTCCATCGGAAAGCTCAGCACGTCGGTGGGACCCGGTTCGTCCATCCACTGCACGTGCAGCTGCTCCATGGCCCCCTCGTCGACGAGCACGATGGCGAGCTCCGCGTCGGCGTGTACGTGCATGGTGTCGAGCGCGAAGGCAGCGAGACGCAAAATGGCGGACTCATCGACCGGAATGGCCGACTCGTTGTTGATTTCGATGCTCAACTGGAACTCCGTTTCGGGTTGCGGCCGGGCGTGCCGACGCGCTGGGCGCCGCGGGTGGCAAATTCTCGGGCTTCAGCACTCTCCTGGCGAAGAGCCTGCTTCTGCGCGTCGTACTCGGTATAGGCGTCGACGATGCGGCCGACGAGCGAGTGCCGCACCACGTCGGCGCTGGTCAAATAGGCGAAGTGGATGTCGTCGATCCCGTCGAGCACGCGGGTGACCAGTTTCAGGCCGCTCGTGCCAGCCGGCAGGTCGATCTGGGTGACGTCGCCGGTGATGACCATCTTCGAGCCGAAGCCGAGGCGGGTCAGGAACATCTTCATCTGTTCCGGCGTGGTGTTCTGGGCTTCGTCCAGCACGACGAAGCTCGCGTTGAGGGTACGGCCACGCATATAAGCGAGCGGGGCCACCTCGATCGTGCCAGCGGCGAGCAGCTTGGGTATGAGTTCGGGGTCGAGCATTTCGCCGAGTGCGTCGTAGAGCGGCCGCAGGTAGGGGTCGATTTTGTCGGTGAGGGTACCCGGCAGAAAGCCGAGCCGTTCACCGGCCTCAACGGCCGGCCGGGTCAGGATGATGCGATCGACCTCCTTGTTCTGCAGGGCGCGCACCGCCTTCGCCATGGCGAGGTAGGTCTTGCCGGTACCCGCCGGGCCGATGCCGAACACGATCGTGTTGTCGTCGATCGCGTCGACGTAGTCTTTCTGGCCAACCGACTTGGCCCGGATACTCTTGCCCCGCGCGGTCAGAATGGGGGCGCCGAGCTGCGCGGAGGGGCTCACGGAGCTGTCCGCGGCGAGCATCCGTGCAGCCGTGACGACCTCGGTCTCGTCGAGGTCGTGGCCGGTGCGGAGGGCCATCTGCATTTCTTCGATCAGGCGCCGCACGGCCAAAACGTCGTCGGCCCTGCCGGCGAGGGTGACCTCGTTGCCGCGCACGTGCACATCGACGTTCGGGTACGCGCCCTCGATGGTACTCAGGTAGCGGTCTTCGGGCCCGAGCAGGCGCACCATGGCGACGCCGTCGACGGTGAAGCGCAGTTCGGTGGTGTTGTTGGAGCCGGCGTTGCCGGGTTTAGAGGGCGCCAAGGGAGTCCTCCCCCAGCGAGTCGGCCGGTTCCGGGCTGCCCAGGACGTGGGCGTGCACGTGGAATACGGTCTGGCCGGCGGCCGCGCCGGTGTTGAAGACGAGGCGGAACTGCCCGTTGGTTCGTTCTGCGGCGATCTGCTCGGCCACGGCGACGAGTTCGACCAGCAGGGCCGGGTTGCCGGCCGCGAGCTCGGCGACATTCTGGTACTGCGGGTCTTTCGTGGTGACGACGACGTGGACCGGGGCTTTCGGGGCGATGTCGAGAAAAGCGATGATGTGTTCGGTCTCGGCCACGATCGTCGCCGGAATCTCACGCGCGACGATACGGCTGAAAATGGTCGGTTGGGCACCAGAAGAAGACATGCCTCTATCTTAAGCGGCGCTACCAGCGGCCAAGGGTCGCATTGAGGATTGCGAGGGCGGCCGGTCCGGCGGTCGACGTGCGCAGCACGGTGTCGCCGAGGCGCACCGGGGTCGCGCCGGACTGTTCGAGCAGGATTAGTTCGGCCGGGGAGATCCCGCCCTCCGGGCCGACGACGAGCAGAATGTCGCGGTCGTCGGTGGGCGCGGCCACCTCGGTGAGGCGACCGGTCGCGAACGGGTCGAGCAGCAGCATCCGGGTGGTGGCGGCCAGCCCGGCCAGGTGCTTGGTGCTGGCGAGCGGAGCGACACCGGGCAGCCAGGCCCGAATCGACTGTTTGCTGGCCTCGCGCACGATGCTGCTCCAGCGTTCGTGGCCCTTGGCGATCTTGGGCCCCTCCCATTTGGTGATGGAGCGGGCAGCACTCCAGGGGATGACTCCATCCACGCCGAGTTCGGTGGCGGCCTGAATGGCCAGCTCGTCACGGTCGCCCTTGGCGAGGGCCTGCACCAAACGGATGCGCGGCGTCGTCGCCGCCGTCTCGATCGCGT
The DNA here is from genome assembly GCF_015751745.1 of Cryobacterium sp. CAN_C2. Lineage (NCBI taxonomy): Bacteria > Bacillati > Actinomycetota > Actinomycetes > Micrococcales > Microbacteriaceae > Cryobacterium > Cryobacterium sp. CAN_C2. Next base: position 43,421 of record NZ_JADOUX010000006.1, read on the forward strand.
CATCGACGCGCAGGGTCAACACCATAGCCTCCGCAGAAAGCACCGTGCCTTCCAGGAGCAGCCCGGCTCCATTACCCAGGCGGAGCCGGTCCCCGGGACGAACCCGGCTGACCGTGACCGCGTGGCGCGCCTCCGCGCCGTCGACGGTCACGACCTGCCCCGGGCGGCTGTCCGCCGCCCGGAGCGTTTCCTGCAGGTAGAAATGTGCCACGTTAGCCGAGGAACCGGTCGCGCAGCTTGGCGAACAGTCCCTGCTGGTACTGGCTCAGGCTGGGCGCGGGGGCCGCATATCGGGCGGCGAACTGCTCGATCAGATCGCGTCCCTTGTGGTCCAGTTTGGTCGGCGTGACCACGTGGATGCCGATCTTGAGATCGCCACGGCCGCTGCCGCGCAGCTTGGTGATGCCGCGGTCCTTGATCGTGAGCACCTCGGCGCTCTGCGCGCCGGGGCGAATCTCCACCTCGATGTCGCCGTCGAGCGCCTTCACGGTGACGCTCGTGCCGAGTATGGCGCTGGTCATGGGCACGTCGAGCGAGCACATCAGGTCGTCGCCGTCGCGGCTGAACACGTCGTGGTGGCGCACCTTCATTTCGAGGTACAGGTCGCCGTTGGGACCGGCGGCCGGGCCGGCTTCGCCACTGCCGGGCATCTGCAGGCGCAAGCCGGTATCGACCCCGGCGGGGATGTCCACCGGAACAGTTCGGCGGGCCCGCACGCGGCCCTGGCCGGAGCAGGTCATACACGGCGTCGCGATGATGGTGCCGTAGCCGCGGCAGGAACCGCACGGGCTCGACGTCATCACGTTGCCGAGCAGGGAACGCACCGCACGCTGGATGCTGCCGGTGCCGTGGCAGATGTCGCAGGTGATGGGTGACGTGCCCGGGGCACAGCAGGAGCCCTTGCAGGTGTCGCAGACGATTGCAGTGTCGACCGCGAGGTCGCGGTGCGTGCCGAAGATGACCTCATCGAGGTCGAGTTCCACCCGAATCAGGGCGTCCTGGCCACGTTCGCGGCGGGAGCGCGGGCCGCGGCCGCTGCCTCCGCCGCCCCCGCCGAAGAATGTCTCGAAGATGTCACCGAAGTTGCCGAAGTTCTGGCCGTCGAAGCCACCGTTCTGGCCGCCCTGGTCGTACTTTTGGCGCTGTTTGGCGTCGCTGAGCACGTCGTAGGCGTGGGTGATGCTCTTGAACCGTTCCGAGGCTTCGGCGCCGGGGTTCACGTCGGGGTGCAATTCGCGGGCGAGGCGGCGGTACGCCTTCTTGATTTCGTCGGTGGTCGCGTCGCGGCTAACGCCGAGAGCTTCGTAGTGGTCAGCCAAAGGGTGGCTCTCCTTGTTGTTCTGATGGTTGTTCGAAATGGTGGCGGTACCGCGCGGGCGGCGAAAGTTTTAGGTCTCGCCGAGCAGGCGGGAGAGGTAGCGGGCGACGGCGCGCACCGCCGCCATGTTGTTGGAATAGTCCATGCGGGTCGGCCCGAGAACCCCGAGACGGGCGAGGTTGCCGTTCGCGGTGTAGCCGCTGGTGAGCACGCTCGCCTCGGGCAGGCCGAAGGCCGCATTTTCGCGGCCGATGCTCACCGACACGCCGTGCTGGTCGGTCTCCATCTCGCCGAACAGGCGCAGGAGCACCACCTGCTCTTCGATGGCTTCAAGGACCGGGTAGATGCTGCCGGAGAAGTCGTCTTCGGTGCGCACCAGGTTCGCTGCGCCGGCCATGACGAGTTTGTCCTGGCGATTGGCGCCGACCTGGTCGGCGAGGGTACTCGTGATCAGGTCGACGATCGGCTGCAAAGCGGGCGCACCCGGCCAGATGCTCGCGGCGAGGGCAGCGCTCGCTTCGGCCATGCACAGTCCGACGACCGCGACATTGAGGCGGGCACGCACCTCGCCGAGCGTCTGCTCGTCGAGTGCACGTGGCAGGTCGATCACTCTCTGTTCCACCCCGCCAGAATCGGTGATCAGCACCGAGAGGATGCGTGTCGCGGTCAGCGGGACGAACTCGATGTGGCGCACTTTGGCGCGCGACAGCGAGGGGTACTGCACGAGCGCGACCTGGTGGGTGAGCTGCGAGAGCAGTCGCACGCTGCGCACGAGCACCTCGTCGAGGTCGGCGGAATGGCCCAGAAACGTTTCGATCGCCTGGCGCTGGGCCGAAGTGAGCGGGCGCAGATCAGCGAGATGGTCGACAAAAACGCGGTAGCCCTTGTCGGTCGGAATGCGCCCCGACGAGGTGTGTGGCGCCGCGATCAGCTCTTCTTCTTCGAGCAGGGCCATGTCGTTGCGAATGGTGGCGGCGGAGACGCCGAAAGAGTGCCGGTCGACGATGGATTTGGAGCCGACGGGTTCACGGGAGGCGACGTAGTCCTGCACGATGACGCGCAACACATCGAGGCCACGGTCGGAAACCATTGCGCCCGCCTTCCTGATTCTCCGGTATCGCTTCAGTTGAGCGGATGCCGCAACCTCGCGCCCTGGTGGGCACGCTGGAACGCAGCTTTGCCGGCACATCGTTGGCACTCGCAACCACTGACTGCCAATCCTATCGCGACCGGCTGGAAACGCCCATTGCCAGTATCCCGAACCAAGCGTTAAATTACCGATGTATGCTCCCATTGTTTTTAGCGAAAGGCACGATCATGAGTGATCCACAGGCACAACCTCCCGGAGATTCCAACTATCGTGAGCCGAATGCCGGCCAGCCGGGATACGGCCAGCAGCCCGGCGGGCAACCCGCGGGAAGCCCGTACGCCAACCCGGTGGTCGCGGCACCACTCTCCGAGGCCGACGATCGACAGTGGGCCTCCTTTGCGCACCTCGGCGGCATCCTGAGCTTCCTGCCCTCCCTGATCATTTGGCTGGTCTTCAAGGACCGCGGTCGCCTCACCAATATCGAGGCGAAGGAGGCGCTCAACTTTCAGATCACCCTGCTGATCGGCTATGTCGCGATTAATGTACTATCGTTTATTCTCGCCATCGTCACCTTCGGAATCGGTGGACTGATCATCGGGCTGGCCTGGCTGCTCTGGGTGGCCGGGGTCATTTTTTCGATCATGGGCTTCCTGAAGGCCAAGGAAGGCCAGAATTATCGGTATCCGTTCGCCCTGCGTTTGATCAAATAACAGTTCGCAGTGCTTTTCGACAGGGGGCGATTACTCTGGGAGTCACTGGCACTGCCGTGCCGGCGCCCGGTCGTAATCAGGAGCACCCATGTCTGAGCAGAACCCATACCAGTCGACACCTCCCACCCCCATGAGTCCCGCCGACGAGAAATTGTGGGCGACACTGATCCATGTCGGCGGCATCCTCTTCAGCTTTCTGCCGGCGCTGATCGGCTACCTCGTGCTGCGGGATCGCGGACCCTTCATCCGCGCGCACACTGCGACCGCGCTGAACTTTCAGATCTCGTTCTACATCTACGCCGCCGTGCTGGTGCCCATCAGTATCGTCACACTCGGCATCGGCAGCGTTCTTTACGCACCGCTCTTCATCATTGCGCTCGTATTCATGATCATGGCGGCCCTGGCGGCCAACCGTGGCGAGGGCTACAGCTATCCGCTCACCATCAGGTTCGTCAGCTGACAGCGCGCAAGCATGAGTGGTGCGGGCGCTAGTCGCTCAGCCGCCGCACCACGGCGTCGGCCAGCAGCCGTCCGCGCAGGGTCAGTTCGATTGTTCCGGCGAGGGCGGCCCGCGCGTTGACGAGCTCATCGGCGATGAGCCCGGCGACCTCGGTGCGGCCCGACGCCGACAGCGACGCGACCAAAATACCGGTGCGGATGCGGCTTTGCAGCAGGATACGCTCGAGCTCACGGGTCGGCGCGTCGAGCGTCTCGCGCCCGGCGGCCGGCGAGAGGCCCCCGAGGGTGCGTTCGGCGTAGGCCGCCGGATGCTTGACGTTCCACCAGCGCACGCCGCCGACATGGCTGTGCGCGCCGGGGCCGACGCCCCACCAGTCCTGGCCGGTCCAGTACGCGAGGTTATGGCGGGACCGGTGCGCGTCCGTCGCGGCCCAGTTGCTGACTTCGTACCAGTCGTAGCCGGCGGCGGCGAGGAGTTCGTCGGCCAGCTCGTAGAAGTCGGCCTGCTGGTCATCGTCGGTCGGCGCGATCTCGCCGCGGCGAATCTGCCGCGCCAGCTTGGTGCCGTCTTCAACGATCAGCGCGTACGCGCTCAGGTGGTCGGGGTGCAGACTGAGAGCCTGCTCGAGGCTCGTGCGCCAGTTCGCGAGCGACTCCCCCGGCGTGCCGTAGATGAGGTCGAGGCTCACGTCGAGGCCGGCGCCGCGGGCCCACTCGACGACGAGCGGTACCCGCTCGGGATCGTGGGTGCGTTCGAGCGTCGCGAGCACGTGCGGCACCGCGGACTGCATGCCGAACGATACCCGTGTGAATCCGGCGTCGGCGAGGGCGCCGAGGTAGGCCGCGTCGACCGAGTCGGGGTTCGCCTCGGTGGTGACTTCCGCGCCCGGCTGGAAGCCCCACTGGTCGCGCACGGCACCGAGCATGCGGGTCAGGTCGGTCACCGGCAGTAGTGTCGGCGTTCCTCCCCCGAAAAACACCGTCGAGACGGGGCGTTCCGGCACGCCCGATGCGGTCAGGATGCGTGCGGCCGCCTCCACCTCGAGCATGGCCTGGCTGGCATAATCGCTCTGTTTGACCCCGCGCAGTTCGGTCGCGGTGTAGGTGTTGAAGTCGCAGTAGCCGCAGCGTACCCGGCAGAACGGCACGTGCAGGTAGACGCCGAAATCGCGCCCGAAGGCGTCAACGGCCGCCGAGGCGGGAAGGAGGCCATCGTCGGGTGCTGGATCGCCGACGGGGTGGGGTCCGGCCATGGGTAGTGCTCCAGTACGTCGAGGTTGTGCAATGTTTTGGCACTGCTATTTGATGGCGCTGCTACGTGATAGCACCCACGGGATGCAGGGCCCGCAGGTACAGCCGGGTGAATTTGGCCTGCTGAAAGCGCAGCATTGGCCAGGCCAGGCGGTAATACCACGTGCTGGCCTTCGAGAACGAGCGAATGGTCAGCCAGACCGAATCGTCGTCCCGGTGTTCGACGATGAAGGATTCCTCGCCGCTTTCCGGATGACCGGCCAGGGTGCCGTAGGCGAACCCGATGCGGGCGACCTCGTCGATCACGTAGACAACGCGCACCGGCGCGGTCACGCTGAACAGCCAGACCTTAATTTTCAGCGTCGCCGTCATGCCGTTGGCAATATACGGCGTGCCGTCATCCGCAAAAGTCGCCTCGTTGACCGGATGCTGCTGGCCGGCTGCCGGGGTGCCGTCCGGCTGAAAGGTCACCGGCGTGTACTGCACACCGGTACCGCTTTCGAGGTCGGTGACCTCCATGCCGCTGCCGCGCTGGATTCCCCACGTCATCAGCAACTTGGTCGCGGCTTGAAACCGCTCCTGGGAGCTGCCGAGCTTGACGCTCTGCTCCATCGGGCGGTAGCCCCGGGGCGGATAGCTCATCAGGTCGGGAGCGAGCGTGCCACCGATGGCGGCATAGCTGACGGCGGCGTCGGTGAAGGTGGCCCTGCGCACGCGCTTTACCTCTTGTCTTTCGTCTCGATGTCCCCCGAGAGCGCGGCGATGAAGGCCTCTTGGGGAACTTCGACGCGACCAACCATCTTCATGCGCTTCTTGCCTTCTTTCTGTTTCTCGAGCAGCTTACGCTTGCGCGAGATGTCACCGCCGTAGCACTTGGCGAGCACGTCTTTACGCATCGCCGAGATGCTCTCGCGGGCGATGATGTGGGCGCCGATCGCGGCCTGAATGGGCACCTCGAACTGCTGGCGCGGGATCAGCTTGCGCAGGCGTCCGGTCATGAGGGCTCCGTAGGCGTAGGCCTTGTCGCGGTGCACGATGGCGCTGAACGCGTCGACCTGCTCGCCCTGCAGCAGAATGTCGACCTTGACCAGGTCGGCTTCCTGCTCGCCGGAGGGCTCGTAGTCGAGTGAGGCGTAGCCGGCGGTGCGCCCCTTGAGCATGTCGAAGAAGTCGAACACGATCTCACCGAGCGGCATCGTGTAGCGAATCTCGACGCGGTCTTCGCCAAGGTATTCCATACCGAGCAGGGTGCCGCGGCGGCTCTGGCAGAGCTCCATGATCACGCCCACGTAGTCTTTCGGCGCGAGAATGGCCGCCTTGACCATGGGCTCGAGTACCTTGGCGATCTTGCCGGTGGGATACTCGCTCGGGTTGGTGACCGTAATGGTGCGCTTGTCGTCGGTGGTGACCTCGTAGGGCACGCTCGGTGCGGTCGTGATGAGATCGATGTTGAATTCGCGCTCGAGGCGTTCGGTGATGATCTCGAGGTGCAGCAGGCCCAGAAAGCCGCAGCGAAAGCCGAAACCAAGGGCGACCGATGTCTCCGGCTCGTATCCAAGACTCGCGTCGGAGAGTTTGAGCTTGTCGAGGGCTTCGCGCAGCGCCGGGTAGTCGCTGCCGTCGATCGGGTACAACCCCGAGAACACCATGGGCTGGGGTTCGTTGTAGCCGGGCAGCGCGTCGGTGGCCGGGCGCAGGGCGGTCGTGATGGTGTCGCCGACCTTGGACTGGCGCACGTCTTTCACGCCGGTGATCAGGTAGCCGACCTCGCCGACCCTCAGGCCCTTACTTTCGATCGGTTCGGGCGAGATGACGCCGATCTCGAGGATCTCGTGGGTCGCCTTGGTCGACATCATCTGAATTTTTTCGTGGGCCTTGAGGTGCCCGTCGATCATGCGTACGTAGGTGACGACGCCGCGGTAGCTGTCATAGACCGAGTCAAAGATCATGGCGCGCGCGGCGGCATCCGGGTTGCCCTGTGGTGCGGGAATCATCCTGGTCGCGAGGTTGAGAAGTTCTTCCACACCGGCGCCGGTCTTGCCGGAGACGCGCAGCACGTCTTCGGGGCGTCCGCCGATCAGGCTCGCGAGCTCGCGGGCGTACTTCTCGGGGTCTGCGGCCGGCAGGTCGATCTTGTTGAGCACCGGAATGATCGTGAGGTCATTCTCGAGGGCAAGATAGAGGTTGGCCAAGGTCTGGGCTTCGATGCCCTGGGCCGCGTCGACCAGCAGAATGGCACCCTCGCAGGCGGCGAGGCTGCGGGAGACCTCGTAGGTGAAGTCGACGTGGCCGGGGGTGTCGATCATGTTGAGTGCGTAGGTGACGCCGTCCATTTCCCACGGCATGCGCACGGCCTGGCTCTTAATAGTGATACCGCGTTCACGCTCGATGTCCATGCGGTCCAGGTACTGGGCGCGCATGGAACGTTCGTCGACGACGCCGGTGATCTGCAGCATCCGGTCGGCGAGCGTCGACTTGCCATGGTCGATGTGGGCAATGATGCAGAAGTTGCGGATGAACTCGGGGGCCGTGGCGGCCGGTTCCAGCGCGTGAAGGGCTCTCGGTGACATAGTTCAATTATTCTCCCATGCTCGGCCGGGTTGCCGGTCTAGGCGAGTCGCCCCGGCTCGGCATCTTCCTACCCACCTGTTGTCGTCGACGCATGCACGATGCGAACTGTCGAGGGGCTCCGAGGCGCTGTGGTTGCACGCGTGTGCGGGCCGCAATCGACAACCGGTTCAGAAATTTCTGCGTTCGTCAGGGGATGGCGTCAGGGCATGGTCTGGGCGTGGTCAGGCGCCGAGGCGGTGGGCGCGCTCGACGACCTGGCCGAAGCCGTTGCTGTAGCGGTAGACCTCGATGCCGTCGATGAGAACGAGCTCGGCGCGTGAGCCGAGGTCGAGCGGGTCGCCCGACCAGATCACGACATCGGCGTCGAGGCCCACGGTGAGCGACCCGACCCGGGTATCGAGCCCGAGGATGACGGCCGGATTGATTGTGAGGGCCTCGAGCGCGGTCTGTACCGGCAACCCCTCCTTCACCGCAAGGGACGCCTGGTGCACGAGAAAGTTCACCGGAACGACGGGGTGGTCTGTCGTGATGGCGACGCGCACGCCGGCGGCGGCGAGCACGGCAAGGTTGCCGATGGCACGGTCACGCAGTTCGACCTTGGTACGCGCGGTGAGCATCGGCCCGAAGATGACGGGAATGTTTTTCTCGGCCAGCACATCGGCGATCTTGTGCCCCTCGGTGCCGTGGTTGATGACGAGGCGGTAACCGAATTCTTCGGCCAGGCGAATGGCCGTGGCGATGTCGTCGTGACGGTGCACGTGCTGGTCCCAGGCCAGTTCGCCCGTGAGCACCCGGGCGAGGGCTTCCTTGCCGAGGTCGCGGGTGAAGGCGTCGCCCTTGTCGAGGGCGGCATCGCGCGCCTCCACATAGTTCTGGGCGTCGACGAAGGCCTGGCGAATGATCAGGCTCACGCCGAGTCGGGTGCTGGGGGTCTGCAACTTGTCGCCGTAGACCCGCTTCGGGTTCTCGCCGAGCGCGCTCTTGATGCTCACCGACTCGCTGATGACCTGCTCGTCGATGGTGCGACCGCCCCAGCTCTTGATCGCGACCGACTGGCCGCCGATCGGGTTGCCGGAGCCCGGCTTGACGACGATCGTGGTGACGCCACCGGAGAGCGCGTCCCGAAAGCCCTCGTCGTCAATGTTGATGGCGTCAATGGCGCGCACCGCGGCCATATTCGGGCCGGTCATTTCGTTGGTGTCGTTGCCGGCCCATCCGTTTGCTTCTTCGTGAATGCCCACATGGCCGTGAGCCTCGATGAAACCGGGAAGCACCCATTTGCCGGTCGCATCAATGATCTGCGCGCCGCTCGGCACGGTCACATCGGCGCCAACAGCGCTGATGCGACCCTGCTCGATCAGAACAGTGCCGTTCTCGATGGTCTGGCCGAGAACCGGCACGACGCGAGCGTTGATGATGGCGGTCTGGGTAGTCGCGGGTGCAGTTGTCATGCCTTCAGCCTAGGCATGTTGACTGATCAGAGCCGATAGTCAGCCCGTTTACCCCTTTGGCTGGCTAGGCTCACGGGCATGGAGACTGCCAAGGCCCGTGTGCCTGTTTTACTCGTGCACGGCATTCGCGCCTCGGCCTCGATGTGGCGTTTTCAGGAGCAGAAGCTTCGTGCCGCCGGACACCCGGTACTCGCGATCGATCTGCCCGGCCACGGACAGCGGATGGGCGAGCCCTTCACTGTGCCGGCCGCGCTCGCCGCCATCGATGACGGGGTGCTGGCCTTGGGCGGCCGGGTTCTGCTCGTCGGGCTGTCGCTGGGTGGATACTACGCGGTGGCGTACGCCGCGAAGCACCCCGATCGCGTGGCAGGGCTCGTCGCCGCGGGCTGCAGCGCCGAACCTAAGGGCCTGCTGCTCGAGGGGTATCGACTTCTGGCCCGAATGATTCACCGTCTACCCGATCGGGGTTTGTGGCTGCATGAGACCATGGCCCGCCGATTGTTGCCCCCTGCCGGAGCTCGCGATGTGCTGACCGGCGGCGCCGCGCTCGACGTGATGGATGCCGGGCTCCACGCGACCTCGACGTTGACTCCTCTGACCAGCCTGGCGGAGTATCCGGGCCCGATCTGGCTGGTCAATGGTGCCCTGGATCACTTTCGACTGAACGAACGTCGCTTTCTCGCAGCCTGCGCCAACGGGGAAGTCGTCGTGGTCCCGGGGGCGACCCATCTCGCGAGCCTGGCCCAGCCGGAGCGTTTCACGACGATTCTGTTGCGGGTCGCAGAGCAGGTATCCGCCGCCTGACACCCAGCACCCGATGCCGGGTCGATTCTGCAGTGAGAGCCTGCCACTATGAATGATGGACATCCGTTACCCCCGACCACTTGTCGCCGGCGATCTGATCGGAGTAACGGCGCCGTCGAGCGGTGTCGCCGAACAGCACCACGCTCGCCTGAACTTCGCGATTGAGACGCTAACGGAACAAGGATTTCGCGTTGAAGTCGGTGACTGCATGGATGGCGCGACCCACATCAGTGCGCCCGTGGAGCAGCGGGCGGCCGAATTCATGCGGATGCTCCTCGACCCGCGAGTGCGCGCCATCGTGCCGCCGTGGGGCGGTGAGACGGCCATTGACCTCATTGCGCACCTGGATTTCGACGCCATCGCCGCCGCAGAGCCGACCTGGGTGATCGGCTACTCCGATATCTCGACGCTGCTCACACCGATCACTCTCCTGACCGGTGTCGCCACCATTCACGGCAGCAACCTCATGGATACGCCGTATGCGACACCGTCGTCGCTCGTGAACTGGCTCATTGTCGCGGGCCAGCCGATCGGCTCGTCGTTTCGCCAGTCGTCGCCCAACGTGCACCGCATCAATGACTTTGACGATTGGCAGGCCAACCCCGAGGTCACCGACCACACTTGGAATGGCACCGGGCAGTGGGTGCGCCTCGACGGCGGTACCAATCCTGTCGACGTCTCGGGTCGCTTGATCGGCGGCTGCATCGAGACATTGGCCAATCTTGCCGGAACGCGATACGCCGACACCAGCCGCCTGCGCGGTGAAGCGGATGCCTCGCTTCTCGTCTACATTGAGGCTGCCGGCGACGAGGCGACCGCCATTTGCCGCTACCTGCACGGGATGCGCCTGGCCGGCTTCTTCGACGGTGCTGCCGCCGTGCTCGTCGGTCGCACGGGAGCGAACGACTCCCCCACTCTCACGCAGTCGGAGGCGGTGCTGGACGCCCTCGGCTGGCTCGGTATCCCCATCATCGGAAACGTCGAATGCGGACACGTTCCCCCGCAGCTACCGATTGTGAATGGTGCCCTCGGCCGACTGGTCTTCACAGATTCTGAACGCTTCCTCCAACAAACGCTGACGTAGCGACGGAGATTTCATGCTGCGCGGGAGCTGCGCCAGTGCGCGGGAGGCGCAACTGGGGCGCATCGGCGCACTTCCCGCGCGACGCGTGGCGCGGGAGTTCTGTCCGGACCCGATATCCCGCGCAGCGGCGCAACTCCTGCGCAGGGCGATCCGGCGTGCGCTCAGCGGGGCGGCGGCATCCGCTCGGCGGGGCGGGGACGGTTTTGGGGTGGGGGCAATTGCTGGTAACGTTGGTGGTTGGCTTGCGTGTTGGGTCCCACCCCGCACGATCTTCGCCGCTGAAGCGCCCTCTACCGCTGAGCGGCTGTCCGTACAAGAATCTAACGAAAGCGTAAAAACGTGGCAAATATCAAGTCGCAGATCAAGCGAATTGGCACTAACAAGAAGTCTCAAGAGCGCAACAAGGCCGTCAAGAGCGAGTTCAAGTCCGCCATTCGCGCGACACGTACCGCTATTGCCGCCGGCGACAAGGACAAGGCCGTCGTTGGTTTGGCCTTTGCGTCCAAGAAGCTCGACAAGGCCGTCAGCAAGGGTGTCATCCACCAGAACCAGGCTGCGAATAAGAAGTCGGCCATCGCGAAGGCCGTTTCCGCACTCGTCTGATCGACACTGGTTCCGCCTGCACCCGGTGTGACCTCGTCGGGTGTGATCGCACCGGCTCGTGCGAGCAGATGCGCTTGCCTCTGGCACGAAAACCCCTGCCATGTCGGCGGGGGTTTTCTGGTGCGTGGCGGCCTGCAGCTCACGCCGTCGGTGGACAGCGTGGCGCGGTCAGCGTGCCCACTATACTGGCGCGGTGAAGAGTACCCCACCGGCACGTTTCATCCCCGACGGCAACCGAGACGATCGTCATACGCACCCTCGTTTTGTCGCCGCGCTGCTCAGTGCAGCGACATTGGTTCTGGCAATATGGCTAGCGTTCAACACGAGCGATGGAGAGTCTGGCACCACGCGGCTGCAGCTGCTGGTAGCGGTGGCCGCCCTGGCACTTCTCATCATTGGAATCACATTCCACCTCGCAGCGGCGGCCGCGGGACTCCACGGCGGCATTGAAAACGGCGGCGCTCAACACGGCGGTATTGACCACGGCGGTATTGACCACGGCGGCGTTGACCACGGTGTCGGCCAATTCGATACAGACCGATTTTTGCGAATCAGTCGCCGCATCCTCGTACTATCGCGAATCGGAGCGGTGTTCGCGGCCGCTGCCGTGCTGGCGATCGCCGGGCTCGGAGCGCTGCGCGTTCTCGCTCCGCCGGCCGAACGGCCGGTGTCGGTACAGTTCTCCGAGATCACCGGCCGTGTGCAGCTTGAATACTGCCCGAACCTGCCCGGCTCATTTGATGCCCTGGTCAAGCCGACCGACCTGGCCAGTTCGTCTACCCTGCTGCCCGTCTGGGTCGCCAGCCGGGTCTGCGGCAACCCGAGCTTTCAGCATGGAGTATGGCTCCACCTCAACCGCTCCACCATCACGGTCGCTGACGCCGGCTACCGCTGACGCCCGCGACTGCTGCCGCCTAAAACTGCTGACGCCTAAAACTGCTGACGCCGGCGAAATGGGCTATCGTTCGCCGCGGCGGGCGATCACGCCGATCAGACGTTCGAGGGCGAAGACGGGGTCGCGCCCCGCACCCTTCACCGCGGCATCCGTTTCGGCGAGCACCAGAATGCACCGGGCGAGCCCTTCGTCACTCCACCCGCGCAGGTCTTTTTGCGCGCGTTCAACCTGCCAGGGAGCCAGCCCGAATTGGGCGCCGAGCTGGGCTGAACCGCCGCGGGCCCCGAAAACCTTGGCCATGGTACGAATCTTCATGGCAAACGCAGCGACGATCGGCACCGGGTCGGCACCGGAGGCGAGGGCGTGTCTCAGGGTGATCAACGCCTCGCCGTTGCGGCCGGCGATGGCCCAATCAGCGACCTTGAACGCATTGGTTTCGACCCGACCGCCGTAGTACCGGTCAACCGTGGTTTCGGTGACCTCGCTCGTCGCATCCGCAATGAGCTGCTGGCAGGCAGCGGAGAGTTCGGCCAGATCGTCGGAGAAGGCGGCAACGAGCTGGCGCAGGGCACTGACCGTGACGCGTTTACCGACTGCCTTGAACTCGTTCGCGGCGAATTCGTACTTTTCGGTGTCCTTCTTGAGTTCGGTGCAGACGATTTCGATAGCACCACCGAGACCGCTGCGGATCGTGTCGAGCAGTTTCTTGCCGCGCACTCCCCCGCCGTGCCGCAGCACGACATAGGTGTCATCGGCCGGGTTCTGGAGGTAGTCCAGTGCCTCGGTCAGAAAGGTGTCGCTGCTCTTCTCGACGTTGCTGACTCGAATCAGGCGCGGCTCGCCGAACAGCGAGGGGCTCGCAAGGGTGAGCAGCTCACCGGGCGCATAGCTGTCGGCCTGGACGTCGCTGATTTCGAGGCTCGGATCTTCCAGCTTGAGAAAATCGCGCAGCTGACGAATGGCCCGTTCGGCGAGAAACGTTTCGGTGCCCGAAACAAGCACGATCGGTGCCGGACGCACCTGGTGCCAGCCGAGCTGGGGAATGACGGTGCCCTTGGCCGTGCGGGCGGGGGACGTCGTGCCGGCCCGGGGACCGGTTGTGGCGGGTCGTGCGGCCAAAGCGCTCTCCTCGGGTTCGTGCTGGGGTCAATCAAGCCTAACCCGCACCACCGACCCGCCAGGCAGCATCCGGTGCACCGGTCGGTGTTGGTGCGGGGGCCCTGGGCGGACCAAGATCGACGACCTTCTCCGTCCACACCACGAACGTGCCGTTGGTTCCCGGCGCGACCACGGCAAGACCCTCCCGGTCCGTTCGCAGAGACAGCGTGCCCACCGACCCGAGAAGATTCAGCAGCGTGTCGGTCGGGTGCCCGTAGGTGTTCTTCACCCCGACCGAGATCAGCCCCACCCGCGCTCGCAGTTCCGCGTACAGTTGTGGGCTTTGGTCGGCCGAGCCATGGTGCGCCACCTTGACGACGTCGACCCGGCCGGGTGGTGACACGCGGCGCAGGGCATCCTGTGCTTCTTGCCCGAGATCGCCGAGGAAGATCGAACGGATGCCCTGCCCGTCGAACATGATCGTGACACTTCCCGGATTGCCCACCTGCATCGTCGTCGCTCCACGAATGGGCCAGAGAATGTTCCAGCGCAGTCCGCCGAGGGTACCAGCGTCGCCGCGCGCGGCTTGGCGAACGGTGGCGCCGCCGGCTGCCAGACGCTCATGCAGGCGTTCGTCCTGGGCGTTCTCGGGTACGCCGACCAGCGCGGTGTCCACCCGTCCGATGACCGCATCGACCCCGCCGATGTGGTCGAGGTCGTAGTGGGTGAGCACGAGCAGGTTGATGCGGGTGATGCCGAGGGTCGCCAGGCAGGCGCTGAGCAGCTTCGGGTCCGGTCCGACGTCGACTACTCCATACTGATCGCCATCCCGCACGACGACGGCGTCACCCTGGCCGATGTCGCAGGCGGCGATCTGCCAGTTGGGCGGAAAGGTGACGAGGCGGCCGATTCCGGTGCCGATGAGCGACCCGGCGTAACCACCCAGGCCGACGAACAGCAGGGCCAGCGCCGCCGCGGGCCATCGGGCCGGGCGGGCGGCCGGGCCACGCAGTACGACCATGAGGGTGAGCAGTGTGACGACCACGAGCAGCAGCACTCCGGGCGCACCACCAGGCCAGGGCAGCCGGGTTCCCGGCAGCGTTGACACCCCCTGGGCGACGGCGGCGATCCACGCCGACGGCAACCACGCCAGGGCGAGCAGCCCCGATGCCACGCCCGGGAGCAGCGGCAGGCTCAAGCAGGCCATCAGCCCGACCACGGTCGCGATCGGCGCGGCCGGACCGGCCAAAATATTGGCCGGAACGCCGTAGAGCGGCAGGCTCGGGTTCAGCAGGATCAGCACGGGCTGGCAGGCCAGTTGGGCGGCCAGTGGAATTGCGATGATGACGGCGAGGGCCGTCGGTATCCACTGGGCCAGCACGCGAGCGAGGGGACCGGCAAGTATCAGGAGCCCCGCCGTCGCGAGCACCGAGAGGGCGAAACCATAGTTGCGGGCCAGCCACGGATCGCTCACCAGCAGCCCGATCACGACACCGAGCAGGGTCGGGAGGCCCCGACCGGGTCGGCCGACGCCGATCGACACCAGGGTGAGCGCGGCCATGACCGCCGAGCGCAGCACGCTCGGCTCCGGCGTGACCAAAACGGTGAAGCCGAGCAGCGTCACGAGCGAGAGCAGGATACGCCACGAACGACCCAGCCGAAGATAGCCGCCGAGCAGCATGATCGAGGCGATGACAATGGCGCAATTGGCCCCGGACACGGCGGTCAGGTGGCTGAGCGAGCTGGTTTTCATGGTGGTATCGAGGGCGGGGCTGACCGCGCTCGTATCGCCGATGGCCAGTCCGGGCAGCAGGTCTCCCCCGTCGCCGGCGAGACTCGTCGCCGCCGTCGCGAACCCGGCCCGCAGCTCGTTGGCCCAGCGCAGCCACCACGGCGGTGCGGCGACATTGCGCGCCGTCTCGGTGGCGAACAGAAGGGCGACCGCGGCGTCGCCCAGTTCGGTGGCGCGCAGCGTGCCGCGCATCTCGAGGCTTGACCCGATTTCTGGTTCAATACCGCCCCTGGCCGCTTCGGCGAACACCACGACGGGGCTCGAGACGTGCGCCGTCTCGCCACGGCTGTCGATTTGGGTCAGGGTGGCCCGATAACGCACCCGCCCCGAGGCGCCGCTGCCGATGAAGGCCTTCGCCGCAACCGGAACCGACCACACGGTGACGGTGGCCGTGATCGTTGCCTGCGATTCTGCGGCGGCACTCAGCTCTGGCGGCAGCCGCACCGGCGCCCAGGCTCCGACGGAGGTCGCCACGAGCGCCGCGCCAGCGCAACAGAGCACCACGCTGCTGCCCAACGCCTGCCAGCGTCCGGAACGCGGCGCCGCGTTCCTCCGGGTGGGCAACTCGAAAGTGCCGTGCCGCGGCATCCGGCTAGCGACCAGCAGGACGGTGCACCCGCCAGCCACCAGCCACAACGTCACGGCAACAGCCACGGCTTGGTGGGGCGCTCCGATCAGCAGGCCGGCCGTCAGCCACACGACGACTGCCGGAAGCGCCAACCGCAGGTCGAGGCTCATACCGTGATGAGGTCTTTGAGAGCCTCGAAAGTTTTGTCGCCGATCCCCGCGACGTCACGGAGGCCATCAACGCTGGTGAACCGGCCGTTCGTCGTGCGATAGTCGATGATGCGCTGGGCCATGGTCGGGCCGATACGGGGCAGGGAATCCAGATCGGCGACCGTTGCCGTGTTGAGGTTCACCTTGGCCGCGGGGGCGTTCGCTCCCGCGGAGCCGGCCGGCGCTGCGGTGAGTGCGGGCGGCACCTCGCCCTGGCGGGGGACATAGAATTGCTCGCCATCACTGAGAATGCGGGCCAGGTTCACGCCGGCCGGATCGGCCTCGGCGGTCACACCACCGGCGGCGGCAATGGCATCCATGACTCGGGCGCCGTCGTGCAGCTGAAAGAGCCCCGGCCGGACCACGGCGCCGAGAACGTGTACGAAAATGATGATCACGCCAGTGTCTGAACCGCCCGACGCTGGGCTCGCACCCGCGTCAAACGGCCCAAGTGGTGGAGTAGACGCCTGGCCGGACGGGATCGACACTGCCCCGGACCCGACCGCGCGTTGTCCCGCCTGCTGGCCGATGGCCGACACGATGACGGCGACCACGAGGGCGAGCAGCAACAAGACGACGGCCGCACCGACGCCAACCCGAAGTCGTGGGCGCCCCCGGGCTGCGGGAGCGAGTCGCTCCAGATCGAGGGGGGAACGGTCTGGTTGCATGCTCGCAGGCTAGGCCGCGCGGGGCATCCGTTTGTCGTCGGCCGACCTATCTGTGTACGGCCCGGTGAATTGCAGCCCTGTGGAGAAGGCCCGACCGATCAAGGAAATCGACCGGGGCCGGTTGTTCGTTGAACGCTAGGCGCGCGTGACGAACGAGACGAGCTTGGGTACGCGCACGATCACCTTGATGATCTCGCGGTCGCCGATAGACCGGATGACCGCCGCCGCGTCTCGCGCCATTTTTTCGAGGTCTTCGCTGGAGATCTTCGGCGAGACTTCGAGCAGGGTACGCATTTTGCCGTCGACCTGCACGACCGCGGTGACCGACTCCTGAACGAGCAGGGTCTGCTCGGCCTTGCGCCACGGGACGAGGGCGATGCACGGCTCGTAGCCGAGATGCGCCCACATGTCCTCCGCGGCGTAGGGCGCGAACAGATTCAGCGCCATAGCGGTGGCCTCGGCGGCTTCGCGCACGGCAGCATCCGCTGGACCGGCACCGGTGTCGATGGCCTTGCGGGTGGCATTGACCAGTTCCATCAGTCGTGCCACGACGACGTTGAACTTGAACGATTCGACCAGGCCGGGGGCGTCGGCGAGGAAGCGGTGGGTGACGCGGCGCAGCGTCACGTCGCCGCTCTTCCACTCCACGTCGGGTGCGCTCGTGACGTCGCGGGCGACGCGCCAGGCGCGGGCCAGGAACTTGGCCGAACCAACCGGGGAGACGTCCGACCAGTCGATGTCGTCTTCCGGCGGGCCGGCGAACGCCATCGTGAGGCGCACGGCGTCAACGCCGTGGGTCTCGACCTCTTCGGTGAAGTAGACGAGGTTACCCTTGCTCTTGCTCATCTTGGTGCCGTCGAGAATGACCATGCCCTGGTTGAGCAGCGCGGTGAACGGTTCGGTGAAGCTGACATAGCCCTCGTCGAACAGGAACTTCGTGATGAAACGTGCGTAGAGCAGGTGCAGAATGGCGTGTTCGACGCCACCGACGTACTGGTCGACGGGCGCCCACTTCTCGGCGTTCTTGGGGTCGAAGGCCTTGGTGTCGTCGCCGGGGTTCAAGAACCGCAGAAAGTACCAGGAGCTGTCAACGAAGGTGTCCATGGTGTCGGCGTCACGTCGGGCCGGGGTGCCATCGATCGGGTTGGGCACGTTGACCCAGTCCGTTGCTCCGCCGAGCGGGCTCGTGCCCTTGGGCTTGAGGTCGAGACCCTCGGCCTCGGGCAGCAGCACGGGCAGCTGGTCTTCGGGCACGGGAATCTCGGTGCCGTCTTCGCCGTGGATGATGGGTATGGGTGTGCCCCAGTAGCGCTGGCGGGAGATGAGCCAGTCGCGCAGGCGGTAGTTCTTGGCTGCGCGGCCGAGGCCGTCGGTGGCGAGCTTCTCGATGATGCGCTTGATGGCGGTGATCTTGCTCAGGCCGTTGAGCGGCCCGGAGTTGATCAGGCGACCTTCGCCCGCCAGGGCGATGCCGGTGCTGAGCGGGTCGAGCGCGGGCAGCTCTTCGATGCCGTCGAGCATGGCCTGCGTGATCACCGGAATCATGCCGGTGGCCGGGAAATTGGTGTCGACGACGACACGCACGGGGAGGTCGAAGGCGCGGGCGAAGTCGAGGTCACGCTGGTCGTGGGCTGGCACGGCCATGATCGCGCCGGTGCCGTAGTCGGCGAGCACGTAGTCGGCGGCCCAGATGGGGAGGCGTTCGCCGTTGACCGGGTTGATCGCGTAGCGGCCGAGGAACACACCGGTCTTTGCGCGGTCAGTGGCCTGGCGTTCCATCTCGGTGCTGCGCTGCACGCGCACGAGGTACTCCTGGAATGCTTCCTGCACCTCGGGGGTCGACTCGGCGACAAGTTCGGTGGCGAGGTCGCAGTCCGGTGCGACGACCATGAAGGTGGCGCCGAACAGCGTGTCGGGGCGGGTCGTGAACACGGTGACGCGTTCAGTGCGGCCCTCAATCGCAAAGTCGACATCCGCTCCGATGGAGCGTCCGATCCAGTTGCGCTGCATGTTGAGCACCTTGGCCGGCCAGGTGCCTTCGAGCTGGTTGAGGTCGTCGAGCAGGCGGTCGGCGTAGTCGGTGATTTTGAAGTACCACTGGGTGAGTTTCTTCTTCACAACGACGGCGCCACTGCGGTCGCTCGTACCGTCGGCCAGGACCTGCTCGTTGGCGAGCACGGTCTGGTCGATCGGGTCCCAGTTGACCCAGCTGTCCTTGCGGTAGGCCAGGCCCTTCTTGTAGAGCTGCAGGAACAGCCACTGGGTCCACTTGTAATATTCGGGGTCGCTCGTATGTAGTTCGCGGTCCCAGTCGAAGCTGGTCGCGTAGAGCTTCATGCTCTTCTTCTGCTGCGCGATGTTGTCGTAGGTCCAGCCGCGCGGGTCGATGCCCCGCTTAATGGCGGCGTTTTCGGCGGGTAAGCCGAAGGAGTCCCAGCCGATCGGGTGCAGCACGTTGAACCCCTGGTGGCGCCAGTAGCGGGCGACGACGTCGCCGAGTGCATACACCTCGGCGTGACCCATGTGCAGGTCACCGGACGGGTAGGGGAACATGTCGAGTATGTACTTGCGGGGGCGGGTGTCGCCCTCGTCGCTCGTACTGAACGGAGCCAGCTCTTCCCAGACGGGTTGCCACTTCGCCTGGATCGCCGCGAAGTCATAAATTTCTTCGTCGCTCTCATCGCGCTCGTCAATGCGTAAGCTTTCGTGCTCGTGTGCCACGTGACTCTCATTCATTGCAGGGGTAGAGCATGGTCTGTGCCGAACTTTCGCTCGGGTGCGATCGCGATAAAGCGCGCGTGCACATGTTCTAGATTACTCGGGCGCAGTGACCCCGAGGCCCGCGAGCAGTGCGGCCGCCTTGATTCGGGTCTCCTCGATCTCTTCGGCGGCGTCGGACAGGGCGGTGATTCCACCACCCGTGCCGATGCTCGCCCCGTTTGAATCGAGCACGATGCTGCGGATAACGATGGCCAGGTCCGCTGCACCGCCCCGCCCAATGTAGCCAAAGGCCCCGGAATAGATACCCCGCGGGCCCCGCTCGAGCGACTGGAGAATGGTCATCGCGCTCTGCTTTGGAGCGCCCGTCATGGAACCGGCCGGAAAGCACGATTCGATGGCGTCGATCACGGTGACGCCCGGTAACAGGTGCGCCTCGATGGTGCTGACCAGCTGATGCACGTGGGGGTAGCTCTCCACCGCGAGCAGGGTGGAGACAGCGACAGTGCCGAGCTTGGCGATTCGTCCGAGGTCGTTGCGCATGAGATCGACGATCATCAGATTCTCGGCACGTTCCTTGTCGCTGTGTTGCAGCTCGAGTTTCAGCCGGTCGTCTTCTCCCGGTTCGTCTGAGCGCGGCCGGGTGCCTTTGATCGGTTTGGTGCGAATGCGCCGATCCCGGCCCACGTGCAGAAACTGCTCCGGGCTCGCGCTGAGCAGCGCCACGTCACCGAATCGCAGCAAACCGCCGTGGTGGCTCGGGCTGCCTGCGCGCAGTGCGCCATAGGTGTCGACCGGGTGCCAGCGGCCCGCCACCCGAATCTCGTTGGTCAGGCACAGTTGGTAGGCATCTCCGTCGTGGATGGCGGCCAGACAGGTTTCGACCAGAGCGGCATAGTCGGTGGGGTGGTGACGCCAGCGCGGGACAGCGGATGCCCGCGGTGGGGCAACGCAAGCCGGCTCGGGCATTTGTGGGGTCGCCGCCAGTACCGCGGTCATTCGATGGAACCAGTGCGTCACGATCGCGGGCGGTTCGGTTGCGCTCGTGCGTGCCACGAGGGTCACCGTGCGGTCGCCGTGGTCGAACCGGATCATGCGGTCAATCTCGAGCAGGGCGGCATCGGGGTAGCGCGACTCGTGCACCGGGGCACCGACGGTTTGTGCGCCGAGTTCGTAGCCGAGCCAGCCGACCCAGCCGAGTTCGAACCCGCTGTCCTGAGACGCGCTGTCCTGAGACGCGCTGTCCTGAGACGCGCTGTCCTGAGACCCGCTGTCCTGAGACGCGCTGTCCTGCGAAGCGCTGTGGGAAGACGGGCCATCGTCGACATGCACGGTCAGGTCGCGCCGCAGAAACTCGAAGACCGTCTCGTGCGTGATATCGGGCGGCGCAGCATCCGCTGTCTGAACGTACCGGCTGGTCACCGTGCCCTCCGCCACCGACGCTGTGACGAAACGGGAGGTGGGCGAGGCCGCGCCAAGGTAGCTGACGCCCGTGCGCGCGTTCGGGCCGGCATCGAGCCAAAAGGCGTACCGGTCGCTGGCATAGAGCGCCGCGAATGCCGCTGCGGGGTCCGTCCAACGGGTCAGGAGCTTACTCTGCACGGTGCCGGTCACCAGAACAGCCTAGCTTTGCCGAGCGGGCACCCGGCGACGGCCAAAAGGCCCGACCTTGTTGAATTTCGCGCAGCACGTAGGCTGGGCGAAATGAATGACATCCTGACGTGGATCCTCGACACCGTCTCCGGCGTCGACCCGGTCATTCGAACGCTTCTGGCCTTTCTGGGCATGCTGCTGGAGACCTCGGTGCTGGTGGGACTGGTTGTTCCCGGCGACACCATCGTCGTCGTGGCCAGCACGGCGGTAACCGGCTCGGTCGAGTTCGTCACCCTCGTTCTGGCCGTGATCGTGGGAGCCCTGGCCGGGGAGAGCATCGGTTTTGCCCTCGGACACCACTTCGGCCCGGTCATTCGGAGCAGCCGGCTCGGCCGCCGCATTGGCGAACACAACTGGATTCGCGCCGAGAACTACCTCGACCGGCGCGGCGGTGCCGCCGTTTTCATGTCCCGATTTCTGCCGGTCTTGCACTCGCTCATTCCGCTGACCGTCGGCGCGAGCGGCATGCGCTACCGCACCTTCATGGCCTGGACTGTTCCCGCCTGCATCATCTGGTCCCTCGCCTATGTGAGCGTCGGGTCGGCGGCAGCGGAAGGCTACCGCGAACTGAGTGGTCGCCTGCACTTCGCCGGTTACCTGTTCGTCGGTGTGATCGCCCTGTTCGTGCTCGCGGTGTTCGTCATCAAGAAGTGGCTGCACCGCCGCGAGCTGCGCCACATGGACTGAGTCTTACGTGCGGGCGGGCAGGGTCACCCGGGCGGTCACGAGCTCGTCGGGCACGGGGATGTGCGAGATGAGCAGCACCGCGCGATGGGCGTCGGCCGCCGCCGTCAGGATGTCGCGCACGAGGGCATCCGCCCCCGCGCTGTCGACATTGGCGGTGGGCTCGTCGACGATGAGCACCGGAAAATCTGCGAGCAGGGCTCGCGCCAGCGCGATGCGCTGAGCCTGACCGCCGGAGACGAGCGCACCGCGCTCCCCCACTCGGGCGTCGAGGCCACCGCGCCGGGCGGCCCAGTCAGCCAGGCCGACGCGGGCCAGCACGGCGTCGAGTTCGGCATCGCTGGCCGTATCGCGTGCAAACAGCAAATTCTGACGGATGCTGTCATCAAACAACCACGGGCGCTGCTCGCACAGTCCGACCACCCGCCGCAGGTCCGTCTGGGAGAGCAGCCGTGCTTCGACCCCGTTGAGCCGGTACGAGCCGGTGTAGTCGAGAAAGCGCACGAGGGTCTGGGCGAGGGTGGTCTTGCCCGCGCCGCTGGGGCCGGCCAGGTGCACGCGGTCCCCCGGCGCGAGCCGCAGTGTCACGCCGGCCACGCCCGGCTGAGCCTGCCCGGGCCAGCGCGCTCCGAGATCGGACAGTTCGAGCACGACCGGTATGGCAGCGTGGTCGGCCGGAAAGAGCATCTGCGGGTTCACGACGTCGGCGGGGATCTCGGCCGGCGGAGACGCCGGAACAACGTTGGCAACGCGCCCTGCGCTGACCTGCACCTGACGCCAGGCGACGGCGGCGAGCGGAATCATGCCGAACACCTCGAACACGGCCATCGGCACGAGCACGGCGACGACCAGGGTCGGGGCG
Source organism: Cryobacterium sp. CAN_C2 (assembly GCF_015751745.1). Classification (NCBI taxonomy): domain Bacteria; kingdom Bacillati; phylum Actinomycetota; class Actinomycetes; order Micrococcales; family Microbacteriaceae; genus Cryobacterium; species Cryobacterium sp. CAN_C2. Next base: position 65,909 of record NZ_JADOUX010000006.1, read on the forward strand.
AGCAGTTGCGGGCTCAGCAGGCCACCCGTACCGGTGAGCTCGGGGATGCCGAAGTAGAGCGCGCCGAGCGTTGCCGCACCGGCGAACAGGGACACGACGGCCGACTGCACGCCGACCCCGACCGACCGTCGCAGCGAGGCCCGACGCAGGCGATGATCGGTGCGAGCGAGAGCCGCGAGACGCGGGCTCAGGGCGTCGAACGCGGTCAGGACATCGAGGTTTTCGACGATTTCCAATACCTCGTCGGCCAGGGCGCCGCGCAGCGGTGCGAGCTCCCGGTCGGCCCGTGCGGCCAGCCTGCCGGAGAAGACCGTTCCAAGTAATCCCGCCAGCAGCAGGCAGACCAGCACGATGAGCCCGGCAGCCGGTACGATCAGCCAGATACCGATCACGCCGAGTAGGGCGGTTATGCCCGCCACCAGGAGCGGTTGCACGACGCGCAACGGTAGGTCTTGCAGGTCGTCGACGTCGCGCACCAGGCGGGTGAGCAGATCGCCGCGCCCGGTATTCGCGAGCCCCGCGGGAGCCACCGGAACGATGCGACGAAAGATGCCCAGCCGCAGTTCGGCGAGTTGTCGGAACGCGGCATCGTGGCTGGCCAACCGTTCCAGGTAGCGAAATGCCGAACGCCCAATGGCGAAGGCGCGCACACCGACGACAGCCAGACCCAGAAAGGCCAGGGACGGCATTTCGGCCGCGCGGGTGATCAGCCAGGCCGAGCAAGCCAGCAAGGCCACCGCCATGAGGGCACTCCCGATCCCGGCCAGCAGGCCGGGAACAAACCAACGCGGGCGTGGCTGGGCGAGGCGCAGCACATCATGGGCAGCCGCCGTCGTCGTCGTGGCGTCAGACATGAATCCGCTCCTGCAGTTCGATCACCCGGTCTGCTGCGGAAACAACAGCCGGTCGGTGACTCACCACGATCACGACGCGGCCCTGATCGGCTAGCTGGCGCAGCCCGGCGAGAAGACCGGCCTCGGCGTCGGCGTCGAGGGCTGAGCTTGGTTCGTCCAGGATGACCACGTGGCACTCGGTCGCCAGCGTTCGGTAGATGGCCCGGGCTGCAGCGACGCGCTGTGCCTGACCGCCCGAGAGACCGTCGCCATTCACACCGAGAACCGTGGCCGGTGACACCTCGGAGGCGCCCGCCCAGTCCAGCGCCTGCGCGACCAGTCGCGGGTCAGGGACCGTCCGGCCACGCACGCCTCGCGCAGCGGATGCCGCCCCGAGAGCCACATTCTCGGCCACCGTTCCGCGGAACAGGCCAGGGCGCTGGCCGGCCCAAGCCAGCCACGGCCGAGTTGCCCCGGCCACCACCGGGGCGCCGCCGAGCGTGATCTCACCGGTCACGGGCACGAAACCGAGCAGAGCGGCCACGAGGGTCGATTTGCCCACCCCGCTCACTCCGCGCAGCACGCTCAGTTCGCCGGGAGCAAATTCCGCGTCCAGCTGGTCGATCACGACGGTGTCGCCGCGCCGAACGGTGACGCCGGCCAGTCGAAGGGCGCCTGATCCGGAGCCGAGTTGTTGGGTGGGCCCGGCCGCACGACGGGCCGAAGCTGCCTGACCGGCGATGACTGCGGCATCCGCTGTTGGAGCAGCGGGAACGGTATCGTCGTCGAGAATCGCGAACAGCTCGTCGGCGGCGGCCAGGCCGTCGGCCGCGGCGTGAAATTGTGCGCCCACCTGGCGCAGCGGCAGAAACGCCTCCGGCGCGAGTAGCAGAACGAACAGGCCGACGCCGAGCAGCAGTGTGCCGTCGACGAGTCGCAGGCCGATCGACACGGCGATGAGCGCGACCGAGAGGCTCGCTGCCAACTCGAGCACGAAGCCGCTGAGAAAAGAGACCCGGAGTACCGTCATGGTGCGGGTGCGGTATTCCTGCGTGATGGAGCGGATGCGGTCGAACTGGCGTCGTTCCCGACCATAGATCTTCAGGGTGCCGAGGCCCCCGACAACGTCGAGAAACCCCGTGGAGAGGCGTTGCAGTGCCTGCCACTGTTTGTGCTGAACCGATTGGGTGGCTCGGCCGATGAGAATCATGAACACGGGAATGAGCGGAATCACGATGATGACCGTGAGGCCGCTGGCGAGGTCCTGCCAGAGGATGGCCGCGATCAGAATCGGCGTTGCGATCATGGTCAGCAGCAGCTGCGGCAGGTAGCGGGCGAAATAGTTGTCGAGTTCGTCGAGGCCGGTTGTGACAACGGTCGCCAGGCGTGCACTCTGCCGGGCGGCGACCCAGTCGGGGCCACGCTCGGCCAGCTTGGCCATGACCCGGGCTCGCAACTGGCTCTTGACCCGTGCCGCGCCTCGATTGGCCGAGACTTCGAGCAACCAGATCAGCACAGACCGCAGCACAACGACCGCGGCAAGGGCGGCCAGGGTCGACACAATCTCGCGCAGGGGCTTCCCCGCCACCATGAGGGTGATTGCTCGGGTCAGCAACCACGCGAACGCGATGACAACGAGGGTTTGAGCAAACCCGAGCAGCGCGCCAATGAGAAGAAACCGGCGCGCTGCTGAGGCATAACGAAGAAGGCGAGGATCCAGGGGGCGCACTGCCTCAGTCTCCCACAGCGCTGGTATACGGCGTGCTGGTCAGCGTTGTTATAGTCAGCGTGGTCGTAGTCAACGTGGTCGTAGTCAACGGCGTACTAGTGAACAGCGACCGCAATGTGGGCCCGGCCGATGCGTTTGCGGAACACCCAGTAGGTCCAGCCCTGGTAGAGCAGAATGACGGGCATCCCGATCAGCGCGGTCCAGCTCATCACGCCGAGTGTGTACGTCGACGAGGAAGCGTTGGCAATCGTGAGGCTGTTGGCCGGGTCGTTGCTGGCCGGCATGACGTCGGGAAACAGCGACGCGAACAGGGTCAGCACGGCGAGACCGATCGTGCCGGCCATGAGAGCGAACGCGAGCCGTTCGGCGCCGCGCAGGTTGGCCAGGAACGATGCGATCAGCGCGACCGCGGTCAGGGCGGCGAAGAGAGCGGATGCCACGGTGCCGTACGCGAAGGTCGTCCAGACCAGGAAGCAGGCCGCGACGACGATCGTCACGATTCCGGCCCTGGTGGCGAGTTTGCGCGCCCGCATTCGGATGTCTCCCTCGGTCTTGAGCGAGACAAACACCACCCCGTGCACGAAGAACAGCAGCAACGTGGTGAGGCCGCCGAGCAGGGCATACGGGTTGAGCAGGTCGAAGAACGTGCCGACGTAGTCGTGGTTGACGTCGAGGTTGACGCCGCGCACGACGTTGGCGAAGGCCACGCCCCAGAGCAGCGCCGGAACGGCCGAACCGACGATGATCATGCCGTCGAACCACTTCTTCCACGATGATTCGGGGCGCTGGTGCCGGTATTCGAACGACACCCCGCGCAGAATCAGTGCCACCAGAATGAGCAGCAGCGCGAGGTAGAAACCGCTGAACATCGTTGCGTACCACTCGGGAAACGCCGCGAACAGCGATGCGCCGGCCACGATGACCCAGGTTTCGTTGAGGTCCCAGACCGGACCGATGGTGTTGATGAGAACGCGGCGATCGGTGTCGTCCTTGCCGAGGAAGGGAAGGGACATGCCGACCCCGAAATCGAAGCCATCGAGTACGAAGTACCCGATGAACATCGCAGCGATGATCCAGAACCAAAGAATTGTGAGATCCATCTTGTATTCCTGTTGACCCGTCCTAGTAGACCGTGACAGTTTGCGTGAGTTCGCCGGATTCGGCGTCGGGGACCGGAGCATCGTCCGGACCCTTTTGAACGGCCTGAAGGATGAGTCTGAACTCCACCACCGCGAGGATGCCGTAAAGCAGGGTGAAGACGATCAACGAGATCAGGATCTCCACACCGGTCACGCCGGGCGAGACGCCGTCCTGCGTTTTCAACAGGCCGAAGACCAGCCACGGCTGTCGGCCCATCTCGGTGAAGACCCATCCCACGGTCATGGCGAGTAGCGACGCCGGGAAGCTCCAGATGGCCAGGCTCCAGACCCACTTCTGTGTCGGCATCCGTCCCTTGCGGGTGAGGAACAGGCCGACAACGGCGACGAGCATGTGCAGGAGTCCGAGAGCGATCATCCAGCGGAACGCCCAGTAGGTGATCCAGATGGTCGGGGTGTAGTCCCCCGGCCCGTATGTGGCAACGTACTGCGCCTGCAGGTTGTTGATACCCTGCACGGTGCCGTCGAAGGTATGGGTCGAGAGGAACGACAGCAGGTACGGGATCCGGATGGAGAACAATTCGTGCACGCCGTCCGGGGTGCCGAGCGTGAACAGTGAGAACGACGCGTTGGCTCCCGTGGCCGTGTGATACAACGCCTCGGCTGCGGCCATTTTCATTGGCTGCACCTCGCCCATCACGAGGCTGAGCTGATCACCGGCGAGTGTCGTGCCGATGCCGGCGATGACCATCATCCACATGCCGAACTTGAGCGCGGGACGCATGGTCTCGAAATGCTGGTTGCGCGCCAGGTGCCAGGCTGCGACCGAGATGATCAGTCCCGCCGACACCATGAAACACGCGAGGATAGTGTGCGGGAACGCCGCCAGCGCGATCGGGTTGGTGAGCAGCTCGCCGATGCTGGTCAGCTCGGCCCGGCCCTTCTCCGCGTTGATGGTGTACGCGATCGGGTTCTGCATGAAGGCGTTGGCCGCGAGGATGAAGTAGGCCGACGTGATACTGCCGATAACGGTCAGCCAGATGGTTGCAAGATGCACCTTCTTCGGCAGCTTGTCCCAGCCGAAAATCCACAGGCCGATGAAAGTGGCCTCGAGGAAGAACGCGAGAATGCCCTCGAAGGCGAGCGGGGCACCGAAGACGTCGCCGACGAAGCGCGAGTAGTCCGACCAGTTCATGCCGAACTGAAACTCCTGCACGATACCGGTCACGACGCCCATGGCGAAGTTGATCAGAAAGATCTTGCCGAAGAAGTGCGTCAGCTGCAGATACTTGGCTTTGTCGGTGCGTACCCAGGCCGTCTGGAAGATCGCCACAGTGAGGGCCATTCCGATGGTGAGTGGGACGAAAAGAAAATGATAGATGGTCGTCAGACCGAACTGCCACCGTGAGAGGAGTAAAGGGTCCAGCCACTCGTTCATATGCCCTCCAGCATTGTTGCTACCGCGCAAACTTTCTACGCTGTGTAGAACATTACACTTCTACGCTGTGTAGAACATTAGACTTCTACGACTCGTAGAAATCACAGTTTCACAGCGTAATATGCTGACATGGCAAATTTGGGCGTGCTCGAGAGGCTGTTGATGAATGTCCTGTGGGACTCCCCGGCACCGTCGACTGCCAACGAACTCAAGGAGTCCCTGGTACGCCGTGAGAGAGGGGCCATGCCGACCAAACCGCCGGCGACGACGACAGTCCTGACGGTGCTGTCTCGACTCGAAACGAAGGGCTTCGTCACCCGCGACCGTAGCGTCCGGCCGCACGCCTACACCGCCGTTATGACCCGCGCGACCCACACGGCGGGACTCATGCACGAGGTGCTCGGGCAGGTACCCGACCGCCAGGCGGCCTTGGTGCGCTTCATCGGAGGCGTCACCCCTCAGGAGGCAGACACACTGCGCCAGTTGCTCGGAGTCGTGAATTCCGACAACGCCTAACGCCGCCAGAGCTCACCCGCGATACCCATGATCACCGCCGCCGTCATGCTCGGCATCATCGCCGTTCTGCTGGCCTGGCCCGTACCGCTCGTGCTGGCCCGCTCAGACTGGCCGGCTCGCTCCCCCGGCGTAGCCCTCGTGCTCTGGCAGGCTATCGCCCTGTCCGGCGGTATGTCCATGATCGGCTCGCTGCTGCTCTACGGCCTCGTTCCGTTCGGCGACACCCTTCCGCAGAGCATCGTCGTGCTCGTCGGCGACCTGCGGGCCGGCACACTCCCGGCCGGAACGAGCTTCACCCACGTGCTCGCACTTGGCAGCGCCATTCTGCTTGGCACCCACCTATTGTTGAATCTTCTCGCGACTTTCGTTCGTGCCGAGCGCCAGCGCCGCCGTCACCACACTCTTATCGCCCTGCTCAGCGATCCCCTGCACGGCCAGCCGGGAATGCGGGTCATCGACCATCCGGCCCCGGTCGCCTATTGCCTGCCCGGAGCCGGGCATTCGGCAACGGTCCTCTCGAATGGACTGCTCCGACTACTCGATACCGACCAGGTGCGTGCGGTGATCGCCCACGAGCAGGCACACCTCGTGCAACAGCACCACCTGGTGTTACTCGCCTTCAAGAGCTGGCACAGCGCATTGCCGTGGTTCCCGATCGCCAACCGCGCCGAGAACGCCGTCGCCCTGCTGGTGGAGATGCTCGCCGATGATCATGCCCGGCGCGTGGTCGACGATCACACCCTGGCCCGCGCGATCGCCCTCACGGGGTTCGCACTCGCCGGGTTCACCACACCCTTCATGAGCGAAGCGGATGCGGCGACGAGCGCCATCGCATCCGCTTCACACACTGACAAAGGACGAGCTGCAGAACCCGAGCATCCGGCACACCAGGTGACGCCACGAGTGGCCCGGCTGGTGAACCCGACCGTGCCGCTGGGCTACACGGCCACGATAGGAGCACTCACCGTATCGGCGGTGCTCCTGACCGGGCCGGCCCTCATTCTGTTCGGTGCCTAGACGAGCTTCTCCTGAGTCAGCCAGGCCGTCGCGATCTTGTCGGCCGAGAGCTTGTCGTTGAAGCTCTGCGAGTTCAGATCGACCAGCATGTCGGCTGTGAGGGCCGCACTAACCTTGTTGAGAATCGCCGCGGCGCTGTCATCGACCTTCTGGGAGACGACGGGCACGATGTTGTCCGGAAAGAACAATCCGTCGGGGTCGGTGAGGGCGACCAGACTGTTGGTTTTGATGTTCGGGTCAGCCGTGTAGATGTTGGCGAGCTGAATGTCACCGTCGACGAGCGCCTTGACGGTCAACGGTCCGCCACTGTCCTCGACCGGCACGAATCCGGCAATCTTGATTCCGTACTTCTCCTTGAGGGCAGTCGGCCCGTAGGGACGCGTCTCGAGCTCCGAGTTGCCACCGACGGTGATCGGTTCGGTGACGTTGGTCAAAGAGGCGATGTCGGTGAGGCTGTACTTGCTCGCGACGGCGTCGGTGACGGTCCAGGAGTTCTGGTCGGAGGCCTCGGCCTTGTCGAGAACACGCAGGTTGTCGGGCAGGGCGGCCTGGAGTTCCGTGTAGGTCGCGTCGCTGGTGCCGCCGACGGCGGCCTTGTCGAGGGCCTGCAGCAGGCTTCCGGTGTATTCCGGGAAGACGTCGATCTTGCCGTCTTCGATATCGGGCAGGTAGACCTCACGCTGGCCGATCTGGAACTGTCGGTCGACGGTGAAACCGCCGGCTTCGAGTGCCTGCGAGTAAATTTCGGCGATGATCTCGTTGGAGTAGTACGCCTGCGACCCGACCACGATGGTGGAGTCGGTGGCGCTACTCGACGGTTCCGCCAGGGGGTCCCCCGACGCACACCCTGCAAGGGCTACGACGGCCCCAACCGCGACGGCGCCGATGAGCGTGAGCCGGCCTCTATGTGCTGTGAACATTGCTGTTTCCTTTCTCGATGGTGGTTTCCATCACCGGGCGGGATCGGGATGACCCGTCGCGGATATCTGTGGGGAGTCCCTCGGTGACGCCGCGGGGAACGACCAATTTTTGTATGAGGGCGAACACGCCCTCCAACACGATCGCGAGCAGGATCACGAGAACCGAACCGCCGAGCATTTCGCCGTAGTCGCGAATTCGCAGGCCTTCAAAGAGGTAACGGCCCAGGCCGAAATTTGCGATGTACGCGGCGAGGGTGGCCGTGGCCACGACTTGCAGGGTCGCGGAGCGTAACCCGCCTATCAGCAGAGGAAGGCCGAGCGGCAGCTCGACCTTGAGCAGGATCTGTGCCTCCGACATGCCCACGGCCCGCGCCGCATCGATAATCTTGCGATCAATCGCTTCAAATCCGGTGTACGCGCCGGCCAGTATGGGCGGAATGGCGAGCACGATCAGCGCAACGAAGGGGGCGCTTAAGCCTATTCCCACCCAGAGGGCCACCAGGGTGAGCAGGCCCAGGGTGGGAATGGCCCGGAACGCGCCCGAGATCGCCACGGCCAAGCCCCGGCCGCGACCGGTATGCCCGATAACAAAGCCGATCGGTACGGCAATCACCGCGGCAACGATAAGGGTCACGAGTGTGAAAAGCAGGTGTTGGGCGAGACGCGTCGGAATGCCACCGGCTCCGATCCAATTCGCGGGGTCGAGCAGCCAGGCCAGAGTTTCGATGAAAAAGCTCATGTGGTCACCCCCGCGACGACGGCACTGTTGCGAGCCGCGACGCCGATCGCGCTGCGCCGGGTCCACGGCATCAGCAGCCGTCCGAACAGCACGAGCGCCGCATCCAGTACGAGGGCGAGCAGCACGGTCGCCACGATGCCGGCGATGATCTCTTCTTGGATTCCCCGCTGGATCCCGTCGGTGAACAAGCTGCCGAGGCTCTGAGCGCCGATCACCGCACCGACCGTGGCGAGACTCACCGTGCTGACCGCCACGACGCGCAGGCCAGCCAGAAGCACGGGACCGGCCAGGGGCAGCTCGACCTGCCAGAAAACGGTCCACCCCGAAAATCCGACGCCCGTTGCCGACTGTTGCACGTCGCGGTCGACGGAACCGAGGCCATCCGCTACCACCCGCACCATCAGGGCCACCCCGTAGAGAGTGAGCGCGATGATCAGGTTCAGTGGCGAGCGGATGCTGGTGCCCACGATGAAGGGCAGCACGATGAACAGCGGCAGCGACGGAATGGCATAGAGCAGCCCGACCGTGGTCAGAATAACCGCCCGGCTCGCGCGGTAGCGGTGCGCCAACCAGCCGAACGGGAGGGCGATGACGAAACTGAGGATGATCGAGGGCACGCTGAGCACGAGGTGATCGAGCGTGCGATCCCAAATAAGGTCCATATTCGACCAGATCCAGGTCACCGCGAATCCCCACCCTGCGCCGAAGCACCCGGTCCGCGAGGACCGGCCTTTGACTCTGACCCACACTGTGACTCTGACCCAGACTGTGACGCGGCGCTGGCCCGGGACGACGTGGTCGACGAGCCGACGAGCACCCCGGCCAGACGACCTGTTTCGTCGACGACAATGTCGCCATCGCCGTGGTTCTCGACGTGCAGGGACCGCTTGCCGCGATCGGCACCGACGAAGGTCGCGACGAACTCATCGATCGGATTCGCCAGGATCTCGGCGGGCGAACCCACCTGGGCGACCTTTCCGCCGGTACGCAGGATGACCACCTGATCGCCGAGCAGGAAGGCTTCGTCGATGTCGTGGGTCACGAAGACCACGGTCTTGCCGAGTTCGCGTTGCAGCCGCAGCAGCTCCTGCTGCAGTTCGGCGCGCACGATCGGATCCACCGCGCCGAACGGTTCGTCCATGAGCAGGATATTAGGGTTGACGGCCAGCCCACGGGCAACGCCCACGCGTTGCTGCTGGCCGCCGGAGAGTTGGCTCGGATACCGATTGGCCAGGGACCGGTCGAGGCCGACCGTGTCAAGCAGTTGGAGTGCCTCCTCGCGGGCTCTCTTCTTCGGCATCCCCCGCAGCATCGGTACGGTAGCGACGTTGTCGATGACTTTGCGGTGGGGAAGCAGCCCCGAGTTCTGCATGACATAGCCGATGCCGCGTCGCAGCTTGACCGGCTCGAGCGTACCGATGTCCGCTCCGTCAATGTCGATGGACCCGCTGGTCGGATCCACCATCCGGTTGATCATGCGCAGCAGGGTTGTCTTTCCCGAACCGGAGGTTCCGACAAACACGGTCGTTTTGTAGGACGGCAGGACGAGGCTGAAGTCGTCGACGGCGAGGGTGCCGTCGGGGAACCGTTTGGTCACCGCGTGGAATTCGATCATCCTGGTGCCTCGCTCCTCGCATCGGTCGGGTCAACACAAACCAGATGCTAACCCAACCACTTTTCGAGGCGACAGGCAAAACAGATTGCGTAAAAAGGATTCATCCCGGAGCGAACGAGCAAAACTGACGCACCAGCCAACGCCACCCACAGAGCCGGGCAACCCATCGGGTCGACCGGCTCGCAGTGGAGGGTACGGGCGGACGCTACGACGCAGTGGCGAGAAAACTGAGCGCCTGCGGGCTGTAATAGCGGTCGAGGTAGTCGCGCAACACCAGACGGCACTCGGCGATAAAGCGCTCATCACCGACCGGGTCGGTGTGAAAAGCACGGGCGAGTAGTGCGTCGGCCATCTCGACGGCGACCTCGAGTCGAAAGATCAGTTCCTCGCCGGCCGGCAGGTCGAACTCGTTCACGAGAACATCGGCGAGGCGTTGGGCGAAGAAATCGGCATCCGCCACGGCGTCAACGGCGGGAGCGCCGTCGCGGTCGTCGAAGTTCACGATGCGAAAGCCGGGCTCGGAGCGGTACAGGCCGACAAAGGCGGTCACAACGCAGTCCACAGCGTCCCACCAGCAGCTGAGGGTGCTGGCACTGAGCTCGTCGACGACACGCTGCCGAAAGCGCACCACGGCGCGCTCGTGCAGCGCGTGCAGAACGGCCACCCGGTCTGGGTAGTAGCGGTACACCGTGCCGATGGAGGCACCAGCACGGTCCGCGATCATCGCGGTCGTGATGCGGTCGAAACCGACCTCGTCCACAACGGCGGCAGCTGCATCGAGCAAACCGGACAGTCGTGCAGCGCTGCGCTGCTGAATCGGCTCGGTGCGCACCTGTTGCAGTGCTACACCGGTCTCTTCACCCAATAGGCCATCTAGCGACATTTCTCCCCCTTGAATATAAATCACCATCCTATTGGGTAAAACCCCATTCCCACAGCCCTGATCGGGGATGCACAGCAAACATGGCAGAATGGGGGGGTGCCACAGTCCCCAGACGCCTCGCCGAGTGCGCCCAGTCCCGAGCGGATCATGCACCGCGCAGCCCGCATCGAGGACTGGCTCCACGACCGCCGCGAACACTCCGCACGTCGTCGCGGCTATCAGCCCACCGTCATCCCGTACACCGGTTACGGCTCGACGGCGTGGGTTCGCATTCTCTGCCGGGTACTCCTGACCAAACCGATCAAGCCCGACAAGCGCCAGAAGCGCCCCCGACCGGATGGCCTTGACCCCGGCATTCGCGGCTGGCGCAGCTTCACGAGCGTGCCCGTGAACGACGTGACCGTCACGATAGAGATCGACGGACAGAGGCATCACGTACAGGCTGACCGCGGCGGCGTCGTTGACACCGTCGTTCCGGCATCACTGCCCGCCGGTTGGCACGTGGCCCGACTGCACACCGAATTCTCGGACGTGGCCGAAGCCCCGCTGTTCATCGTGGCGCCCACGGTCGGCTACGGCGTCGTCTCCGACGTCGACGACACGGTGATGGTCACCACGCTCCCGCGCCCGCTGTTGGCCGCCTGGAACACATTTGTGCTCGACGAGCATGCCCGGGTGCCGACCCCAGGGATGGCCGTGTTTCTGGAACGACTGGCGTCGTTCACCCCCGGCGCCCCGGTCATCTATCTCTCCACCGGCGCCTGGAACGTGGCCCCCACCCTGTCACGCTTTCTGTCCCGCAACCTCTACCCGGCCGGGGCACTGCTGCTGACCGATTGGGGCCCCACCCACGACCGCTGGTTCCGCAGTGGCAGCGCGCACAAACGTGACAACCTGCGTCGGCTCGCCGAGCAGTTTCCGCACATGCGCTGGATTCTCATCGGCGACGACGGCCAGCACGACGAGGCCATCTACAGCGACTTTCAGCGTGACTATCCGGGTAGTGTCGCAGCCGTGGCCATCCGTCAGCTCTCCCCGAGCGAAGCGGTGCTCGCCGGTGGGCGCTCGCGCGACGCCGTCTTGATCGAGGGCGGCCCGGAAGGCCCCTGGGTCTACGGGCCAGACGGGTCGAGCCTGGCCAATCAACTGGCCGAGCACGGGCTGCTGTAGCCCGACTGATTTACAGCACCGCTGAACGACAGCCCCACTGAATTCCAGCCCCACGGATTTAGAGCCCCCCGGAACTACAGCCTTACTGCGGGCTGCGACCGGGCAGTGACAGGGCGGTGCGTCAGCTCATCCAGGCGTCAGCTCGCGGTGCTCTGCTCCATGCCCATGCGACGCAGCACCAGGTTCTCGCCTACCTGGGCCAGGCCGTAGAGTGCGAGGGAGACGATGGTGATCACCACGACCGACGCCCACACCTCGGAGTTCTGCACCTTGGCGACAGCGGCGACAATCGAGTTACCGAGGCCCTGACCGGTCGTGAGCCATTCGGCCAGCAGCGCGCCGGTAATGGCCCCCGGCACCGAGATCTTCACAGCGGCGAAGAACGACGGCAACGAAGTAGGCAGCGCCACCTTGCGCAGGGTCGTCACGGCGCTGCCGCCGTAGACGGTGATCACATCGCTGATCTGCGGCGACGAGGAACGGAGTCCGAACGCAATGTTCACGAGCGCCGGAAACAGCACGACGATGGCACCCATCACCACGGCGGTCGTGAGTCCGCGCCCGGTGATGAGACTGATGACGGGCACGAGGGCCACCAGGGGCACCGAACGCAACAACAGAGCAATGGGCATGAGGGCATGTTCGATGCCCCGCACCAGGTTGAAGGCCACCGCAAGCACCAGGGCACAGGTGAGACCGGCGATGAAACCGAGTAGGGCATCGTTCAGGGTCACCAGGAGGTTGCTGAGGATCAGGGCGCGATTATCGGCCGCTTCGGGAACGCTGGCGAGCCACGTCCAGACGTCAAGGGGACCCTTGGCCAGGAAGGGCGATACGTCCAGCAGCAGCAGCAGTCCCTGCCAGGCGACCAGCACGAGTGCGAGGGTGATGAGCCCGGTCAGCAGACCGCGGGTCACGGTCACGAGCGCCACCCGTGCAAAGCTCATCGGCCGCTCCGTCCGGTAGTCCACGGCGTCGCAAAACGCAGGATGACAGCAAAGATCGCGTACCCGAGGCCCGCGGTGACACCGGCGACGAGCGCGAGACTCCACACCCGGTCGACGTTGGCCGTTGAACCGGCCACGAGCATGGCAATGCCCAGGCCACGGCTGACTCCGCCGAGGTACTCCCCCAGAATGGCACCGATGAAGGCGGCCGGCGCGGCGACCTGCAGCGCCGTCAACACGCTGGGCAGACCGGCGATCAGGCGCACCTTACGCAGTTGGGTGAACGTGCTGCCGCCATAGACCCTGATGAGATCAAGGCTCGCGCCATCCGCTGCTCTAAGGCCAACGAGCGAGCCGATCACGGTCGTGAAAAATACCGACATGGCAGCGAGAAAGACCGCCGTTCCCGCCGGGTCGCCCGCGCTCGGCGCCCCGATCACGATGTAGGCGATCGGGCCGATGGCAACGATCGGAACACAGTAGGTGATCACGGCGATCTGCATCGCGATCCTCTCGATGCGCGGCAGCAGCAGCACGACGGTCGCGAGGGCCAGGGCGAGCCCGTTCCCCCAGGCAAAGCCGATGAGCGCTTCGAGCATGGTGACACTGACGTGGGGCAGGTAGAACGCGGGTCCATCGCTCCCGAGCTGCATGAGCACATCGAGCGGGGTCGGCACAGCCCCGCCGGGCAGGGAGCCGACCTCGGCAAAGACGGTGACGGCGCCGATCCACCACAGCGCAATGACGATCGCGCCCCCGATCAGGCCGGTCGCCCAGGCGGGCAGGGCGCGCAGCGAGCTTCGGATCACCGTTCGTCGCCCCCCACGGCGACACCGCTGAAGAGCAGGTCGGAGGCGCGGTCATGCAGTGCATGAAATTCGGGCGAACGCATCATCTCGGGCAACCGGGGCCGCGGAAGGTCGACGTCGATGACTTCGTGGACCCGGCCGGGGCGCGCGCTCATGACCGCGACGTGGTCGGAGAGGAAGATGGCTTCGGCGATGCCGTGGGTGACCATGAGGGTCGTGGCCGGCTTCTGCGTCCAGATGCGCAACAACTCGAGGTTGAGCCGCTGGCGGGTCATGTCGTCGAGGGCTCCGAAGGGTTCGTCGAGCAGCAGCACCGAGGGCTTGAGCACGAGCGATCGGGCGATGGACACGCGCTGTTTCATGCCACCGGAGAGCTGCGCCGGTTTGGCCTTCTCGAAGCCCTGCAGACCCACGAGGGCGATCAACTCGTCGATATAGGCGTCGTCGACAGGAATGCGAGCGACTTCAAACGGGAGACGAATGTTCGAGCGCACGCTGCGCCAGGGCAGGAGGGCGGAATCCTGAAAGGCAATGCCGAGTTGGTGCCCGCGACGCAGTTCCTGCGGGCTCTTGCCATCGACCCGGGTCGTGCCGCTCGTGGGGTGCTCCAGGCCGGCCAGAATGCGAAGAATGGTCGATTTTCCGCAGCCGGACGGTCCGAGCAACGAGAGAAAACTACCCTTTTCGGTGTGCAGATTGGCGTCGTCGAGGGCGACGACTTCTTTACGCCCCACGGCGAAGACCTTGTGCAATTGGGAGATATGCAGGCCGGTGCCCGCAGTTGCGCCGCTGGCCCCGTCATTCGCCACCGAATCACGAACACCGGCATCAGCACTGCTCACGTGGGACGCTCCTTAGCGATGGCATAACTGGGGTGGATTGCAGGGTTAGGTGCCTATTTTACGTACAGGTCGGGCATCCGCTGGAACGTTGGCACGTTCCCCCGGATGCCCACCCGGCTGCTACTTGCTGTAGGCGAGCAGGTCCGGGTTCTCGGCGTAGACCTCTGTGAGCAGGCTCATGTCGAACAGCTGGCTCGCCGTGATCGTCAGGCCGGTCGCCTTGAGCGTGTCGATGCTCTGCTGCTGCAACTCTGTGCTGATCGTGAACAGGCCGTTGGCCAGCGTGTCCGCGCTCACAATGAGGTCGCTGGACTGAATCTCGGCCTGGCGGGTCTCCTTGTCGATGGTGAGGTCGAAGGTGGGTCCATAGGTGTCGACGGTGAGTTTCGCCGCTGCATCCGGGTCGTTGATCGCGTCGGTCCAACCGCGAATCTCGGCAACGAGGAGGGCTTTGAGCTTCTCCCGGTCGTTCTTGATCGCGTCGTCGGTGACCGTGAGCGTCTCGGCCACGAACGGCAGGCCGAAGTCGGCCAGCGGCAGGTTGACCGGGCCCAGTCCGAGCAGCTCGGCATCGATGGATTCATTGGTCAGGTAGGAGAACCAGCCGTCCACCTCGCCGTTGAACAACGGCGTCGGGTCGTACTGCACCGGAAGGGTGGTCAGTGAGCTCTCGTCGATATTGTTGATCTTGAGGAAGGCTTCCCACAGGCTCAGGTTGCTCGCCTGAACGCCGATGGTCTTGCCCTTCAGATCGTCGAGAGTGGCGATGTTGCCCTTGTCGGCGAGAGACAGAATGGTGAAGGGGTTCTTCTGATACGTGGCACCGATGATCTTCAACGGCGCACCCTCGTTGGCAATGATGGTTCCGGTGGAAATCGCATTGCCGATGCCCATGTCGACGTTGCCGGAGATGACGGCCGCTTCGATCGAGGACGGCCCCTCAACCATGTCAACGGAGTCGAAGCCGGCCTGGGTGAAGTAGCCGTTCTTGTCGGCGAGGTACTCGCCCATGAATTCTGCGTTCTTGATCCAGCTGAACTGAATGCTGGCGTCACCGAACGATGCCGCCGCGCCGGCCGACGCCGCCGGGCTCGCGTCATCGCCGCTCGCGCACGCGGCGAGCGAGAATGCCAGAACCGCAGCGACCGTGACGCCGCGCACCAACCGCCTTGCCGATCGAGAAGTGAAAGAGCCTCTGGATGGTGTCATTGCAAGAATTCCTCTCGAGGGTGCAAGGGCGCTGTAGGAATACAGCTGCTGTCGTTCACAAGGGCTGTGCTCAGGGTTGAAATCCGGGCCGTGATAGAGCCCAGAAGGAGCAGTGTAGGCGTGTCATATATCAATTCCAGTTCGATTTTGTTTCGAACGGATGTCCAGAAGGGGAGGACACCCTTCGCCAGACCCGCGCAACAACTGTGAGCTCGACGCAGCGGGTGCGCCGAATGGGCGGCATCGGGTAAATGACCGGGTGCTAACCGGTTACCGCCAGGATGCGGTCGAGGCCACGGTTGACCTGACGGGCCCAGAGTGGGCCGCGGTAGAGGAACGCCGTGTAGCCCTGCACCAGGGTTGCTCCGGCCGCGAGGCGCTCGGCCACCTGGGCGGCCGTGTCCACCCCACCGACGGAAATGACGCAGAACTCGGGCGGCACGACGGCGCGAATCTGCAGCAGAATGGCGAGCGAACGGGCGTGCAGCGGAGCGCCGGACAGGCCGCCGGCTCCGGCGGCCTCGATGGTAGCGGCATCCGTTCGCAACCCGGTGCGGGAAATCGTGGTGTTGGTGGCGATGATGCCGTCGAGGCCGAGTTCGACGGCGAGGGTGGCAATGCGTACGACTTCGGCATCGTCGAGGTCGGGGGCGATCTTGACGAGCAACGGGGTGGCGCCGGCGGCACGCTTGACGGTGGTCAGTAGCGGGGCGAGCTGGTCGAGCTCCTGCAGTCCGCGCAGGCCCGGCGTGTTGGGTGAGCTCACGTTGACCACGAGATAGTCGGCGAGGGCGGCGAGGGTCTCAGCGCTTCGCAGATAGTCGGCCGTCGCGTCCCCGACGGCGGTGACGCGGCTCTTGCCGATGTTGATGCCGAGCACTGGGCGGCCGGCGACGGCACGCACCCGGGTCAGACGGGCGACGGCTGCGGCGGCGCCCTGGTTGTTGAAGCCCATTCGATTGATGACCGCGCGGTCGGCCACGAGCCGAAACAGGCGGGGTTTCGGGTTGCCGGGTTGAGCGACGGCGGTGAGCGTGCCGACCTCCACGTGCCCGAACCCGAGCTGGCCGAGGCCGAGCACGGCCTCACCGTCCTTGTCGAAACCGGCCGCGACGCCGAACGGTGACGTGAAGTGCAGGCCGAGGGTGTTCACGCCGAGGTCGGTGCGAGGACGAGTGAATCGGTGCACGAGGCGGCCGAGTCCGAGGTTCGGCAGCAGCCGAATGACGGTGAAGGCGAGGAGGTGGGCGCGCTCGGGATCCATCCGGGCGAGCACGAGTTTGAAGAGCAGCGGATACATCGGGCCCTATGGTTTGTTGGAAGTGGGGGGGGCTGTGCCGACCGATGCCTGGCCGGCATCCGCTCCGGCACCCGGGATTTTCGAGCGCGCCGTGTGCTCGGTGCGCAGCTGGATGATGGCGCTCTCAAAATCGTCGAGTGAGTCAAAGCCCTGGTAGACGCTCGCGAATCGCAAATAAGCGACCTCGTCGAGGTCACGCAGCGGCGGCAGAATGGCCAGGCCGACGTCGTTGGCATCGACCTGGGAGGCACCGGTCTGGCGGACGGTTTCCTCGACTTTCTGGGCCAGCATGGCGAGGTCGGAGTCGGTGACCGGGCGTCCCTGGCAGGCTTTACGCACGCCGGAGACGATCTTCTCGCGGCTGAACGGTTCGACCACGCCGCTGCGCTTGATGATGTTCAGGCTCGCCGTCTCGGTGGTGCTGAAGCGGCGGCCGCATTCGGGGCACTGCCGGCGGCGCCGAATCGACAGTCCGTCGTCGCTCGTACGCGAGTCGACGACTCGGGAATCGGGGTGACGACAGAACGGGCAAAACATGGTGGTCCCAGCCTAGCGGTCGGCTGTGAAGCGAGCGGTCTCGAACCGGGCAGCCACGGCGTCTCCGTGCGCTGGCAGCGCCTCGGCGTTGGACAGCGCCGCGATGTGATCGGCGACAGCTTCCAGCGCCTGGCGGCTATACCGCACGACCTGCTGCGGCCGCAGAAACGTGTAGGCGCCGAGGCCCGACGAGAACCGGGCCTGTCCGCCGGTCGGCAGCACATGGTTGGATCCGGCGACATAGTCACCGAGGCTCACCGGCGAGTAGGGGCCGAGAAAAATCGCTCCGGCGTTCTCGATCTGCTCGAGCACGGCGTCGGGATCGCTCGTCTGAATCTCGA
The DNA here is from genome assembly GCF_015751745.1 of Cryobacterium sp. CAN_C2. Lineage (NCBI taxonomy): Bacteria > Bacillati > Actinomycetota > Actinomycetes > Micrococcales > Microbacteriaceae > Cryobacterium > Cryobacterium sp. CAN_C2. Next base: position 83,851 of record NZ_JADOUX010000006.1, read on the forward strand.
GGTGCTCCGGTCCGAAGGCGTTGCTGAACGCGGCCGCGACCTGGAGGTTGTCGACGAGCACGATCGCCGACTGGCGGCCACCCAACGCTGCGGTCACCCGTTCGCTGTGGGTCGTCGATGCCGCCAGCACGGCCAGACGGGCCTCGACGGCCCCCGCGAGTTCGGCGGAATCGGTCACGAGCACGGCCGCGGCGAGTTCGTCGTGCTCGGCCTGGCTGACCAGGTCAGCGGCGACGAGCAGCGGGTCGGCGGCGGCATCGGCGATCACGAGGATGTCGGTGGGGCCGGCCTCGGAGTCGATACCGGCCTGCCCGCGAATGAGCCGCTTGGCGGCGGCGACGTAAACGTTGCCGGGGCCGGTGACAATTTGCACCGGCTCCAGGCCGATGTCTTCAACACCGTAGGCGAGGGCACCGATAGCACCGGCGCCGCCCATCGCGTAGATCTCGTCCACCCCGAGCAGGCCGGCGGCGGCGAGGATGGTCGGGTGCACGCGGCCGTCGAAGTGGCTTTGCGGCGGCGAAGCGAGGGCGATCGAGCGCACGCCAGAGACCTGCGCGGGCACGACGTTCATCACGACGCTCGAGGGGTAGACGGCCTTACCAGCGGGAACGTACAGTCCGACCCGGTTCACCGGCTGCCAGCGTTGGGTGACGGTGGCTCCGGCCTCGATCGTGGTCGTCGCGTGCGGCGGCACCTGCGCGGCGCTGGCCAGGCGCACCCGGCGAATGGTTTCGCTGATGGCCATGCTTACGGCCGGGTCGAGCCCGGCGACCGCGTCGGCAATGTGGCTCGCCGGAACTCGCACCTGGCCCGGGCGCACCCGGTCGAGGCGTTCAGCCTGGTCGAGCAGGGCCGCCCCGCCGCGCGCTCGCACATCGGCGATCAGCTCGGCCGCGATGTCGGCGGCGACGGCAACGCTGGTGAGGGCGCGCGGAACGGAAGCCAGAAGCGCGGCCGGTGTCGGCTCGCTCCCGCGAAGGTCAATAGTCTGGATCATCGTACCCAGCCTATCCGTCAACACGACGTAACAATCAGCGCGCGGCAATAGGCTGATGCTGAAACAGATTGTTGGTTGAGTATGCAAAGCAACGTTGAACCCCCCGTGACTATTCGGCCTGTGACGAGCCCGCCCCTGTCTACTCGCCCCACGACTACCCTGCCCGCCAGCCCGCCGCTCGCCACCGACCCCCATGCCCCCGATGACCTCGCAGCGTTCAAACACGCGTTTCGCCGTCATGCCGCCGGGGTCGCCGTGATCACGACGCTCGCGCCCGACGGCGCCCCGGTCGGCTTCACGGCCACCTCCCTGGCGTCGCTCTCCGCGGTTCCACCGCTCGCGACGTTCAACATGGCCCGGTCGGCGAGCTCCTGGGCCGCGATCGCCGTCGCCGACCGCGTGGTCATTCACATGATGGGTTCCCACAACCGGGCAGTCGCCGAAAAACTCGCCGGCCCGCACGCCGATCGCTTCGTGGGTGAGCACTGGCAGCCGGGGCCGTACGGACTCCCCGTGCTGACCGGCGTGACCAGCTGGATGGTCGGTCGCATCGTCGAACGGGTCTCGGTGCACAACAACGCCGTCGTGGTCGTGCAGATCGAGGGCGGCGGCATGGGCACCGACGATGAAGCCCTGCTGTACCACGAGCGCACCTATCGGGTTCCGGGCGTCGCCATCTAAGCCATCGTTCCCGGCCCAACTTCTTATCGTCGATGAGCCGATGGGTGCGGCATCCTGCTTCAGCTGCTACGAGTTCTTTGCGGTCTTCAACCGCTCAGCGTTGAACTTTTCAGCGGCTTTGTGGCGCCGGCGTTCGGCCTCAAGGACCGCGGCCGCAGCCGGTGTGGGCGCGGTTCCGCCGAGATGCGCCGGCTGCCACCACTGGCCGGTGCCGGCAACCGGATACTCCTTCTGCACCGCATCAACGAGGTCCTGCAGCGTGTCGTGGAGCGCCAACGTGGCTGCCGCGACACCGGCGTTGGCAGCGTCACCAGCATTCGCGTGAAACGGCTCCCCACAGCGGATGCTGACCGGCACATCGAGCCGGTCCCGTAGCGTCGACCGGTGGTTCTTGGTCATCAGCCGATGCCCGCCCCACACTGCGACCGGAATGATCGGCACGTTCGCGGCCAGCGCCATGCGCACCGCACCGGTCTTCAGCTCTCGCACCGTGAACGAGGCGTTGACGCCGCCCTCGGGGAACACGCCGAGCAGCTCACCGGTGCGCAGTGCAGCAACGGCCTGGGCGTAGGCCTCGTGGCCACTCTCCATGTCGACCGAAATGTGCTTCATGCCGCGCAACAGGCGCCCGACCAGCGGCTGGTCAAAGGCACCCTTCTTAGCCATGAAACGAATGTGCCGGCGATTGTGCCGCCAGGTGACCCACTCGACCAGTGCGAAGTCCAGGTAGCCGAAGTGAGTGATCGCGAGCACCGCGCCGCCGGTGGCCGGCAGCTGCGCCAGCCCGGTCGTGGTCGGGCGCACCCGAAGAAGGGCGAACAAGGCGCGCCCGGCGCCGATAGCGGTCGAATAGATCGGCTCTCGCGTGTGCATGCTTTCAGCCTAGGCGGGCATCCTGACAGTGCACATCGATTCGACGCCGATCGATCGCCCCGGGTCAGGTCAGGCAGTTCGGGCCGAGAATACTCTTGAGTTCGCCGAACAGGTCGGCGCTCACCGTCACCCGGTGCGGCAGCTCAAATACCCGCGCCACGTCGCCCTTGACGAGCTTGAGCCGCACCTCGGCGTCGCCGGCGTGGCGCTTCAGAATCTCACCGAGCGCGCTCACGGTGTCGGTGGTCGCGCGGGGCTCCCCCACCGTGATCGAGACCAGACTCTGGTCGGAACCGTGGCCGAGCTCGGGCTGGAAGACGCTGAACGCGTGCAGGTTCATGCCGTCGTCCCGCAGGCTCACCCGACCGCGCACCACGACGACCGAGTCGCTGATCAGTTCGGGCGCGAACTCGAGGTAGGCCTTGCCCATGAACATCGCGGTGATCTCACCGCCGAAGTCCTCGACCTGGATCATGCCGTACTGGTTGCCCGATTTCTTGGCGATGCGATGCTGCACGCTCGTGATCAGGCCGGCCACGGTCACCGTGTCGCCGTCTTCGGTCGATTCCGACGCGATCAGGTCGGCGATCGTGGTGCTCGCGTGCTTGGCGAGCGGAATCTCCAGCCCGGCGAGCGGATGGTCGGACACGTACAGCCCGAGCATGTCGCGTTCGTAGGCGAGTTTCTCTTTCTTGCTCCACTCGGGTCGGTCGGGCACCTGCTCGGTGTCCTGAGGTTCGTCAAACAGGCTGTCGAAGTCGAACCCGATGTTGCCGTTGCTCTCCTCCCTTTTGATCTTGACGGCCGATTCGACGGCGGATTCGTGGATCTCGACCATACCGCGCCGGGTCGCACCGAGCGAGTCGAACGCCCCCGCCTTGACGAGCGATTCGATCGTGCGCTTGTTGGCTACCGGCAGCGGCACCTTGTGCAGAAAATCGTGAAACGACTCGAAGCGGCCCTTCTCCTCGCGGGCGCCGCGAATGGCCTCGACCACGTTGAAACCGACGTTGCGCACCGCGCCGAGACCGAAGCGAATGTCCGTGCCGACGGCTGCGAAGAAGCCGATCGACTCGTTCACATCGGGGGCCAGCACCCGGATCCCCATGCGGCGGCACTCGTTGAGGTAGAGCGCGAGCTTGTCACGGGAGTCGCCGACGCTCGTGAGCAGGGCCGCCATGTACTCGGCCGGGTAGACGGCTTTGAGGTACGCGGTCCAGTAGGAGAGCACCCCGTAGGCCGCCGAGTGGGCCTTGTTGAACGCGTAGTCGGAGAACGGCAGCAGAATGTTCCAGACCGTGGTGACGGCATCCATTGAATAGCCGCGGTCCTGCATGCCCTGGGAGAAGCCCTCGAACTGCTTGTCGAGCTCCGACTTCTTCTTTTTACCCATGGCGCGGCGCAGCAGGTCGGCCTCACCGAGCGAGAAGCCGGCGAGCTTCTGCGCGATCGACATGACCTGCTCCTGGTATACGATCAGGCCGTAGGTGTTGCCGATGACGTCCTTCAGGGGCTCTTCGAGCTCCTGATGAATCGGAATGATCTCCTGAACACCGGTTTTTCGCAGCGCATAGTTCGTGTGCGAGTTGGCGCCCATGGGCCCCGGGCGGTACAGGGCGATGACGGCCGAGATGTCTTCGAAGTTATCAGGCTTCATGAGCCGCAGCAGTGCCCGCATCGGCCCGCCGTCGAGCTGGAACACGCCGAGGGTGTCACCGCGCGCGAGCAATTCGTAGGCGGCGGGGTCGTCAAGCCCGAGGTCTTCGAGCACGGGCCGGTGGCCGCGGTTCACCGCGATGTTGTCGAGGGTGTCATCGATGATGGTGAGGTTACGCAACCCCAGAAAGTCCATCTTGATCAGTCCGAGGGCTTCGGAGGCCGGGTAATCGAATTGCGTGACGACCTGGCCATCCGCTTCACGCTTCATGATCGGAATGATGTCGATCAGGGGGTCGCTCGACATGATCACGCCGGCGGCGTGCACGCCCCACTGGCGTTTGAGGTTTTCCAGGCCGAGGGCGGTGTCGAAGACGGTGCGGGCCTCGGGATCGCTGTCGATTACCGCGCGAAAGTCGGCCGCTTCGCGGTAGCGCGGGTGATCCTTGTCGAACATACCGGTGAGGGGCACGTCCTTGCCCATGATCGCCGGCGGCATGGCCTTGGTCAGTTTGTCGCCCATGCCGAAGGGAAAGCCGAGCACCCGCGAGGCGTCCTTCAGGGCCTGCTTGGCCTTGATCGTGCCGTAGGTGACGATCTGCGCGACGCGTTCCTCGCCGTACTTCTCGGTGACGTACTTGATGACCTCACCGCGGCGACGCTCGTCGAAGTCGACGTCGAAGTCGGGCATGGAGACGCGGTCGGGGTTGAGAAAACGTTCGAAGATGAGTCCGTGCACGAGTGGGTCGAGGTCGGTGATGCCCATCGCGTAGGCGACCATCGAGCCGGCACCGGAGCCACGACCCGGGCCAACCCGAATGCCCTGCTGCTTGGACCACATGATGAAATCGGCGACAACGAGAAAGTAGCCGGGAAAGCCCATCTGCACGATGATGCCGATTTCATAGTCGGCGCGCTTGCGGACGTCTGCGGGGATTCCCTTCGGGTAGCGTTTGGCCAGCCCGATCTCGTTCTCCTTGATGAACCAGCTCTCCTCGTTCTCGCCCTCGGGGCAGGGAAAGCGGGGCATGTAGTTGGCTTGGGTGTTGAACTCCACCTCACAGCGCTCGGCGATGAGTAGCGTGTTGTCGCATGATTCGGGGTGGTCGCGAAACAGGTGTCTCATTTGCGCTGCCGTTTTGAGGTAGAACTCGTTGGAGTCGAACTTGAACCGGTTGGGGTCGTCGAGGGTGGACGCCGACTGCACGCAGAGCAGGGCGGCGTGCGCGGTGGCGTCGTGCGCGTGCGTGTAGTGCAGGTCGTTGCTGGCCAGCAGCGGCAGGTCAAGTTCTTTCGCGAGCTTGAGCAGGTCGGTCATGGTTCGGCGTTCGATGTCGATGCCGTGGTCCATGATCTCGCAGAAGAAGTTCTCCTTGCCGAAGATGTCCTGAAAATCGCCGGCGGCCTTCTTGGCCTCCTCGTACTGGCCGAGGCGCAGGCGGGTCTGTACTTCGCCACCGACGCAGCCGGTCGTGCCGATCAGGCCCGTGGAGAACTGGCTGAGCAGTTCGCGATCCATTCTTGGTTTGAAGTAGTAGCCCTCAAGGCTCGCCTTCGACGATAGCCGGAACAGGTTGTGCATGCCCGCGGTGTTCTCGGAGAGCAGCGTCATGTGGGTGTACGAGCCGGCGCCACCGACGTCGTCCCGGTTTTGGCCGCTCGTGCCCCACCGCACCCGGGTCTTGTCGCGGCGGTCGGTACCGGGAGTGATGTACGCCTCCGTGCCGATGATGGGCTTGATGCCGGCGTCGGTCGCACTCTTCCAGAAGTCGAAGGCACCGAACACGTTGCCGTGGTCGGTGATCGCGACCGCCGGCATCCCCTGCTCCACCGCTGCTTCGATGAGGGGTTTCACCCGCGCTGCGCCGTCGAGCATGGAATATTCGCTGTGCACGTGCAGGTGGACGAACGAATCGGTGGCATTTACCGGGTTGCTCACAAGGACTCCGACGAGTTGATGTAACGGTTAGGGACGAGTCGGCCTCGGTCAGTCTCCGCGCAGCACCGCGAGGGCGTGGGTGAGATCGGCCGGATAGTCGGCGTTGTAGCTGACCCACTCATGACTGTCCGGGTGGGTGAAGGCCAGCTGTTTGGCGTGCAGCCACTGGCGTTTCAATCCGAGCCGGGCGGTGATCGACGGATCGGCGCCGTACATGGCGTCGCCGACACACGGGTGCCGTTGGGCGGTCATGTGCACGCGAATCTGGTGGGTGCGCCCGGTCTCGAGGTGCACCTCGAGAAGCGAGGCCGAGGGAAAAGCTTCGAGGGTCTCGTAGTGGGTGATCGAGTGCTTGCCGTCGGCCATGACCGCGAATTTCCAGTCCGACCGGGGGTGGCGGCCGATCGGCGCGTCGATGGTGCCGGTGAGAGGGTCGGGGTGGCCCTGCACCACGGTGTGGTAGATCTTCTCCACCTCGCGGTCGTGGAACGCCTTCTTGAGGGCGATATAGGCCGTCTCCGACTTCGCCACGACCATGAGACCGCTCGTGCCGACGTCGAGCCGGTGCACGATGCCGGCGCGTTCGGCCGCACCGGAGGTCGCGATGCGGTAGCCCGCGGCCGCGAGGGCGCCGGGAACGGTCGGACCGGTCCAGCCGACGCTCGGGTGGGCGGCGACCCCGGCAGGCTTGTTGATGACGACGATGCTTTCGTCGTCGTGCACGACGGTCAGGTCGGGAACAGCGATGGGGATGATGCGCACCGGCTGCTTGGGCTGCCAGGTGACTTCAATCCAGCTGCCGGCCCGCAAGCGGTCGGATTTGCCGACGACGGTGCCGTCGAGTACGACGCCTCCGGCCTCGGAGACCTCGGCGGCAAAGCTGCGAGAGAACCCGAACAGCTTGGCCAGTCCGGCGTCAACGCGCACGCCATCCACACCGTCCGGGAGGGGCAGAGATCGCCGCTCAGGGGGGATGGTCAGGTCGAGGGGACCGGTCACGGCAGGGCCTCGGCCCCGGGGGCCGGCCGGTCGCGGGTCGCAGCGTCGCGGGTGGATGTATCGGGGGTCACGGCGTCCGTTTGATCGAGGGGTGCTTCGAGGGCCGGCGTGGCGGTCTTGCTGACGGCCGAGACCTTGTTGCCATCGAGGCCGATGCCGCGGATGGTCAGAATCATGAAGATGACCATGCTGGTCACGATGGCCATGTCGGCGACGTTGTAGATGGCCGGCAACAGCCACGGAGTCGAGATGAAGTCGACGACGTGCCCGACCCCGAAGCCGGGTTCTCGCAGCAGGCGATCGGTCAGGTTACCGAGCACACCGCCGAGCAGCAGCCCGAAGACGAGACCCCAGGCCAGGGAGCGGATGCGTCGGGCGAACCAGACGATGAACACCACGACGACGGTGGCGATGATGGAGAAGATCCAGGTGGATCCGCTCGCGAGGGAGAACGCCGCGCCCGGGTTCCGAACAAAGTGCAGTTGCAGCACATCGTTCAGAACACGAACCACGGAACCCTCCGCCATCGAGGCGACGACGAGGTACTTACTGAATTGATCGAGCGCGTAGACGCCCAGCGCGACGAGGGCTAGAACGATAAGCGCTCGCGAACGCTTCTTCGTTCGTGCCCTAGGCTCCAAAACCCTGGAAGCTGGGCTTCGGCGTGTTGCCGGCATCGGCCGTGGAGCCGACCGAACTTGCATCGAGGTCGTGCAGCTGTCCCTCGATGTAGCTCTTGAGCTTCAGGCGGTACTCGCGCTCGAACGTGCGCAGTTCGTCGATCTTGCCTTCGAGCGTGGAACGCTCCTGGTCGAGCTTCTGCAGCTGAACGCGCTGTTGGGTCTCTACTTCGGCAATGACGCGTGCCGCGGTGGCGTGGCCTTCGGCGATCAGGGCGTCGCGCTTCTCGGCGCCTTCCTTCACGTGCTCTTCGTGCAGGCGGCGAGCCAGTTGCAGCAGGTTGGTCGTGCCGGCCGTCTCGTCGATCGGCGCGGCGGCAACGGCGGCAACCGGAGCGGCGACGGGTTCTACGGCCGCTACCGGCTCAGGCACCACGGCGGCGACCGAAGCGGACTCGGCTGCGGGCGCGGCATCAGAGCCGACCTGGCCGCGTAGTTCCTCGTTCTCCTTGGTCAGGCGACGCAGTTCGACTACGACCTCGTCGAGAAAGTCGTCGACCTCATCCTGGTCGTAACCCTCACGAAACTTGGTCGACTGGAACCTTTTGTTGACTACATCTTCCGGAGTTAACGCCATGGCTTTCCACCCTCAAAACTTATATTTAATGTGAACATTTGACTGACTTGAACCGCTTGGTGACTCAAGTATTGGATTGATTACGGGCTGTCGACGAGCGAGTACAGGCTCACGGCGAACCAGTCATCCATTAAGAATACATGCCCCGGTCGGGCGATTACAGTAAGCCGGACAGAGACATGCCAATGATGCAGCACAGCATCGTCAGGGTGAAGCCGAAATCCAAAGCGATGGGCCCGATGCGAAGCGGCGGGATCAAGCGGCGGAAGAAACGTACCGGCGGATCGGTCAGCGTGTAGACGAACTCGACGACCACGAGCAGGAAGCCCTGCGGCCGCCACCCCCGGTTGACACCGCGCACGAGATCAATGATGAATCGACCCCAGAGCACGAGGAAGTACATGAAGAACAGGAAATAGAGAAGATTCCCCAGGATCGGTATACCAGTCACACTTGAGTCTAGCCTTGCGCGAAGAAGGAGCTGTCCTCTGCGCCCTCGTCGGTGGTGCTGTCGCCGGAGACGACGACGTGGGACGGCGAGAGCAGAAAGACCTTGGCAGTGACGCGCTCGATCTTGCCGTACAGCCCCTGCGACAGGCCGCTCGCGAAGTCGATGAGGCGGCGCGCATCGCCGTCACTCATCTGCGACAGGTTGATGATGACCGGGATGCCTTCGCGGAACGATTCGGCGATGATCTGGGCGTCTTTGTAGGCGCGCGGGTGAACCGTGAGAATTTCATTCATTTCAGACGCAGCCACATTCTGGGGGGTCGATGTCTTGCGCAGGGGGGTGACCGGTGCACGACCGGCAGAGTTCTGGGCCGCGTTGGCGTGGGCGGTATTGCCGTGCGGCGCATTGTCGTGCCCCCGTGCCGGAACGGCGGACACGTGGTTGGTGGAGCCGTTGTTGGCAGCACCCTGGGCACCGGCGGGTGCCTGGTACTCCAGCTCTTCGTCTGCCAGACCCAGGTAGACCATGGTTTTCTTGAGCGGGTTGGACATGTCGACCTCCGTGTTGGTTTGCTACTTCGAGATTAACCGAGCACCGGGCGATTGCCGGTGATTGCGGCGCCAATTCTTAGGTGTGTCGCCCCTTCGAGCACGGCCGCCGCGTAGTCCTGGCTCATACCCATGGACAGTGCGGTGGCCGTCGGCGCTTGTGTGCGAACCTGTTCGCCGAGTTCGCGCACGCGAGCGAAGGCCCGGCGAGGTTCAGCACCGAGCGGAGCGACAGCCATGATCCCGAGCAGTTCGAGGCCCGGCGTGGCGAGAACACGCTCGACCAGGGCCGGCAGGTTCAGCGGATCCACGCCGCCGCGGGCCGCGTCATCGGTGAGGTTGACCTGAATAAAACAGTCGATGCTCGATTCCTCCGAGCCGAGCGCGGTCACCAGAGACTCACGATCGACCGAGTGGATGACGTCGGTGTAGGCGCGAACCTGGCGGGCCTTCTTGCCCTGCACCTGACCGACGAAATGCCAGGTGAAGTCGAGATCGGCGAGCAACGCAGCCTTGGACTGCGCTTCCTGGTGCCGGTTCTCCCCCACGTGGTGCACGCCGAGGGCATAGAGCGCTTCGATCAGTGACACCGGATGAAACTTGGTAACCACGATCATGGTGATGTCGGCCGGGTCGCGCCCGGCCTCGCGTGCGGCGTCGATAATGCCGTTGTGCACCGCGCCCAGACGGGAAGCCAGATCGCCCGGGGGCGTCTCGGAGGATGCCGCGTCATGAAGTGCCATGCTTATGCTGCTCTGTTCGTTACGTGCGGAGAAAACGATGCTTCCCGGGGTCGACACGACTGGCGTCGGCCCCGGGGCTGCTGGAACTCGACCTACTTGAGAAAGTCGGGGATATCCAGGTCGTCGGCCTCTTCTTCAAAGGCCGGGTCGGCCACGGTCACGCCGTTGGCGGCGTCGGAGCCGCCCCAGACGGAGGCAGCGAGCTCGCCATCACTGTAGCTGCCCGAGTCGGTCGCCGGGGCTCCCTTGGCTCTGCCAGCGGATGCTGTCGCACCGGCCATGGCCGAACCGGCACCGGCCGCAATTCCCGCAGCGACGAGGTCGGCACGCCGCACCTCGACCGCTTTGGCGCCGGGCTCGCCGCCGTCGAAGCCGGCGGCGATGACGGTGACCCGCACCTCATCACCCAGGGTGTCGTCGATGACGGCACCGAAGATGATGTTGGCTTCGGGGTGCACGGCTTCTTGCACGAGACGGGCCGCGTCGTTGATCTCAAAGATGCCGAGGTTGGATCCACCCTGGATCGACAGGAGAACGCCGTGGGCGCCGTCGATGCTCGCTTCGAGCAGGGGCGAGGCGACGGCGAGTTCGGCCGCCTTGATCGCACGGTCGGCGCCACGAGCGGAACCGATACCCATGAGGGCCGAGCCGGCGCCCTGCATGACCGACTTGACGTCGGCGAAGTCGAGGTTGATCAGGCCGGGGGTGGTTATCAGGTCGGTGATGCCCTGCACACCGGCCAGGAGCACCTGGTCAGCGGTCGCGAAGGCCTCGAGCATGCTGATGCCGCGGTCGCTGATTTCGAGCAGGCGATCGTTGGGCACGACGATGAGAGTGTCGACCTCGTTCTTGAGCGAGGCGACACCGGTCTCGGCCTGAGCCTGGCGACGCTTGCCCTCGAAGCCGAACGGCTTGGTGACAACACCGATGGTGAGCGCGCCGATCGACTTGGCGATCCGGGCCACGACGGGGGCGCCACCGGTTCCGGTCCCGCCACCTTCACCGGCGGTGACGAAGACCATGTCGGCCCCGGCGAGGGCCTCTTCGATCTCTTCGGCGTGGTCCTCGGCGGCGCGGCGACCCACCTCGGGGTCAGCGCCGGCACCAAGTCCGCGGGTGAGGTCACGACCGACGTCGAGCTTGACGTCGGCGTCGCTCATCAACAGAGCCTGGGCATCCGTATTGATGGCGATGAACTCGACACCGCGCAGACCCAGTTCGATCATGCGGTTGACGGCGTTGACGCCGCCACCGCCGATACCGACAACCTTGATGACGGCTAGATAATTTTGATTGTTTGACACGTCCGGCCTCCGGGTGGAACCCTAAACCTCTAGTCGAAGTTTAAAGTTATGCTGAGTATGCAATTCCTGATTACGAAAGTATGCGGGCACGGCGCGTCGCTGGGGAGGCGCGCCCGCGTGTCGCGAAGATCTCTCTGAATCCGTTGCAAACTAGCGCAGCACGGCGCTGTCGGGCGAGGAGACGTCGTATTCGTTGACGGTGCCGGCCGGGTGCCCGATAAGAAGAGCGGCGAGCACGACGGCCTTGTACTCGGACTTCTCCGGGCTGCCCCAGACCACCCGTTCGCCGCCGAGCAGATTGAGGGTGACGTCATCCGTTGTCACCGCGGTCACCAAATCCAACTGGGTGCGGATACTGCCGGGCAGCACGGCAAGGACCGCGGCGGCCGCCTTGAACCCAGCACTGCCGATTCCGTTCGGCGCGTCGATCAACGGGTAGCCTGGGCTTCGTTCCGGCGTCGTTTCGATGACGACGCCGGCGGCATCGACCAGATCGAAGCCGGTCCGGCCGGCCAACACGCCGACCGGAACCCGCTCGACGATGCGCACTACCAGTGTGCCGGGCGGGCGACTTTCGGTGACATAGCTCTGGATGAGCGTGAACTTCGACAGTTCGCTTTTGACCACATCGCCATCAATGAGGGGCAGCGGGGTTCCGAGTTGGTCGGCCAGGGCCGCCGACACGTCTCCGGCCGGAATGCGGTTGGTGCCGACGACCTCGATCGTGCCGAGTGCCATCAGCGGCGAGTAGGCGGCACCGATAATGAGGCCGAAAGCGAGACCAACGGTACCGACACCAAGAATCCACGCCGTGCGCCGACGCCGGGTGCGTCCGGTGAACCGTCGCACCTCGGCGCGTTCGAAGCGTTTGCGGGCACGCTGGGCCGCGCGCAGCACGGACCGTGCCGCACGGGCTCCCGCCGAAGCACCGGGGGACTCATCGGTCGTTTGTCCCTTCGCTGCAGGGGCCGCAGGAGGTGCGGAAGCTGCGGTAGCGACAATCGGCACGGGAACCACCGTGATCGACGAATCAGATGCGACTTTCCCGGCGAGCACGATCGGTTCCGTCGTCGTGTCGGAGGGATCGAAGGGTTTCGACGTGCGTTTCGGGGCGGCGACAACGCCGCCCCGGGTGTTCTTCGCCGTCGCCGTGTCGGGATTCCGCTGGTCTGAGTGCGGCGCGGTGGCGCTTTCCCGGTCAGATTCGTCGTGCGGTGCCGAAGCCGGCTTGGCTCGGGGCGGTTTCGAGCCCTGAATCGACGAAGAAGTCGGCTTGCGACTCGGCTTGCGAGCCGGCTCGGGTGTGGACGGGGCCGGGCTGTCGAAGCCGGCCGGCCGCCTCACCGCCGCCTCATCCGCGGACCTTTTCGAGCGAGGCGAGCAGCTGGGGCACGATGCGATTGACGTCGCCGCAGCCGAGGGTCACGACGAAGTCGCCGTCGCGGGCGATGCCGGCCAGGTAGTCGGCGGCATCCTGCCAGTCGGGCACGTAGGCGACGTGGGACGGGTCGCGGAACAGCTCGGAGACGATCGCACCGGTCACGCCGGGCTCGGGGTCTTCGCGGGCGCCATAGACGCCGAGCACGATGGTCTGGTCGGCGAAAGTCTCGAGGGTCTCGGCGAATTCCCGCGCGAACAGGCGGGTGCGGCTGTATAGGTGCGGCTGGTGCACCGCGATGATGCGGCCCTCGCCGACAACGGTGCGGGCCGCCGCGAGAGCGGCGGCGACCTCGGTCGGGTGGTGGGCGTAGTCGTCGTACACGCTGACGCCGCCGACCGTGCCGTGCAGTTCGAACCGGCGCTGGGTGCCGCCGAAGCCGGCGATCTCGGCAAGGCTGGCTGCGGGGTCGAAGCCGAGGCCGACCAGAACGGCGAAGGCGCCAGCCGCGTTGATGGCGTTGTGTTTGCCGGGGATGCGCAGGGTGGCGCTGTAATCCTGGCCTCGCCAGGCGACGCTGAAGCTCACCGGTCCGGTCGTGGTGATGGAGTGCACGCGGACGGTGGAATCGGGGTGCTCGCCGAACGTGATCACACGGGCGGCGGCATCCGCTTCACTCATGCTCGCGGTGATGGTCGCGGTGACGCGCACCGCACCGACGTCGTCGGAGGAGATGACGACGAGCTCGCTCGCGTTGCGGCTGAACTCGACAAACGCGGCCTCGAACGCTTCGAGCGAGCCGTAGTGGTCGAGGTGGTCGGGGTCGACGTTCGTGACCAGGGCGACCGCCGTGTGATACAGCAGAAAGGAGCCGTCGGATTCGTCGGCTTCGACCACGAACAGGTCGTCGGCTCCGCTCGCGGAGCTGACCCCGAGCGATTCGATCACGCCGCCGTTGACGAAGCTGGGTTCCCGGCCGAGACCAAGCAGACCGGTGACGATCATGCCCGTTGAGGTGGTCTTACCGTGCGCGCCGGCCACCGCGACGAGCCGGTGCTCGCGAATGAGCCAGGCCAGGGCCTGGGCGCGGTGCAGCACCGGGAGGCCGCGTTCGCCCGCGAGCACATACTCGGGGTTGTCCTGCCAGAGCGCCCCGGTGACTACCAGCGTGTCGGCGTTGCCGACATTGGCCGCGTCGTGCCCGATGAACACGGTCGCGCCCAGGTCGCGGAGCGCCTGCACGTTGGGCGAATCCTTCGCGTCGGAGCCGGTGACCGTGAAGCCACGGTTCACAAACAAGCGAGCGATGCCGCTCATGCCGGATCCGCCGATGCCCACGAAGTGCACCACTCCGAGGTTGTCGGGAATGGTCAAAGTGAGGTCTGGTTTGATCACGGTGGTGCGCTCTTCTCGATTGCAGTTAATGAGTTGTGAAACAGATGGTGCGGGCACTACGTTACGCGTGCGGCCTGACGATCACGACGCGAGCGCCTCGTGGACCAGGTCGAGCATGCGGGCCGTTCCGTCGAGTGCGCCAACGGATGCCGCCCCCCACGCCATCACCTCCAGCCGCGCCCGGTCACCCAACAGGGTCACCAGCTCGCCCTGAACCCAGGCCGGCACGAAGTCTGTGTCGTCGATCAGCAGGCCCCCTCCGGCTGCCAGCACGGGCGCGGCATTGAAACGCTGTTCTCCATTGCCGACCGGGTAGGGCACGTACACGGCGGGAATGCCGAGCGCGCACAGTTCGCTCACGGTCGCTGCTCCCGCCCGGGTCACGGCGACATCAGCCGCGGCGAGGGCGAGATCCATCCGGTCGCAGTAGACGACCAGGTGGTAGTGCGGTAGCTCGGGGTCGGTGACCTCGGCCGCACTGCCGGTGATGTGCAGCACCTGCCAGCCCGCAGCGATGAGTGCGGGCGCCGCAGCGACCATCGTGGCGTTGAGCCGGCGCGCTCCGAGCGATCCGCCGGTGACAAGAAGAACGGGCCGGTCGGGCAGGAGAGCGAAGAAAGCCAGGGCTTCGGGCCGGGCCGCCGCGCGGTCGAGCTGTTCGATTTCGGGCCGGAGCGGCATGCCGACGAACCGGGCGTGCCGAATCGGAGTACCGGCGAAGGCGACACCGACGTGCCGGGTCAGGCGAGCGCCGAGCTTGTTGGCCAGCCCTGGCTTTGCGTTCGCCTCGTGAATGACGATCGGAACCCCGGCGCGCCGGGCAGCGAGGTAGGCCGGCGTGGAGACGTAGCCGCCGAAACCGACGACCACGTCCACGTGGCGCGAACGGATGATGTCGCTCACCGCCCGCGCCGCTGCAGTGAACCGCGGCAGAAAGCGCAGGGCCGCAAGATTCGCACGGCGCGGAAACGGCACCCGGGGCACGACGATGAGCTCGTAACCGCGGGCGGGAACCAGGCGCGCCTCGAGACCCTCAGCCGTGCCGAGAACCAGCACCGTGGCATCCGCTTCGGTGGCGCGGATTCGGTCCGCGAGCGCGAGCAGGGGGTTGACGTGACCGGCGGTTCCGCCGCCGGCCAGAAGGTACGTGGTCATGCCCGTTCAGCCTCGATGGAGTCAGGAGTTGGGTCGCTCGAGCGGTCGCCGCGCGCAAAGGAGAGCACGATACCGATCGCGACGAGGGTGGTCAGCAGAGCGGTGCCACCGGCCGAGATCAACGGGAGCGGCACGCCCAACACGGGGAACACTCCGAGCACCACGCCGATGTTCACGAAGGCCTGGCCGATGATCCAGACCATGACGGCGGCGGTCGAGACCTTCGCCTGCACGGTCGTGGCCGTTCGCATGATGCGGAGGAAGGCGAAGGCCAGCAGAATGAACATGCCCAGCACGACGATGCACCCGATCAGGCCGAGCTCTTCGCCGATGATGGCGAAGATGTAGTCGTTGTCGGCGGCGGGTAGCCAAGACCATTTGGCCTTGGAATTGCCAAGCCCGACGCCGAGGATTCCGCCGTTGGCCAGCGCCCAGGTGCCGTGCAGCGGCTGCCAGCAGCTGCTGGAGATCTCCCCACTCAGCTGGGTGCAGCCCTCGTTGAGGAAGCTCATGATGCGGGTCATGCGGTTGGGGCTCAGAATGGCCAGGGCGACGACACCGGCCACGCCGACCAGCAGCGGCACGGCGAGTAGGCGCAGTTTCACGCCGGCAAAGAACAGGGCGCCGAACAGAATCCCGGCCATGATCATGACGGTTCCGAGGTCGCCGCCGATCATGACGAGCAGAACGGCGCCGCCGCCGACCCCGAACACCGGAATGAACACGTGCTTCCAGTCGTCGAGCTGGTTCTGCTTGTGCGAGAGGATCATGCCGAGCCAGATGATCAGGGCCACCTTGATGCCCTCGGACGGCTGAAACTGAACGCCGGCGATGTTCAGCCAGTTGGTGTTGCCGCCGGTGCCGCGGCCGAGCCCGGTGGCCACCACGAGAAACTGAAAGAAGCAGGTGATCAGCATCGACGGCCAGGCCACGCGCCGCCAGAACGCGAGCGGCAGCCGGCTGACGACGAGCATGAGCGGAATACCCATCAGCGCGAACATACCCTGACGCAGCAGACCGCCGAAGAAGCCCATGTCGGCCAAGAAGGAGTCCACCGACGACGACGACAGCACCATGACGAGGCCGAAAATGACCAGGAACAGGGTCGTGCCGAGCAGCAGAAAGTAGTTGCCGCCCTCAGCTTTGAAGACCCGACCGAGGTTGATCCGAACGGATGGCCCGCTCGGCGTTTCCGGCTCGGCCGGCTTGTTGGCTGCTCGCGACGGGCGCCCGGCAGCGGGGCGGGACGCCGCAGCAGGGCGGGACGCCGCAGCAGGGCGGGACGCCGCCGTGGTGCGCTCCGCCTGCGCGGCCGACCTGGTGCGGGACGCGGGGTCGCGGGGCACCTGTACCATCCGCGTCACCTGCCCAAGAAGTCGTGTACTGCCTGATTGAAAAGCCGGCCGCGTTCGGCGTAGCTCTCGAACTGGTCCATTGATGCGGCGGCCGGTGCGAGCAATACTGTGTCACCGGCGCGAGCGAGTTCGGCGGCCAACCGCACCGCCCGCGTCATCACCTGTTCAGTGTTGTCCGGGTCGATCTCGAACACGGTCAGGTCCGGGGCGTGTCGCGCGAATGCCTGCCGTAATGCCAGTCGATCGACGCCGATGATGATCGCACCTCGCAGCCGACCGACGTGCTTGTGCACGAGGGCGTCGACGTCGACCCCCTTGAGCAGTCCGCCGACCAGCCAGACGACGGATTCGTAGGCGGCCAGCGACGCGTCGGCGGCGTGCGGATTGGTGGCCTTGGAATCGTCAACCCACTCCACGCCGTCGCCGATTGCGACGGTCTCGATGCGGTGCGCGTCGAGGTGAAAGGTTTCGAGCGCCGTGTGAATGGTCTCCGGCAGCACACCAAAGGACCGGGCGAGGGCGCTCGCGGCGAGCACGTCCATGATCACGTGCGGGGCACCGAGCCCGGCGGCGACGAGGTGCGGCACGGTGGTCAGCTCGAGGGCGCGTTCGAACCGGTCCTCGAGAAAGGCCCGGTCGCAGACGATGCCGTCGACGATGCCCAACTCGCTCGGTCCCGGAACGCCGAGTCCGAAACCGATCGCCCGGGCGCCGTCCTGCACGTCGGCCTGCTGCACCATCGAAAGGGTCGCGACATCCGCTAAATTGTAGACGCAGGCGACCGCGGTGTTCAGGTAGACGGTGGCCTTGGCTGCGCGATAGGCCGCAGCCGTTCCGTGCCAGTCCAGGTGGTCGTCGGCGACGTTGAGGCAGAGGCTCGCCCAGGGCGCAAGCGCGCCGGGGCCGCTGTGCGGCAGATGGTGCAGCTGGTAGCTCGACAATTCGACGACGAGCACATCCCAGCCCTGCGGGTCACGGATGGCGTCGAGCACGGGCACGCCGATGTTTCCGCAGGGGGCGACGCGGCTGCCGTGGGCGGCGAGCATCGTGGCGGTGAGTTGCACGGTGGTGGTCTTGCCGTTGGTGCCGGTGACGAGCATCCACTCGGCGGGGGTACCGACTTTATCGCGCAGCCGCCAGGCCAGCTCGATATCGCCCCAGACCGGTACCGCATGGTCGGCCGCCCACGTGAGCAGCGGGTGGTCGGGGTGAAAGCCGGGTGACACGATGATCAATTCCGGATGCTGCGCCGCGAGCTCTGCAGGCACCTCGCGCAGGTCCGCCTGCACGAATGGCACCCCGAGCACGGTGAGCAGATCGAATCGTTCGTCGGGGCCGGGCGACGCGAGCACGAGCACGTCGGCGCCCAATTCGACGAGGGTGTCGGCTGCAGCGAAGCCGGTCACGCCGAGGCCGAGTACGGCAACGCGGAGGCCTGTCCAGTCCGCGTGCCAGCTGGTGAGCCCGTTCAGGCGTTCGTTGGCCATGTCGTCAACGGTCACTAGCGCGACAACCACTCGAGGTAGAACGATCCGACGCCGGCGGCGACGAGCAGGCCACCAATGATCCAGAACCGCACGACGACCGTGACTTCGGCCCAGCCTTTGAGTTCAAAATGGTGGTGGATCGGACTCATGAGGAAGATTCTCTGACCGTGGGTGATTTTGAAGTACGCCCGCTGCACGATCACCGACCCGGCTTCCATCACGAACAGGCCGCCGATGAGCACGAGCAGCAGTTCGGTGCGGCTGAGAATCGCAAGGGCGGCGAGGGCGCCGCCGAGGGCGAGTGAGCCGGTGTCGCCGAGAAAGATCTTGGCCGGCGAGGTGTTCCACCAGAGGAATCCGATCAGGCCGCCAACGATGGTGGCGGCGACGATCGCCAGGTCGAAGGAGTCTGGCCCCAGATAACACTTGTACTGGTCAGCGGCATCCGCACCCCCGAAGCAGCTCTGGTTGGACTGCCAGAAGCCGATTACGACGAAGGATCCGATGGCGAAGATGAGCGACCCGGTGGCGAGACCATCGAGGCCGTCGGCGACGTTGACGCCGTTCGAGGTCGCGGCGACGATGAGGCAGATCCAGATCAGGAAGATACCGATACCGATGACGGTGCCGAGCTTCATGAAATCCAGAGGAAGGTCGCGAATGAACGAGATGCTGGTCGAGGCCGGTGTCTGGCCGTTGCGGTCGGCGAATTGCAGCGACAGGACGCCGAAGGCGCCGGCGACGATGACCTGGCCGAGCACCTTGGACCAGCCGCCGAGTCCGAGGCTGCGCTGGTTGCGGGTCTTCAGAAAGTCATCGAGAAAACCGACGAGCCCGAGTCCGACCATCATGAACAGCACCAGCAGCGGCGACGGGGTGAACGGCCGTTGTTCGATCAGCATGGCAGTGAAATAGCTGATCAGCACGCCCAGAATAATGATGATGCCGCCCATGGTGGCGGTGCCACGCTTGGCGTGGTGACTCTTGGGGCCGTCGTCGCGAATGAACTGGCCCCAGCCGAACTTCTTGAACAATCGAATGAACAGCGGCGTCAGAAACAGGGTGAATGCGAGCGAAAAAGCACCCGACAGCAGAAGGACTCTCACGAGAACAAGTCTCCCAGTCGATCGCCGAGGAATCGCAGGCCCGCGGAGTTGGACGACTTCACGAGTACAGTGTCCCCCGGATTCACGATCCTTCGCACCAGATCGAAGGCTTCGTCCGGCGTGTCGACATAGGCCGACTCGCCGTCCCAGGATCCCTCGTTGATGGTGCTGATGTGCATGCGGCGGGCTGCTGGGCCGACCACGATCATCTGGGAGATGTTGAGGCGCACGGCGAGCAGTCCGATGCGATCGTGCTCCTCTCCGGCCAGTTCACCGAGTTCGGCCATCTCGCCGAGCACCGCGATGGTGCGTCGGCCGGGCGTGCCGATCTGCGCGAGGGTCTTGAGTGCGGCGCTCATCGAGTCGGGGCTCGCGTTGTAGGCGTCGTTGATGACGGTGACATCATCTTTGCCGCCGAGCACCTCCATGCGCCAGCGTTCGGCCCGGGTGGTCGCTTGCAGTGCATCGACGATGTCGCCGAGGGCGACTCCGACTACCTCGGCGGCGGCGGCGGCAGCGAGGGCGTTCATGACGTGGTGCTCACCGAGCACCTTGAACACGACCGGAGCGCTCTGCCCGCTCGCGAGGTGCAGGGTGAAGGTTGTTCCGGTGCGGCTGGAGTGGAGGTCGCTCGCGCGCACGTCGACCCGGCCGTATTCGCCGAAGCGCACGATACGGGCGGGGGTGAGCGCGGCCATCTGCGCGACGCGTGGATCGTCGGCGTTGAGCACCGCGACATCCGTTTCGAGCAGGTCGGTGACCATTTCGGATTTGGCCCGTACGGTGGCCTCAAGATCGCCGAACTCGCCGGCGTGGGCGAGGCCGATGGTGAGCACGATGCCGACGTCGGGCCGGGCCAGGCGCACGAGATGCGCGATGGCGCCCTCGCTGCTGGCCCCCATCTCGATCACGAGGAACCGGGTGTCGAACGTCACCTCGAGCATCGTCATCGGCGCACCGACCTGGTTGTTGAAGGAACCGCGCGGGGCGACGGTGGGCCCGACCCGTTCGAACATGCCGCGCAGCAGATTCTTGGTCGTGGTCTTGCCGTTGGAACCGGTGACGGCCACGACCTTGAGTGCCCCTCCGGCGCGCACCCGGGCGACGACCGCGGCGGCCAGGGCGCCGAGCGCTGCGACGGCGTCGGCGACGACGATCTGGGTGACCGGGAGGTCGAGCAATCGTTCCACGATGAGCAGCGCGGCACCGTGTGTGGCGGCGACGGGCGCGAACAGGTGCCCGTCGGTGACCGCGCCGGGCTTGGCGACGAAGATGGAGCCGGGCTCGATCAGCCGGGAGTCGGTCTGAACCGAACCGTCAACCAGGTCAGTGGGCGATGCGGCGTCGGTGAGGTGCAACGCACCGTCGACGGCCTGGCTGATGTCGGCCAGGGAGAGGGCGATCATTTACAGCCACCCCGCGTCGCGCAGCGCCTGGCGGGAATCATCCCGGGCCGAATACGGCAGTTTCACGCCTTGTACCTCGTGGAAGTCCTCGTGGCCTGGGCCGGCGTACAGAATGGTGTCTCCTTCGTGTGCGAGTGACAACGCCGTGCGGAATGCCGCACGGGGGTTGGCCACCTCGTAGAACTCGCCGTCTGGCACGGCTTCGCGCGCTGCCACAAGCAGAACGGCACGGATGCTCGCGGCGTCTTCAAACCGCGGGTGAAAGTCGGTCACGATCACGATATCGCTGCCCTCTGCGGCGATCCTGCCCATATCGGCGCGTTTGGTGGTGTCGCGATCACCGTCGGCGCCGAACAGCATGATCAGTTTGCCGGGGGTGAATTTGCGCAGGGCCGCGAGCGTGTTGAGAAACGCGTCGGGGCTGTGACCGTAGTCGATGAAGACGAGCGGGCCGCGATCACCGGAGATACGCTCGGCGCGTCCGGGAATGAACGCGACAATGCCGCCGTCGCGATTCAGCGTGTGTTGGATCGCGGAGAGGTCGACTCCGCTTTCGACGAGCATGACGATGGCCAGGGCGGCGTTGGCGGCCATATACCAGCCGAGCAGCGGCACCCGGGTGTGCAGGCGGCGGCCGTCAGGACCGTCGAGCACGAAGTCGGTGTGGGTGGCGGTTTCGCCCACCACGGTCATGCGCCAGTCGGCGTCAACGTCGGCGCTGTTGGTGATGGTCGTCACGGGGATGCGGCATTCGTCGGCCAGTCGGCGACCCCATTCGGTGTCGATGGTGACCACGCCACGGTGCGAGCGGTCCGGCTGGAACAGCTCGAACTTGGCCTGAAAGTAGTCGTCCATCGCGGCGTAGTCGTCAAGGTGATCGTGGCTGAGGTTGGTGAACGCGGCGATATCGAAGACGAGCCCGTCGACCCGGTCACGGGTGAGTGCCTGCGCCGATACCTCGATGCCGACCGCGCGCACCTCGGCCTCGTTCATACGGGCGAGCAGGGCGTGCAGTTCGCTGGCCTCGGGCGTGGTGAGTGCACTCGTGACGGCGAGGTCGCCGATGCGGCGTTCGGCGGTGGAGGTGAGCCCGGAGACGATGCCGAGCTGGTTCAGAATACCGAAGAGCAGGTAGACGACGCTGGTTTTACCGTTGGTGCCGGTGACCGCGAACAGGGTCGCCGGGTTGTCGTGGGTGCGGTAGATCCAGGCGGATACCGCGCCGAGCGCGGCGCGGGCATCCGGTGTCACGAGCACGGGCAGACCGCTGGCCGCGGCGAGCAGCCCGCCCGCCTTGTCGGTGAGAATGGCCACGGCGCCGGCCTCGGCGGCCGCAGCGGCGAAGGTGGCACCGTGCAGGTGCTGGCCGGGAACGCCGACATAGAGGTCGCCCGGTTGCACCGTGCGTGAGCTCAGGCTCACACCGGTGACTTCGAGACCGTCGATGTCTCCACGTAGTTCCAGATTAAATTCGGCAACCAATCCTGACAACGACCGCGGTACGGGATGCTCGGGACGGAGAGCCGACGGCGCCAATTCAGACACGTAGGGCTCGCTTTCTTACCAGGTGGAAGGGAGGTCAGGCGCAGTCGCGCCTGAGGGAACCGCCCGGTACTTTTTCAACACCTGGCTCATGATCTCCTGGAAAACCGGAGCCGGTGCGGCAGATGTGTTCAGTTTAACAGGGTCGGCGATGCTGACCGAGACGACATACTGCGGATCGTCGGCCGGAGCGAACCCGGACACCGACACCAGATACCCTTTGGAGTACCCACCCTTGCCGTCCGGCATCTGCGCGGTACCGGTCTTCGCGGCGACCCGATAGCCGGGAATGTTCCATTTGCTGGCCACCCAGCTCTTTTGGTACACCATCTCGAGCACATCGCTCGTTTTGTTCGCCGCCGTCTCGGACAGCACCCGGGTGCCGGTCCCGTTGGGCACGTTTGTCAGGGTGCCGTCGGCCTGCCGACAGCCCTCCACCAGCTGCACCGGCATGCGTACACCGTCGTTGGCGATGGTCTGGTAGATGCTCGCTACCTGCAGAGCGCTCGTGGTGAGGCCCTGCCCGAACATGGTCGCGTAGCTGGTCTGGTTGTCCCACGCATCAGCCGGGTGCAGGATTCCACCATCTTCTCGCGGAAAACCGGTCTCGGTCGCGGTGCCCACACCGAAGGCCTTCATATAGTCGAAACGCTGCTGATTGGTGAGCAGTTCGCCGAACTTGGACATGCCGGTGTTGCTCGAATCGATCAACACGCCGGTGAGGGTCATGTGCTGGTCGGGGTGCTGATGGCTGTCGTTGATATTGGCTCCGTTGGCCGGCAGATAGCGGTACGGAGCGACGATGCCGGTATCGAGCGTGGCAACTCCGGCATCGAGAACGGATGCCGCGGTGAGCGCTTTGAAGGTCGAGCCCGGTTCGAAGGACTGGGTGAAGGCGCGGGAGCCGCGATTCTGCGGGTTCTCGGTGCCGCCGACATTATTCGGGTCGACCGAGGGATAGTCGGCGACGGCGAGGAGCCTGCCGGACTTGGCGTCCTGCACGACCGCGGTCGCCCAGGCGGCCCCGGTTTCCTGCGCCCTCGCGGCGAGGGTCTGCTGCACGAACCATTGCAGGTCGGAGTCGATGGTGGTGACGACGTCGCCGCCGTCGACGGCTTCGGTATTCGTCACACTGCTGCCGGGAATACGCACGCCGTCGGCGCCTTTTTCGTAAGTCTCCGAGCCGTTGGTGGAGGCCAGGCAGGCATCCTGCCCGGATTCGAGGCCGGCTTGCGGCACGCCCTCCCCCGACAGGAAGCCGAGCACGTTGCCAGCGACGGCCCCGTTCGGATACACCCGGCTCGGGCTGTTTTCGGAATAGGTCCAGGGAATGTGCAGGTCCTGCACGGCGCGCAGAACGTCGACGTCGACTTTCTTTGCGACGTAGGCAAAGTTCGCCTTGGCGTTGGTCTTGAGGGCGGCCCCAATGGTCAACAGAACGGCGTCACCGGTTTGGCCGGTGGCGGCACCGATTTCGGCGGCAGCGTCGGCCACCGAGATCTCGACCTTCTTGCCGTCGACGGTGCGCTTGAATGGTGTCGCATTCACCGGGGACATGGTGATGTTGTATCGCATGACCGTTCCGGCCAGCACGACACCGTTGGTGTCGACGATCTCGCCCCGCGAACCGTAGACCACCTGGCCGACCGAGCGGTTTCCCACGGAGTCGGCGGTGAGCGAATCGGCCTGCACCACCTGAATGTCGACCAAGCGCACCAGGAACACGCCGATCACTGCGAACAGCACGACAATGGTGAAAAAGGTGCGCCGACGGCTGGACCGTGAGTTAGTCGGGTTGTTGTTTCGGGCACTGCTGTTGCGCACGCTCATCTGCCCATCTTGGTCGACTCGGGGAAACTATCGGGTAGTGGGCGCCGCGAGTCCCGCAGGAACTACCGGAGCGCTCGTAATGGCCACGGTGCCGGCCGTCGCCGCCGCGTCGTCGGGCAGCTGGGACAGCAGGGGGCTGCCGGTCAGCAGGGCGTTGGGAACGAGGCTGGCCGCTCCGGCCTGCGAACCCGACGCCGAGGCCGGAGCGCCCAAAACAGCGCCGTCGGACAGACGCAGGTAGACGGGGTCGGAGTTGCTGACCATGCCCAGCCCCTCGGCGTTGGCGGCGAGGCTTTGCGGGGACGACACCCGCACGAGGTCTTCACTCAAGCTCGCGGCCGTGCGGCCGAGCTCGGACTGGCTCGACTGCAGGCTCGAGATTTCGTAAGCGCCCTGGGAGATGCCAACGCTCAGCAGGAGCTGAGCGACGATGATGGCGGCCATGCCAGCCACTGCGGTGAAGGCATAGAAGATGCGCGGCCGAGCCCGAGGGCTCGGCGTCGACGAGACCAGACGAAACCCACGATGTGCCGGTGCCGGAGTTTCGAACTGTTCGCGTTCAACCGCGAAAGACACGCGTGCCAGGTTGTCGCTCATGCGGCGGCCCTTCTCAGTCGTTCGGCGGCGCGCAGCCGTACCGGCGTCGCGCGGGGGTTGATGGCCTTCTCCTCGTCGGAAGCCAGTTCGGCTCCGCGCAGCAGCAGGGTGAAGAGTGGTTTGTGTTCGGGCAGTTCCACCGGAAGGCCGGCGGGAGCTGTGGAGCCGGATGCCGCGGCGAGGGCCCGCTTGACGATGCGGTCCTCGAGGGACTGGTACGCCATGACGACGATGCGGCCACCGACGGCGACGCGGTCGAGTGCGGCGGGAATGGCCCGTTCGAGCACGGCAAGTTCCTGGTTGACCTCGATGCGCAGCGCCTGGAATACCCGCTTGGCCGGGTGACCGAGGCGCTGAATGGCGACCGGGGTGGCCTTGGTGATCACGTCGACCAGTTGCGCCGAGCGCACGAAAGGAGCCGTTTCGCGGGCCTCGATGATGGCCTTGGCGTAGCGGGCGGAAAGTTTCTCTTCGCCGTAGTCCTGAAAGATGCGCTTGAGATCGCGTTCGCTGTAATCGGCGAGGATGCTCTCGGCGGTCAGGCCGGCGGTGCCGTCCATGCGCATGTCGAGAGGGGCATCCTTTGAGTAGGAGAAGCCACGTTCGACGCGGTCGATCTGCAGCGAGGAGACGCCGAGGTCGAAGAGCACACCGGCGACCTCACCGATGCCGAGTCCATCGAGAGCCTCGCCGATACCGTCGTAGACGGTGTGTACGAGATGAACCCGGTCGCCAAAGCCCTTGAGGCGTTCCTCGGCGATCGCGAGGGCCTCGGTGTCGCGATCGAGGCCGACGAGGGTCAGACCGGAGAAGCGGGACAGGATCGCTTCGGCGTGGCCGCCCATGCCCAGTGTCGCATCGACGAGCACAGCGCCGGGCTTGGTGAGCGCCGGAGCGAGCAGCTCGACGCACCGTTCGAGCAGTACCGGGGTGTGAATATCATTGCTGGCCATAATGCCGGGATAGTCCGTGAGACCTGATTCCCCTCCATTTCGTCCTGGCACCGGGGAAGTGTGTCAGGGCGAAAACGGCTGGGAGTCAGGCGCCAGGGGCTAGAAGAGTCCCGGAATCACCTCCTCCGTCGTGTTGGCGTACGAGGTTTCCTGCTCGGCGAGGTACGTTGCCCACGCTTCGCTGTCCCAAATCTCGACTCGGCTGCCAGCACCGATGACGGTCAGTTCCCGGTCAAGTCCCGCATAGCTGCGGAGGTTGCCGGGGATGGTGACGCGGTTTTGTTTGTCCGGTGTTTCCGAGCTTGCACCCGACAGGAACACCCGGAGGTAGTCACGAGCTTGCTTGCTCGTGACCGGCGCCTGGCGGATTTTGTCGTGCAGCGTCTCGAATTCGCGGGTGCTGAAGACGTAGATGCAGTGTTCCTGTCCCCGCGTCATCACAACACCGGTGGAGAGTTCGTCCCGAAACTTCGCGGGAAGAATGATGCGACCTTTTTCGTCGAGCCGGGGGGCGTAGGTGCCAAGGAACACGCTCACCCCTTTCTTCCGGCCAGATTCAGGTGTGGCTCCACTTTACTCCACCTTCAACCACTAACCTAAGAAAATGGACCGATTTTGCGAGTTAATCGACAAATTAGCCCGAATTCATTGAAAATTATCGGTGGAGGAGAATGGAGCATTTTTTCGCAGAATGGATGCTTCCGGCCCATTCTTGGGCACAAAAAAAGGGCCGATCAGATGATCGGCCCTGTCAGGCTGCGAATTCTTGAGTTATGGACGCACGGTGGAGGGTCTGCGTTTACCGAGGTGTCGCGCTACTGACCATCCTGGCGGCGGTCCCAACGATCGTTCAGGCGCTCCATGAAGCCCTGGTTGGACTTGGCCTGGGCTGGACGACGACCCGGTGACGACGGCCCCGGAAGGGAGGGATTGGCTCTGCCGGGCGTCACGGCGATGAGCACCCCGCCGAACATGACGATGAAGCCGAGAATACCGAGCCAGAGCTGCGCAATGGCAACACCCGCGATGAGGGCGACAATGCCGGCGACCGCAAGCAATACGCCGATCGCAATGGAACGATAGTTCGGGCGAAGTCGCGAAGCTCCAACGCTTGCGACAAAGTCGGCATCGTTGTGATAGAGGCTGCGCTCCATCTCTTCAAGGAGTCGCTGCTCCTGTTCCGAAAGCGGCATCTCATTCCCTCCATTACGGGATCGAGCGGGTGGGTTGACAAGTTCGAACTGGGTACGAACGATCTACCCAATTCTAACCCCGCCGTGGTGGCTAGGCTATACGAGTGTCTGAAAGCAAACGCCTGGTCGACTTGGTTCAATCTCGCATCGACGAGTACCTCATGTCCCGCGAACCAATTGTGACCCTGATCAGCTCCGATCTGACTCCCCTAATCGACTTCTCACGGCAGTTTCTCAGCGGTGGAAAGCGCTTTCGAGCCCAGTTTTGTTACTGGGGTGCGCAGAGCATTCTGCTCCCCGATTGCGACGCCCAAACGGGCCCAGAATCGGGCCCCGAGCCAGTCAAGAAAGCGGCGGGAGAACCGGTGGACGGTGCGGCCGACGAGGGCGCAGCATCCGCTGCCGCGGTGCCCTTAGCAGCCGGGTTGGCGGCGGTTGTGTCGGCAGCCAGCGCACTCGAGATTTTTCACGCGGCGGCGCTCGTGCACGACGACATCATCGATAATTCCGACACCCGTCGCGGGGCCCCCAGCGCTCACAAGCTGTTCGAAAGTTTGCACCAGAGTGAGGGCTGGGCCGGCGACCCTGTCTCGTTCGGTCGCGCGTCGGCTATTCTGCTCGGCGACCTGCTGCTCGGCTGGAGCGATGAACTGCTCGACGAAGGACTCTACGAACTCACCGATCGGGCCGCGGCCCGGCGAGCCCGCCTCGAGTTCAACCACATGCGCACCGAGGTCACGGCCGGGCAATACCTCGACATTCTGGAGGAACGCGCCTGGCTCGCCCAGCCGGAGGCGGAGCTGCTCGATCGGGCCTTGCGGGTGATCGTGTACAAGTCCGCCAAGTACAGCGTTCAGGCCCCGCTGGTGATCGGGGCGGCGCTGGCCGGCGCCTCGGCCGCACAACTGACCTCGCTGCGTGCGTTCGGCCTGCCGCTCGGCATGGCCTACCAGCTGCGCGACGACCTGCTCGGGGTGTTCGGCGACGCCACGTTGACCGGCAAACCGAGCGGGGACGATCTGACCGAGGGCAAGCGCACGGTATTGATCGCGCTGGCTCGAGAGCGCCTCGAGGACACGGATCGCACGTCGCTCGACGCTCAGCTCGGTGACCCCACGCTCGACGCCGCGCAGATTCGCGCGCTGCAGCAGCTGATTGCGGCCAGCGGCGCAATCGACCGGGTCGAGACTCTCATCGAGTCGCAGGTGGCTGAGGCGTTGGCAGCGCTGCAGACAGCGCCCATCAGTGCCGGGGCCCAGCAGAAACTGCTGGACCTCACCGATCGGGTGACGCGCCGAACGTTCTGACCGGAACGCGTTCTGGTTTGGCCAGGGCCTGTATAGGCAGGGCCTTGGCTGGGTGAGGCCTGTTCAGGCGAGGGCCTGGGCGACCCGACGCACTTCGGCCTTACGGCCGGCGCGGAGGGCTTCGATCGGGGGGACACCCAGGCTGTCGTCGACCTCGAGCAGCCAGGTCATGGCCTGCATGTCGGTGAAGCCGTCGTCGGCCAACACGAAAAGGGTGCCGCGGAGTTCGGGTACCGGAACGCCGTCACGTAGAAAGAGGGAAGGGACCGATACGACGTTGTCCCGCCGGATGGCCAGCAGGTACTTGTCGTCGATCAGGTGCCGCACGCGGCTCTGGCTCATTCCGAGCAGGTTGACAAGGGCAGGAATAGTAAGCCACTCGGGCTCTGAAGACACATCACTCACTCGTTAAGCTTCCCATGATTTGCGGCCGCGGCAAAACCTCCGGGCGCTTTTTATCGTGATCAGTGCCATTTCGTGCCACCCGTTCAATTGACTCCCCCTGATAATTGTGAAAACCTCGCAGTGGGGATTGTTGCAGACGCCACGTTGCTGTACGAACTCTCTGTGCACAATGATCCGGTACGCGCAATGAACGGAGCACCATGTCGACCAGGGTGAAAACGAATACACCGGATGCCGCGGCGTCCGCTGCACGAAACGCAGGCCTTCCCGAGGCGAGCGTCGCCGTCGCCTTTTCTGGTGCTGGCGCTGATGACACTGCCAAGCGGCGGGAAAAGAAGTCGAGCGACCTGCGTTCCCGGCCGGCAATACTGACCGTGCCGATCGTGCTCGTCAGCACGATCGCAATCAGCCTCAACCTCGCCGCGCCCGCCCAGGCTCAGGCCCTGGCGAAGAAGCCGCTCGAGTCCAAGCTCGCCGAGACCACTCCCGTGCTCGCCGTAGCAGCGGTCGCCCAGGCCGTGCAGATCGCGCCCGCCCTGTACCCGGTCGTGGACGGCGACACCGTGAGCGGCATCGCCGCGCGGTTCGGCCTGTCGACGGCGACCGTGCTGGCGCTGAACGGTCTCGATTCCCGGGCCTTGATTTTTGCCGGCCAGGTTCTGACCCTGACCCAGGCGGGGGCGCCGACCGCTGCCCCAGCGGAAACCGCTAGCGCCGTACCGAACAACTCCACCGTACCGAACAACTACACAGTGCAGAGCGGCGACACCATCAGCGCAATAGCCGCCGCCCACGGCCTGAAGGCCGCTGATGTTCTCGGAGCCAACGGCCTGACCGATAGCAGCGTCATTTATCCCGGTAACAGTGTGCTTCTCACCATAGCCCCCGCGATGGAGTCGGCCGCGTACATCGCACCCGTGACCAGTGGCGCTGCAGCAGCCACGTACACGATCGCCTCCGGCGAAACCATTGCCGCTGTGGCCAACGCGTCTGGGGTGAGCGTGCAGGCGGTGCTCGACGCCAACGGCCTCGGCTGGTCGAGCATTATCTATCCCGGGCAGGTGCTGACCCTGCCGCTGACCGCGGCACCGGCGTCCGTTTCAACCGCAACGGTGCCAGCCCCCGCACCGATCACGGTCGCAACGGCTGGTGTGGTCACCCCGATGTCGGAGGAAATGCGGCAGAACGCCCAAACGATCGTTTCGGTCGGGCGGGGCGTCGGAGTGAGCAATGCCGGTCTCGTCGTGGCACTGGCCGCAGCGGCCCAGGAATCGGGGCTGCGCAACGTGGACTACGGCGACCGGGATTCGCTCGGCCTGTTCCAGCAGCGGCCGAGCGCCGGCTGGGGTACCCCGGAGCAGGTGATGGACCCGGTGTGGGCCAGTCTCGCCTTCTTCGGCGGCACGAGCAACCCGAACCCGAACGTGACCCGGGGGCTGCTCGACATCGCCGACTGGGAATCGATGACCGTGACCCAGGCGGCCCAAGCCGTGCAGATTTCGGCGTACCCCGACTACTACGCGAAGTGGGAAACCTCGGCACTGGCCTGGGTCAGCCAGATCGGCTAGCCCCCGTGCGGGCTCGAACCGGTGGCCGGGTCCCTGACCCCGACTACCGACCCCTGACCCCTGACCCCTGACCGGGATCGTGCAGCCTGCGCGCCGCGCGCCGGTGCCGCCGTCGAATTCCGTAGAATCAAGGAGTGAGCGTTCCCTCGACCGACCCGATGATCGGCCGTCTAATAGACGGCCGATATCAAGTGCGCTCGCGCATCGCGCGCGGCGGCATGGCCACCGTCTACCTCGCCACCGACTTGCGCCTGGAACGCCGCGTCGCAATCAAGATCATGCACGGCCATCTCGCCGACGATAGCGCGTTCAAGATCCGGTTCATTCAGGAGGCGCGATCGGCCGCCCGACTGGCCCACCCCAACGTCGTGAACGTGTTCGACCAGGGCCAAGACGCCGATATGGCCTACCTCGTCATGGAATATCTGCCGGGCATCACCCTGCGTGACCTGCTCAAGGATTACGGCCGGCTCACCCCCGAGCAAACCCTCGACATTCTCGAAGCCGTGCTCAGCGGGCTCGCGGCTGCCCACAAGGCGGGCATCGTGCACCGCGACGTCAAGCCGGAGAACGTGCTGCTCGCCGACGACGGACGCATCAAGATCAGCGACTTCGGCCTGGCCCGCGCGGTCAACAACAACACGGCGACGGGCCAGGCCCTCCTCGGCACCATCGCCTATCTCTCCCCCGAACTCGTCACCCGCGGCATCGCTGACGCGCGCAGCGACATCTATGCCCTCGGCATCATGACCTTCGAAATGCTCACCGGCGAGCAGCCCTATGTGGGTGAAGCTCCCATGCAGATCGCCTACCAGCACGCCAACGACACGGTTCCGATGCCGAGCAGCAAGGTCGCCTCCGTTCCCCGCGAACTCGACGAACTTGTACTGTGGGCCACCGCACGCGACCCCGAAGACCGTCCCCGTGACGCCCGGGTCATGCTCGACCAACTGCACGATGTGAGCGCGCTCGTGCGCGGCGGCACCCATGAACTGACCCTGCAGTCGACCATGGTGCTGCCCACCAGCCTGCGCACCGGCGTCAACGCGGTAGCGGAT
The DNA here is from genome assembly GCF_015751745.1 of Cryobacterium sp. CAN_C2. Taxonomy (NCBI): domain Bacteria; kingdom Bacillati; phylum Actinomycetota; class Actinomycetes; order Micrococcales; family Microbacteriaceae; genus Cryobacterium; species Cryobacterium sp. CAN_C2. The sequence goes on from NZ_JADOUX010000006.1 coordinate 115,037, forward strand.
GCCGAAACCCAGGTTCTCCGTGCCAGGCTCGCTCCCACGAAACCTCCCGCCGCGACCCTGCTGGGCATCCACCCGGTCGGCACCGGCCCGGTCGGCCCGCCCGACAGCGGCGACCTGCTGAGCAAAAAAGCCGACAAGCGCAAGCGCCGCGGCTTCTGGCTGTTCGCACTCGTGATTCTCATCACCGCGGCCCTTGGCGGAACCGGCTGGTACTTCGGATCCGGCCCAGGGTCCGACGTGGTGGTGCCCGACTTCGCATCGGCTTCCCCGCAGGCAGCCTCGTCCCAGCTGACCGAGCTCGGTCTGAAACCCGAGCTGGGCGGCGCCTTCAGCGCCACGATCGCCGAGGGTCTCGTCATCGGCACCGATCCCGATACCGGCAGCCGCGTACCGCAGGACAGCACGGTCACAGTCATCGTCTCCCAGGGGTTGCAGCCCATCACACTCCCCGCCCTGGCCGGGTCAACGCAGGCGCAGGCATCCGCTGTCATCACCGAATTGAAAGCCGTGGTCGGCAGCATCGACCCGGTCTTCAACGGTGACGTGCCCGAGGGCTCCGTCATCTCCGCGAGCAAAGAAACCGACGGTGCCGATGTCTCGGCCGGGGGCGAATACTTCGAAGGTCTGACCGTCAACCTCGTCGTGTCACTCGGGGCCATTCCCAACGTCGACGGCAAGTCCGTGGCCGAAGCCACCGACATTCTGGCCGGTCAGAACCTGCTCGTGGTGTCGGGCGAGCAGACCTATAGCGACACCGTTTCCGAGGGCAACGTCATCACCGCCCGGGTACCCGACGGCACCATTCGAGGGGGTGCCACCCTCACCCTGGTCATTTCCCGAGGCCCCGAGCCTGTCATAGTGCCTGATGTCATCGGCAAGTCGTGGGGCGACGCCAAAGCGATTCTCGAAGCCGCCGATCTGAAGCTGGAATACAACATTTTCGCCGATGCCGCACCCGGCTTGTTCACCGTGACCAAGGTCACTCCGGGGCCCGGACAATCAGTTCCCAGGGGTTCCACCGTCAAAATCAACTTCTCGGCCTAGCCTCGCGGGCCAGAAGCGGAAGGCGGGACGTCACCGAAGGAGTGCGGCCAAATACGTGGAGCGTAGGCACCCACGCTTCTGCGATAAGTCCAGCCTCAGACGTGGAGCACGCACTCTCCAGGTGACCACCAACGTCGCGATGCGCGGGAGCTGCGCCACTGCGCGGGAGGCGCAACTCGCGCGCACCTGCGTAGCTCCCGCGCGTCGTGTTGCGCGGGACTTCTGGCCAAGCAACAACTCCCGCGCACTGGCGTAGCTCCCGCGCAGCGTTTTCGGGCCCACGTTCCGGGCCCGGGCCCCGTGCGGAATGCGTGGGGAATGCGTACGGAATGCGTGCGGAATGCGTGGGGCTCTAGCGGACCGCGAGCTCTTCAGCAACCAGGAAGGCCAGCTCAAGCGACTGCGTGTGGTTCAGGCGAGGATCGCAGAGCGACTCGTAGCGGGTCGCCAGGGCGGCCTCGTCAATGTGCTCCGACCCGCCGAGGCACTCGGTGACATCATCGCCGGTGAGCTCAACGTGAATTCCACCGGGGTGAGTCCCCGCGGCACGGTGCGCATCGAAGAAACCCTTGACCTCGTCGACGACGTCATCGAAACGACGGGTCTTGTAGCCGGTCGGCGTGGTGACGCCGTTGCCGTGCATGGGGTCGGTGACCCACAGCGGCGTCGCTTCGCTCGTTTTGATGGCCTCAAGCAGCGGCGGCAAAGCATCCCGCACCTTGCCGGCACCCATACGGGTGATGAAGGTCAGACGGCCCGGTTCGCGGTTCGGGTCGAGCTTGTCGACGAGGCGCAGCATGTCGTCGGCCGAGGTGGTCGGGCCGAGCTTGACGCCGATCGGGTTGCGCACTCGCGACAAGAAGTCCACGTGGGCGCCATCGAGGTCGCGGGTGCGTTCGCCGATCCAGATGAAGTGTGCCGAGGTGTTGTACGGCGTGCCGGTGCGCGAGTCGATGCGGGTCATCGGGCGCTCGTAGTCCATCAACAAGCCCTCGTGGCTGGTGTAGAACTCGGTGCGTCGCATGGCCTCGAAGTCAGCGCCGCACGCGATCATGAACTTGATCGCCCGGTCGATGTCCTTGGCCAGGCCTTCGTAGCGCTGATTGGCCGGGTTGGCGGCGAAGCCCTGATTCCAGCTGTGTACCTGGCGCAGGTCGGCGAAACCACCCTGCGTGAAGGCGCGAATGAGATTAAGCGTGGAGGCGGCGGTGTGGTACGCCTTGACCAGCCGATCCGGGTCGGCTTCGCGCGACTGGGGGGTGAACGGGTAACCGTTGACGATGTCGCCGCGGTACGCCGGCAGAGTCACGGCGCCGCGGGTCTCGAAGTCGCTTGAGCGCGGCTTGGCGAACTGGCCGGCCATGCGCCCCATCTTGATCACGGGCATCGACGCACCGTAGGTGAGCACGACGGCCATCTGCAGCACGGTCTTGACCCGGTTGCGAATCTGATCGGCCGTGGCACCGCTGAACGTCTCGGCGCAGTCGCCGCCCTGCAGCAGAAAACCCTGTCCGCCAGCGGCCTGGGCGAGCCGGTCGCGCAGAATGTCGACCTCACCGGCAAAGACGAGCGGCGGCTGGGTGGCCAGCTCAGCGGATGCCGCAGCCACCTTTCCAGCGTCGGGCCAGGTCGGCTGCTGCTTGATCGGCAGGGTGCGCCAGTGGTCGAGACCCGTGATGACAGAAGCTTCTGCGGCAACGATGGGTTCGGTGGGGTCTACCACGGGATGGTTCCTGTTTTCTATACTGAACCGGCAACTCGTACCGACCCGAAATGGATGAGGTGCTGCAACGCTCAACGCGCAGACAGCACTTCCGCCAGCCTATCGCGAAAGGCTGGCCCGCTTTTCTTTGACCGACGAGGCGTAGACGTCGACGTAGTCCTGCGTGCTGAGTCGCTGCAGCTCGTACATGAGCTCGTCGGTGACGCTGCGCAGCACGAACCGGTCGCCCTCCATGCCCTCAAACCGGGTGAAGTCAAGCGGTTTGCCAATGACGATACCGATGCGACGCACCTGCGGAATCCGCGTTCCGGTCGGCATGGCCTTCTCGGTATCGATCATAGCCACCGGAATGACCGTCACGCCCGATTCCAGCACCATCCGCGCGACGCCGGTTCGACCTCGATACAGGCGGGCGTCAGGGCTGCGGGTGCCCTCGGGATAGATTCCGAGAATGCGGCCTTCGCCGAGAACCCGCAGGCCCGTGTTGAGCGAATCCTCCGAGGCCTTGCCGCCCGACCGGTCGATGGGAAGCTGTCCGGCCGCGGTGAGAAACTGCCGCGTCGCCCAGCCCTTGAGCCCCGTGCCGGTGAAATAGTCGCTCTTGGCCAGAAAAGCCACGCGGCGCGGCACGACGAGCGGCAGAAAAACCGAGTCGATGAATGACAGGTGGTTGCTGGCCAGAATGACCGGACCGGTCTTCGGAATGTTCTCCAGGCCGATGATCCACGGTCGAAACAGCGAGAGCAACAGCGGGCCAATGACGACGTTCTTCATGATCCAGTAGAACATTCGCACTCCCTTATCCGACGAGGAAAGCTTAGTCCGCCTGCCGCATCCAAGCGGATGCCACCGCGCGCGACACGTGAATACCGCTCCGGTCAGCGCACCGCGTGCAGCCGGGCGAGGTCGGCCGCACCGACGACACCAGCATCATTGACGAGCTGGGCGGTGGCAAACTCTGCTTCCGGATGGTATCCGCGGGCTGGCAGGTAATCGAGGTAGGCAGCGCGAACCGGCTCGAGCAGCAGGTCGCCGGCGGCTGCCACTCCCCCGCCGAACACGAACACCTGGGGGTCGAGCACGGCGCCGAGGCTCGCGCAGGCCTGTCCGAGGGCGCCGCCGAGCTGGCGGAGGGCTGCGAGGGCGCCGCCGTCACCGTTCCGAATCAGCCGTCCGACCTCGTTGCCGGTGAGTTTGCCGCGCCGGTCGCGGGCGCCGGCCAGGCCGAGGCCGATGCCGCCGGCATCCGCAAATTCGTTGGCGATGCGCAGCAAAGCCCGACCAGAGCCGTATTGTTCCAGGCAGCCATGCGCGCCGCAGCCGCACGGCAGCCCGTCGGGAACAACGCGCAGGTGGCCGAGTTCGGCGCCCGCGCCGAAACCGCCGCGGAACAGGGCGTTGTTGGTGACGATTGCCCCGCCGACGCCGGTGCCGATGGTCAGGGTGACCATGTCGGTGTACGGGCGGCCGGCGCCGAAGCGGAATTCGGCCCAGCCGGCGGCGTTGGCATCGTTTTCGATGATGATGGGCAGGTCGATCCGTGCCTCGAGCTTGTCGCGGAACGGCTCATTGCGCCAACTGATATTCGGGGCGTAGTAGACCGTTGACTGGGCGGAGTCGATGAATCCGGCAGCGGCGACCCCCGCCGCGACGACCTCCTCGCCCTCGGACAGCGCCAGGATCATCGCGACCACCGTGTCTTCGATCTCGCCCGGGTTACCCGGCGTGGTCGGCTGCCGGTCAGAGCGGATGATGGCGCCCGCCTCGTCGACGAGCGCTCCGGCGATCTTGGTGCCCCCGATATCGATACCTATGGCGTGCACGGGGCACCTTTCGTTCGGGGTGATCGGGAAGTGGAGTGGCGGCACCGGTGACGGCGCCTGACACCATCTAGAGTGTAGTAAACCAGTTTGCCGCTGCACGAAACACCCGCTCACTCCAGAAATTTGGTTGCAGGAGCAGTTGGTACGTTCAGCCGGTACCAAAGGAGTTGCCGTGAAACAATTTGATATGCCCGCCGTCGTTGCCGCCGACCCGGGCGCCAACATCACCGACCTCCTCCGGGACCGTCTCGCCGCGACTCCAGAGCTCGTTCTGTTTTCGTTGCCCCGGGGCGGCCAATGGCTCCCCGTCACCACCCGGGAGTTCCACGCGCAGGTGGTGGCGCTGGCCAAGGGCCTCGCCGCCGCGGGCATCGAGCCCGGCGACAAGATCGGGCTCATCTGCAAGACCCGCTATGAGTGGACACTGATTGACTTCGCGGTCTGGTTCGCCGGAGCAGTTCTGGTGCCCGTTTACGAGACCAGCTCCCCCAGCCAGGTGCAGTGGAACCTCAGCGACTCGGGTGCCATGGCGGTCATCGTCGAAACCGCCGACCATTTCGCCCGGTTCGACGAGGTGCACCCGGAACTGAGCGAGATCCGTTCGGTTTGGCAGATCGATCTGGGCGACCTCGACAAGCTCGTCGCCGGGGGCGTCGACGTGACGGATGCTGAGATCGAACGCCGCCGCAACCTGGCCGTGGGCGACGACATGGCCACCCTCATCTACACCTCCGGCTCGACCGGAAAACCCAAGGGCTGTGTGCTCACCCACGCGAACTTCCTGGAAACCAGCCGAAATGCCGCCGTCGCGCTCAAGGAAGTACTGGTTCACCCCGAGGGCGCCTCGACCCTGCTATTCATCACGACGGCCCACGTCTTTGCTCGTTTCATCTCGGTTCTGTGCGTGCACGCCGGCGTGCGCGTCGGACACCAGGCCGACACCAAGACCCTCCTGGCCGCGCTCGGCAGCTTTCAGCCGACCTTTCTGCTCGCGGTGCCGCGGGTGTTCGAAAAGGTGTACAACTCGGCGCAGCAGAAGGCGGTCGCCGGCGGCAAGGGCAAAATCTTTGACGCCGCCGCCCACGTGGCCGTGGAGCACTCCAAGCTCGTGCAGGCCGGAACGTCGATTCCGCTCGGTATGAAGATCAAATTCGCCCTGTTCGACAAGCTGGTCTACAGCAAGCTGCGAGCCGCCATGGGCGGCAAGGTCGTCTGGGCGGTTTCGGGTTCCGCGCCGCTCGGCGCCCACCTCGGTCACTTCTTCAAGAGCCTCGGCATTGTCATTCTCGAGGGCTACGGACTGACCGAAACGACCGCCCCCGCCACCGTGGGCCTGGCCACCCGGGCCAAAATCGGCACGGTCGGTCCGCCGCTACCCGGCGTCTCGGTGCGGGTCATGGACGACGGCGAGATCGAGGTCAAGGGCGTCAACGTCTTCAAGGAGTATTGGAAGAACCCGCAGGCCAGTGCCGATACCTTTGACGACGGCTGGTTGAAGACGGGCGACATCGGCGACTTCGACGAGAACGGTTTTCTCACCATCACCGGGCGCAAGAAGGAAATCATCGTGACGGCCGGCGGCAAGAACGTGGCTCCGGCCGCGCTCGAAGACCCGATCCGCGCGAATCCGTTGATTGGCCAGGTCATCGTCGTCGGCGACCAGAAGCCCTTCATCGGCGCGCTCATCACGCTGGACCCCGACATGCTGCCGGTGTGGCTGAACAACAACCAGGAGGATGCCGGCATGTCGCTCGTGCAGGCATCCGTCAACAAGACCGTGCTCGCAGAGATCCAGCGCGCGGTCGACCACGCCAATGAGGGCGTGTCGCGGGCGGAGTCAATTCGCAAATTCACACTGCTGGCGGTCGAGCTCACCGAGGACAGCGGTCATTTGACGCCGAAGATGAGCATCAAACGCAACATCATTCTGCGGGACTTCGCGGACGAGATCGCGGCCATGTATTCGGACGCGCCGGTCACCGAGGGCATCTCGCTGCGCGAGTAATTCTTGCGTCGTCGAATGCGTACGTCGAGCCTGTCGAGACCACGCCGGGGATTGGCTTCACCAACGTGACCTAGAACCAGGTCGACTCGCGGATTTCTTTCATCGCAGCGCGCCGGTTCTCCTTGTCGAGGCGGTCGATGTAGAGAAAACCGTCGAGATGATCGGTTTCGTGCTGCAGGGCCTGGGCCATGATGCCGGTGCCGGAGAGTTCGACCGGGTTGCCGTCGAGGTCGATGCCGGTGACCCGAGCGAAGGGGTAGCGCTTGGTCGGGTACCAGAGGCCCGGAACGGAGAGGCATCCCTCATCGACGAGGTCGGGCTCGCCGGAGAGTTCCGCGACGGTGGGGTTGAGAATGTAGCCGATGACGCCGTCAACGTTGTAGCTGAACGCGCGCAGGTTCACCCCGATCTGCGAGGCGGCGACGCCGGCCCGGCCGGGCAGGCGCACGCTGTCGACCAGGTCCGAAACGAGGCCGCGTACCCGGACGTCGATCCCGGTGATGGGGTCGGAGGCGGTCTTCAGCACCGGATCTCCGAAGAGACGGATCTGGCGTTCGGGCACGGGGAGACTCCTCGGTCGGCGGGTGGTGAAAAGCGAGCCAGTAGGAACCGGCCGCAAGCTACAGGCTGCGGTCGGCGGGCAGCCCCTCCACGACGAGCTCGGCGAGCGTGCGTGCGGCCAGCCGGGTGATCGGTTTGAGGTCTTTATACGACACGACGCTGCCGGCAGCGAGCTGCGGGTCGTAGGGAATGCGCACGATTTCGCGCACCCGGGAGCGAAAGTGCGACTCGATCTCTTCGAGTCGAACCAGGTTGGTGCCCTGGGTTGCGGTGTTGAGCGCGACGATCGCGTTGCGCACGAGGTCGCCATAACCGTTCGCTTCAAGCCAGGTGAGCGTTTCTGACGCCAACCGGGCCTCGTCGACACTGCCGCCGGAGACGATCACGATGGAGTCGGCGCGTTGCAGGGTGGCCCGCATGACCGAGTGCACAATTCCGGTGCCGCAGTCGGTGAGCGCGATCGAGTAGTAGCGGGCGGCGAGGTCGGCGACGACGTTATAGTCGTTCTCATCGAACGCTTCGGAGAGCAGCGGGTCGGTGTCCGAGGCGAGAATGTCGAGGCGGGTTTCGTCACGGGAGACGAGCGAGGAGAAGTCGGTGAAGTTGCCGATCGAGGCAGCCCGGGAGACGACGTCGCGCACGGTCGAGCGGGTCTGCTTGCTGACGCGTTCGGAGAGGGTGCCGCGGTCGGGGTTGGCGTCGATGGCGATGATGCGATCGTCGCGGGCATCGGCCAGGGCCATGCCGAGCAGCGCTGTGACGGTGGTCTTGCCGACGCCGCCCTTGCGGGTGAGGATCGGCACGAACCGGGTACCGCCCTCGAACTGGCGGCGGATGCGCTCGTCCATTTCCTTGTACGCCTGCACCTTGGTGGAGTCGCCCAGGTTGACCAGGTGCAGGGTGACCGCGTAGACGAATTCGGGCCAGACGCCCTGTGGCGCTTTGCGGGTCTTGCGGTTGACCGTGAGCAGGCGATCGGAGGTCAGCATGGCGGCCGACTCGGGCGCCGTGCTGTTGTCCGTGCGGATGCGTTCGCGCCGAACGGATGCTGCGGCATCCGTTCTCGACAGTGATTGCACGGCGGAGCCGGCACCGGCCGTCCGGGCCGGCGCGCGCGTGCTGATTTCGATCGTGTGGGTGGCCGGGGTCGACACGACGCGGGCGGTCGGGGTACTCGCGCTCGGGCGCCCGAGCGCCGCAACCGCGCGGCGCGGCGCGGCGGGCACGACGATCGGCACGCTCAGGCTCTCGGGCAGGGCCGCCGCGAGGTTGTCGATCGTGTGCGGCGGCAGCTCACTGTGGTAGTCGTCACCGCGGTACTCGTCGCTGGTCCGCTTGGCGGCGGCAGATACCGGGCGCGCGGACGCGCCCTGGTCGTCACTACGTTTGTCTGGCACAGGACATCCTCAACTGGTCGATAACGGCATTCATCTTAGCGTGGACGCACCACCACGAGCAGATCGCCCGCATCGACCTGCTGGGTGAACGGAATGGCTACGCGGTCGATCGTTCCAGCGATCGGCGAGGTGATTGCCGCTTCCATTTTCATGGCTTCGATCGAGGCGACGCTTTGGCCGGCATCGACCTGGGCGCCTTCCTCCACCTGCAGGGTGACCACGCCGGAGAACGGAGCCGCGATCTGGCCGGGCTGGTTGGCATCCGCTTTCTCAGCGATTTTGGTCTGCACGGTGATGCTCGTGTCGCGCACGAACACGGGACGCAGCTGGCCATTGAGGATGGTCATGACGGTGCGCATGCCCTTGTCGTCGGCTTCACCGATCGCTTCGAGGCCCACGTAGAGCCGCACACCCTTGGCGATTTCGACGGCGTGTTCCTGGCCCTGCTGCAAGCCATAGAGATAATCGACGGTGTCAATGACCGACAGGTCACCGTAGTTCTCCTTGACCTGTTCGAACTGGCGGGTGGGCGCCGGGAACAGCAGCTGGTTGAGCATGGCGCGACGTTCGGCGCTCGTGGCGCCCAGCGCGGTGCGCTCCCCCGCGGTGATTTCGGTAACGCCGATGCGCACGGTGCGTCCCGCGAGCACCTTGGTACGGAACGGCTCTGGCCAGCCGCCGGGCAGGTTGCCGAGCTCTCCGGCCATGAAGCCGATGACCGAATCGGGTACGTCGTACTTGTCGGGGTTCTGCTCAAAGTCGGCCGGGTCGGCTTTCACCGCGGCGAGGTAGAGGGCGAGGTCGCCGACAACCTTCGACGAGGGGGTCACCTTGGGCACCCGGCCGAGAATCTTGTTCGCCGCGGTGTACATGTCTTCGATGAGTTCGAAGTGGTCGGCCAGGCCGAGCGCGACGGCCTGGGTGCGCAGGTTGGACAGCTGGCCGCCCGGAATCTCGTGCGAATACACCCGACCGGTCGGTGCGGACAGTCCCGATTCGAACGGGGTGTAGAGGATGCGCACGGCCTCCCAGTAGGGCTCGAGGTCGGTCGTGGCCTTAAGCGAAATGCCCGTGTCCCGCTCGGTGTGGGCGAGGGCGGCCACGAGAGAGGATGCTGACGGCTGGCTGGTCGTGCCGGCCATCGGAGCGGAGGCCACGTCGACAGCGTCGGCGCCGGCGCGCGCGGCGGCGAGCAGCGTGGCGAGTTGGCCGCCCGGGGTGTCGTGGGTGTGCACGTGCACGGGCAGGTCGAAACGTTCCCGGAACGCGCCCACAAGCCTCTCGGCGGCACTCGGGCGGAGCAGCCCGGCCATATCCTTGATGCCGATGACGTGGGCGCCGCTCGCGACGATCTGGTCGGCGAGGCGCAGGTAGTAGTCGAGGGTGTAGAGGTTCTCGGCCGGGTCGAGCAGGTCGCCGGTGTAGCAGACGGCGACCTCGGCCAGGGCGGTGCCGGTGTTCAGCACCGCGTCGATGGCGGGGCGCATCTGCGACACGTCGTTGAGGGCGTCGAAGATACGAAAGATATCCACGCCGGTGTCGGTCGCCTCGCGCACGAACGCGTCGGTCACCTCGGTCGGGTACGGGGTGTAGCCGACGGTGTTGCGGCCGCGCAGCAGCATCTGCAGGTTGATGTTCGGCAGGGCTTCACGCAGCGCGGCGAGGCGATCCCACGGGTCTTCGCCGAGGAAACGCAGTGCCACGTCGTAGGTCGCGCCGCCCCAGGCCTCGACCGAGAGCAGCTGCGGCGTCAGCCGGGCCACGTACGGTGCCACGGCGACGAGGTCTTTGGTGCGCACCCGGGTAGCGAGCAGCGACTGGTGGGCGTCGCGGAAGGTCGTGTCGGTCACGGCCAGCGCGGTCTGGCCGCGGAGGTCGGCGGCGAACCGGGTGGGGCCGAGCAACTGCAGCTTCTGGCGGGAGCCATCGGGCGCCGGCTGGGTAATGTCGAGCTGCGGCAACTTGTCGCGTGGGTGCACCGTGGTCGGCGGCACGCCGTTGGGCTGGTTGACGGTGACCTCGGCGAGCCACGTGAGAATCTTCGTGCCACGGTCTTTGGATTCACGGCCGCGCAGCAGCTCCGGTCGTTCGTCGATGAACGAGGTGCTCAGGTCGCCGGCCGCAAAGTCAGGGTCGTCGAGCACGGCCTGCAAAAATGAGATATTGGTGGAGACGCCGCGGATACGGAACTCGGCCAGCGCCCGCTTGGACCGCACGACCGCGGCTGCATAGTCGCGGCCTCGGCAGGTGAGCTTGGCGAGCATCGAGTCGAAGTGCGGACTGATCTGCGCGCCCGGGTTGATCGTGCCACCATCCAAACGAATGCCGGCGCCACCGGGAGAACGATAGGTGGTGATCTTGCCGGTGTCGGGCCGGAACCCGGCCGCGGGGTCTTCGGTCGTGATGCGGCACTGCAGGGCGGCACCGCGCAGGCGGATCTCACCCTGAGTCAGGCCGATCTGTTCAAGGGTCTCCCCGGCCGCGATGCGAATCTGTGCCTGCACGAGGTCGACGTCGGTGACTTCCTCGGTCACGGTGTGTTCGACCTGAATGCGCGGGTTCATCTCGATGAACACGTGCTGCCCCGCGCGTTCGCCGACCGTGTCGAGCAGGAACTCGACGGTGCCCGCATTGACATAGCCGATCGACCGGGCGAACTTAATGGCGTCGGCGTAGAGCTGCACCCGGATCTCGTCGCTCAGGTTCGGCGCCGGGGCGATCTCAATGACCTTCTGGTGCCGACGCTGCACCGAGCAGTCGCGCTCGAACAGGTGCACCGTTTCGCCGGAGGCATCGGCCAGAATCTGCACCTCGATGTGCCGGGGGCGCAGCACCGCCGCCTCGAGAAACATCGTCGGGTCGCCAAAGGCGCTGTTCGCCTCGCGCATGGCCTCCTCGAGCGCCCCGCGCAACTCGCTTTTCTTGGAGACGCGACGCATGCCGCGCCCGCCCCCGCCGGCGACGGCCTTGGCGAAGATGGGAAAACCGATTTCGTCAGCCTGGCTGATCAACAGTTCGACATCGGTCGACGGCTGAGTCGACGTCAACACCGGAACGCCAGCCGCGATGGCGTGTTCCTTCGCCGTGACCTTGTTGCCGGCCATTTCGAGCACGCCGGCGCCCGGGCCGATGAACGTGATGCCGGCCGCGGCGGCTGCATCGGCCAGTTCCGGGTTTTCCGACAGAAAACCGTAGCCGGGGTAAATGGCGTCGGCACCACATTCCTTGGCCACCCGAATGATTTCACTCACATCCAGGTACGCCCGAACCGGATGCCCCACCTCACCGATCTGGTACGCCTCGTCGGCTTTCAGACGGTGTAAAGAGTTGCGATCCTCGAACGGAAACACCGCTACTGTCTTGGCTCCGAGCTCGTAAGCCGCCCGCATGGCGCGGATCGCGATCTCGCCGCGGTTGGCAACAAGGATTTTTTCAAACATGCAGGCCTTTCGAGGGCGTACGTGGCGCACAGCTAACGGTTAGGTTCTCTAACACTAGTGAAGGTAACGTTGCTACTCATGCACGTACTCAGCGTAAGTTCCCTTAAGGGTGGCGTCGGCAAGACCACGGTGACCCTTGGTCTGGCTTCTGCTGCCTTCGCCCGTGGCGTGCGAACACTGGTTGTGGATCTTGATCCGCAGTCCGATGTGTCCACCGGCATGGATATTCAGGTAGCCGGTCACCTCAATGTTGCCGATGTTCTCGGTTCGCCCAAAGAAAAGACCGTTCGCGCGGCTATCGCCCCGAGTGGGTGGACCCGTAATCGCCCCGGCACGATCGACGTCATGATCGGCAGCCCGTCGGCGATCAACTTTGACGGCCCGCACCCGAGCATCCGCGATATCTGGAAACTCGAGGAAGCGCTCTCGACGATTGAAAAAGACTACGAGCTCGTGCTCATCGACTGTGCCCCCTCGCTCAACGCCCTCACGCGCACCGCGTGGGCCGCGAGCGACCGGGTAGCCGTCGTCACCGAGCCCGGACTGTTCTCGGTCGCTGCCGCCGACCGTGCCCTGCGCGCGATCGAAGAAATTCGTCGTGGCCTGAGCCCTCGCTTGCAGCCGCTCGGTATTATCGTGAATCGGTCCCGAACGGCTTCGCTGGAGCATCAGTTCCGCATCAAAGAATTGCGTGACATGTTCGGTCCCCTCGTGCTCAGCCCCCAGCTTCCCGAGCGCACCTCACTGCAGCAGGCACAGGGCGCCGCAAAGCCCCTGCACATCTGGCCCGGCGACAGTGCGCTCGAAATGGCGGGATACTTTGATCAGCTGCTGGAACGGGTGCTGCGAACGGCGCGCATCGGAGAGTATGCCGAGACGCCCGCTCACTAGTCCTGACCTGCGCTAGCGGCACGCGACTTGCGGCACGCGGCACGCGGCACGCGGCACGCGGCTAGGAGATTTTGCGGGAGGTTCTCCGGGCGGCTAGCTCGTCGGTGGGGTCGATCGCCTGCCTGTCGAGTTCGACCAGGCTGGTTTCGACCTCGCGCAGGACCTTGCCCACGGCAATGCCGAAGACGCCCTGGCCGCGGCTGACCAGGTCGATGACCTCGTCGTTCGAAGTGCACAGGTAGACACTCGCACCATCGCTCATGAGCGTGGTCTGGGCGAGGTCACTGATGCCCGATTCGCGCAGCTGATTGACGGCTGTGCGAATCTGCTGCAGGGAAATGCCGGTGTCCAGCAGGCGCTTGACGAGCTTGAGCACGAGGATGTCGCGAAAGCCATAGAGTCGCTGCGAGCCGGAACCGGCCGCGCTCCGCACGGTGGGTTCCACGAGCCCGGTGCGGGCCCAGTAATCGAGCTGTCGGTAGCTGATGCCGGCGGCACGCGCGGCGACAGCACCGCGGTAGCCGCAGTTTTCATCATGCTCGGGCATGCCATCGGTGAACAGCAGTCCTAACGAGTAGCGCGAAGCGTCAGCGTCAGGCTTGAGCTCACTCATATGGGTTGCCTCTCGAGGGTTACGTCGTGCGGTGACTGGCAGCTGCTGTGAGGCGAGCGTCAGTCACTGTGGTGCGGAACTGAACCGGTGCGGTGGTGCTGGTGGTGCGAAGTCGTGCTGCTGTGGATCACTGTACCCACGGTATCGAGGTAGAACCCTTGCAGCCCTGACATTCGTGCGACTGGTTTGGCGTGTCGGTCATCCGCCGCCAACGCGGCCGAGGAAGACCCAGCGCGACCCACGACCGCACGTCACTCTGCGCCTGAGTCAGTCTACGACCTACTTGGTCAGTCGGCCCAGTGCGGAACGGATCAGGCTGCCTCGAATGACCTCAAGCTGCCCGGCGATTTCGACGGCCATTTCGGCCGCCTTGGCCCGGCTGGAGGCGTCTTTGCGTCGCGCGAGCGGCACGAGGGCACTCTCAATCAGTCCGAGTTCGCGTTCGGCGGCGCCGCGAAAGCCCCGAAGGTGTCGCGGCTCGATGCCGCTGCGTTGCAGCTCCACCAGGGCACGCAGCACGTGCAGCGCGCCGTCGCCGTAGTGGTCGGCGGGAAGAATGATCGACGCGGAGACGGCGTCGTGCAGCAGTGTGGCGGAGGCTCCGGCTTCACGCAATAGGTCCTCGCGGGTGAGGCGGCGTACGGTACCGAGCATCGACGGCCCGGGGGTGATTCCGCCCGGCAGCACCGGCGACAGTCCGGCATCCAGATCGTCCAGATACGAGCGGATGACTTTCAACGGCAGGTAGTGATCACGCTGCATCGACAGAATCAGCCGTAGACGGTCGACGTCACTGCTGCAGAACTTGCGATAGCCGGATTCGGTGCGGGCCGGGGAGACCAGCCCCTGTTCCTCGAGAAAGCGCAGCTTCGACGGGGTCAGATCGGTGAATTCCGGAGTGAGGCGCGCGAGAACCTGGCCGATGCTCAGCAGCGGCGCTGATCCCGGAGCGTGCGCTTTCGCCACCGACACGGACACGGACATGGACCGGGCTTGGGCGGCGTTTACTGCCACTACTCGCTCGCCGCGCGGGCGAGGTCGAGGCGGGACGCGTAGAAGGTGAGGCGGAACTTGCCGACCTGCACCTCGGCTCCGTCGGTCAGCGCCGCCGTTTCGATGCGCTCACCATCGAAGTAGGTACCGTTGAGCGAGCCGAGATCTTTGACCGCGAATGAGGTGCCCGTGCGCAAGAACTCGGCGTGACGTCGGGACACGGTGACGTCGTCGAGAAAGATGTCGGCGTTCGGGTGGCGACCGACGCTCGTGAGATCGGCGTCGAGCAGAAAACGCGCTCCGGCATTGGGTCCGCGGCGAACGACCATGAGGGCTGAACCGGAGGGCAAAGCCGTGATGTACTCCTGCTCCTCCGCAGTCACTTTCGAGTCGATCGACGCGATCTGTGCGGCAAACTCCTCACTGAAGTTCATCGTCGTATCGGTGCTGAGCATATCGTGCACCGTCGTCGATTCGCCGGGCGTCTCGTCACGGGACGGGACAGGGGTGGACGATGCTGGGGTGGACTGCGCCTTGTTGGGCATTGCTTCGCCTGTCGTCGGGTTCTCGGGCTGATCTGCGGGCACGGGATCGTTTTGTTTCTCGGAATTGTTCTTGCCGGGTAGATCGACCATCGTGCACCTCCTATCGCTCCAGCGTATCGGAAGATATCCCTCCAAAGACCCTCGGCAGTCGAATCACTCGCACCGTTTCAATCGCATAGATGATGCCCGCCCACCAGTACAGGAAAGCACCCCAGATGGCGAAGGCCCACCCCACCGGCTGTGACCACCATTCCAGCTGGGGAAAGGCCTGCCCGAGCATGATCATCGGCAGGGCGTAGAACAGGCAGAAGGTGGCCACCTTGCCCAATTGGTGCACCGGCAGCGGGCCGAAACCGAAGTTAGCGAGGATGATTCCGAGGGCCAGTAGAAAGATGTCGCGACCCACCACGACCAACACAATCCACCATGGCACGAGGTCACGCCAGGCGAGCCCGAGCAGCGCGGCAAAGATATAGAGGCGATCGGCGGCCGGATCCAGCAGCTGACCGAGCCGGGTGATCTGGTTCCAGCGGCGGGCGAGAAATCCGTCGAGCCAGTCGGTGAAACTGGAGATGCTGAGCACGACGAGGGCCCAGGCATCCTCTCCCTGCGCGAGGAGTACCAGAAATACCGGCACCAGCAGCAGGCGCAGAAAGCTCAGCACGTTGGGCAGGGTCAAGACCCGATCGCTGACCACCCCGTTCGCTGCCCCTGTCACAGGTGTGAGTCTATCGAGTGGGACCAGAGTCGGCCGCGGCGAGCCGCCCGCGCAGGGCGGGCCAGCTCGAGGCGAAACCGGGATGGAGGGCGAGGAGGTCAACCGCATCTGCCGCCACCCAGCGCAGAGCTATGCTCTCCTGGTCGCTGATGACGGGGTCAAATTCCTCCGTCGCCTCCACGACGACGGTCGTGTACGACCAGTATCCCAGATCGAGGAGGGAGGTGAATTTGAGCTGCACCAGGTGGGCGGGTACGCCGGCCTCCTCCCTGGCTTCACGCAGGGCGGCCGAGATCGCGCTCTCGTTCTCGTGACGGGCACCACCGGGCAGGCCCCAGGTGTCACCGAAATGACTCCACACCGCCCGGTGCTGCAACAATACGCCGAGGCGGGGATGGTACACGAGCAGTCCGGCCGCCCCGAATAGACCCCAATACCTGCGGCCATCGGGGGCGTGCACCCACGCATCGCCGCTGTCCCGGTTCGGGCCCGGCAACGGAACGGTGAACCCGCGTGCGTCACCCGCGTCAGCACCCCAACTCTCAGTCATGCTCCAAGCATGCCCCACCCGAGCCCCGGGTAGCGCGAAAACGCTCGTCCGGTGACCTAGATCGACATGATTGCGTGTACGGGGGCGGTGCCGAGACGCTCACGTCCGTGCAGATCGGTGAGTTCGAGCACGACGCCGACGCCGGTCAGGGTGTAGCCGGCGCGTTCTATCAGGCGGCTCGTGGCCGCGATGGTGCCACCCGTGGCGAGAACGTCGTCGAGGATGAGGACCCGGGTGCCGGCTGGCAGCTGGCCGACCTCAAGCTCGAGCCGGGCCGAACCGTACTCGAGGTCGTATTCTTCGGTCAGCACGGTACCGGGCAGTTTTCCGCCCTTGCGCACGGCCAGGACGGCCGCATTGGCCGCGTACCCGACAGCGGCGGCCAGCAGAAAGCCGCGCGCCTCGATGCCGGCGACCGCGTCGAACTGGCCGCGATGCTGGTCGGCCAGGTCGTCGATGATCGCGCGAAAGGCGACGGCATCGGCGAAGACCGGATTGAGATCGCGGAACAGGATGTCCGGCTGCGGAAAATCGGGGTAGGAGGCCAGCAGAGCCTCGACGTGGTCGGCGGCCGATGACGACGAAGCAGAAGGCGTAGAGAGTTGAGTCACTGATTCAGCTTAATCGGCGCTCATACCCTGCGTCCGCCAACGTACGTCAACGGTGTGCGAACTGCGGTTGCAGCTGCAATGCCAGATCGAATCCCGCATGCTCGAATGCCGCGTCCGGTCGCGGTATGACGGCAATCGCGCTCATCGCATCCAGAAAATGCACGACGGCCACCTGTTGGTCAACGGTGAGCTCCAGAGCCGCCTGCAGCAGCTGAGCGTGCGTGCCCCCCAACGCGAGGCGCATCTGCTCGTGCGACGACTGCGTCGCGAACAGCCGTTGCGCGTGGCCGTCGTCAGGGTTCACCTCCCGGCGAATGTGACCGGAGACGGAGAGCCTGGAGAGGAGCTTCGCCGTCGACGCCGAGGAAATATTCAAGAATTTACTGAGGGATGTGGGGCTGGCCACCCGGTGCTGGCGTTCGCAGTCGATCAGGTGCCGAATGGCCATCAGGTCAGTTTCGTTGATGTGCATCTCGGCTTGAGCACGATGACGCAACGCGGTACCGGCCACCCGAAAGCGGCGCACGGCGCGCAGGACCTCCATGGCCAGGGGAACGCCTGTATCCTCGGAGTGGTACCAGTACGCCCCGTGTGTTGAGGGCGAACTCTCATCCTGGCGCATGGTCACATGGTAACCTCAATCGTCGCTAACTTGGTTAGTTATTCGCAGCAGAATCAGCTTGTACCGAGAAGGGGAGCACACATGCAGACCGCCAACGCTCTTGATGAACACGTGGTCCTTCTCGATGACGAGGGGCGCCACATCGGCACCGCACCGAAGTACAGCATTCACGGATCAGACACCGCGCTTCACCTGGCTTTCTCGTGTTACGTCTTCAATGCGCTCGGCGAGGTGCTCGTCACCCGTCGAGCGCTGAGCAAGAAGGCCTGGCCGGGCGTCTGGACCAATTCGTTCTGCGGACATCCGCTGCCCGCTGAACCCATAACGCAAGCCGTCGACCGCCGTGCCCACCATGAGCTGGGGCTGCAGATCGACAATATCGACCTCGCCCTCCCCCTGTTTCGATATCGCGCCACTGACAGCGGCGGCATCGTCGAGAACGAAATCTGCCCGGTCTACCTGGCCACGACCGACCAGGAACCGACGCCGAACCCCGACGAAGTGGCCGAGTACGCCTGGACCCGCCCGGCGAATCTGTACCGTGCGGTGACCGACGCGCCGTGGGCGTTCAGCCCGTGGCTGGCGTTGCAGGTGCAACAGCTGGACGGTTTTCATGCTTGACACGGTCGCGGCCGGTGTCGAGACCGAACTGGCCCGGTTTTTTGCCGCGGCACGCCTGCGCGCGAGCGACTACGGTGAACACTATGTGGCCCTCTGGGATTCCCTTGAGCAGGCCAGCAGCGGCGGCAAACGGGTGCGGCCGGCCCTGGTTCTGGCGGCTTATGCCGGTTTCGGCGGGCGCGACCAGGCCCTCGTGGCACCGGTAGCCGTGAGCTTTGAACTACTGCACACGGCGTTTTTGATTCACGACGACGTCATCGATCGTGACTTGACCCGGCGCGGCGTAGCGAACATCGCCGGCCGGTTCAACGACCGCGCCCTGGCGCACGGCGCCGCCGCCGACCAGGCCGGAGTCTGGGCCGCGGCCGCGGCCATTCTCGCGGGCGATCTCGCGCTCAGTGAAGCACATCGCGCGCTGGCCAAACTCCCGGTCGACGTGCACACCCGGCTGCGGCTGCTGGACCTGCTCGACCGTGCGGTATTCGTCTCGGCGGCTGGGGAGCTGGCCGACGTCACGAACAGCTCGGCGCGGCATCCGCTCACCGTGGCCGAGGTCGTGACCACGTTGGAGAACAAAACCGCCGTGTATTCCTTTGAAGCGCCGTTGCAGGCCGGGGCCGTGCTGGCCGGGGCGTCGGCCGAGGCGATCCGTCTGCTCGGGCGCTACGGCCGGCTCATCGGGGTGGCATTTCAGCTGACCGACGATCTGCTCGGAGTGTTCGGCGACCCGGCGAAGACCGGCAAGAGCGTCACGGCCGACCTGCGGGAGGGCAAGCAGACCGCGCTGATCGCCCACGCCGGCGGTACCGCGAGCTGGTCGCTGATCGCGCCGTACCTCGGCAAGGTCGACCTGAGCGATGAGGAAGCCGAACGCGCCAGAGAGCATCTGCTTGCCTGCGGGGCGAAGGCGGCAGCCGAGGGACTCGCCTATGACCATTCCCGGCTGGCGGTCGACGCTCTCGACCCGGCGATCATTCCCGCAGGCCTGCGGACGAGCCTGACCGAACTGGCCGATGCCGCAGTGAATCGGTCACGCTGATGGGCCCCCTGCGAGCGATGGCTCGAACGAGTGGAAACCACACCAACCTGAACAAGTACGCACAGACGGCTCGGGCCAGCTCGACGACGGTCATCGGCCACTACTCCACCTCGTTTGGACTCGCCGCCCGGCTGCTCGACGCCCGGGTGCGCACACCTGTGCGCACGATCTATGCCCTCGTGCGCATCGCCGACGAGATCGTCGATGGAGCCGCCACCGAGGCCGGTGTCTCGATTGAGGAACAGCGACAGCTGCTCGACGAGCTCGAACGTGAGACCGAGCGGGCGATTGTGCGCGGCTACAGCACCAATCTCGTGGTGCACGCCTTCGCCGCGACAGCCAGGCAGTGCGGCATCGACTCCAGCCTGATCGCGCCCTTCTTCGCCTCGATGCGCCGCGACCTCGACCCGGCACCGTTCACCGTGCAGGGGGTCGCCGAGTATATTTACGGATCCGCCGAAGTGATCGGGCTCATGTGCCTGCGCTGTTTCCTGCACTGGTCGCCGCGCAGCGATGCTGAGGTCGGCGTACTCGAGGACGGTGCCCGCCACCTCGGCGCCGCATTTCAGAAGATCAATTTTCTCCGCGACCTGTCCTGCGATCGTGAGCTGCTCGGCCGCAACTACTTTCCCGGCATCGACCCGCTCACACTCAGCGAACAGCAGAAGAACGTGATCCTCGACGACATCGACGCCGATCTGGGCATTGCCAGCGCTGTTCTGCCGTTGCTGCCGCCCGGCTGCCGCCGCGCCGTGGCCGCCGCGCAGGGCCTGTTCACCCGGCTGTCCCAGCGCCTGCGGGCGACCCCGGCCGACCAGCTACTGCGCTCCCGCATTCGGGTGCCGGATGGAGAAAAACTGATGATCGCCTTGACCTCTACCCTCGGCCACGGTGCGTGGAAGCGATGACGCGCACCATCGTGATCGGCGGCGGTATCGCCGGTCTGGCCAGCGCCGCCCTGCTCGCCCGGGACGGCCACGACGTCACCCTGCTGGAATCCCGCGCCGAACTCGGTGGACGAGCCGGTCAGTGGAGCAGCGATGGTTTTCGTTTCGACACCGGGCCGTCCTGGTACCTCATGCCGGAGGTGTTCGAGCATTTCTACCGACTGTTCGGCACGACCGCCGCCGAACAGCTCGACCTCGTGAAACTGGATCCCGGCTACCGCGTGCACTTCGAGGGGGATCCGGATGCAATAGATATCCGGGCGGACCGGGCCGCGAACATCCGCTTGTTTGACAGTGTGCAGCCGGGGGCCGGGCGGGCGCTCGACCGCTACCTCGATTCGGCGATCGACACCTATGACATGGCCGTGAAAAGGTTTCTGTACTCGAGCTTTGAATCATTTCGCCCGCTCCTGGTGCCCGACGTGCTGCGGCGCCTCGGTCGGCTGGCCCGCCTGCTGCTGCAGCCGCTCGACAAATTTGTTGCCGGATATGTGAGCGACCCCCGGCTGCGTCAGATCCTCGGGTACCCCGCCGTATTCCTGGGTTCAGCGCCGAACCTGACACCGTCGATGTACCACCTGATGAGCCATCTCGACCTGGCCGACGGGGTGCTCTACCCGCAGGGCGGGTTTGGAACACTGATCGACAGCATCGCCGCGATCGCCCGTGCCGAGGGCGTGCGCATCGTCACGGAGGCCACGGTCACGGCCATTCGCGTCACCGGCCAGAAAGCCGTGGCCGGTGTGAATTACGACGACGCCAACGGCACGTCACAGCAACTCGACGCCGACGTCGTGGTGTCGGCCGCTGACCTGCACCACACCGAAACCGAGCTGGTCCCGGCCGACCTGCAGACCTACCCGGAGCGCTGGTGGGACAAACGCCTGTCGGGTCCTGGAGCGGTGCTCGTGATGCTCGGCGTGAGCGGCCAACTCCCACAGCTGCAGCACCACACACTGTTCTTCACGACGGACTGGGGCAAGAATTTCAGCCAGATCTTTGGCAAACAGACCTCCGTCCCGTCGCCGGCCTCGCTCTACGTCTGCATGCCGAGTGCCACGGACGCGTCGGTGGCACCGGCCGGGGACAGCAACCTGTTTATGCTCGTGCCGGTGCCGGCCGATGTGACCCTCGGCGGCGGCGGCATCAACGGGGCCGGATCGAAAACGGTTGAATCGATAGCGGATGACGCCATCGCGCAGGTCGCCCAGTGGGCCGGCATTCCCGACCTCGCCCAACGCGTCACGGTGCGGCGCACGGTCGGGCCCGGCGACTTCGCCGACGACCTGAACAGTTGGAAGGGTGGCGCCCTCGGCCCGGCACACACCCTCCGGCAGAGCGCCTTCATGCGCGGGTCGAACAAATCCAAGAAGATTGCCGGCCTGTACTATTCCGGCGGCACCACCATTCCCGGGATCGGCCTGCCGATGTGCCTGATCAGCGCCGAGATTCTACTCAAACGGCTTCGCCACGACACCAGCACCGGACCGTTGGCCGAGCCGCTGCGTTCCAGCCCCGCCGGTAAAACTGCAAACCCACTGGAGTCTGCGCCGAATCGGTCGTGAGTGTTCTGTACCTGCTGACACTGCTGGTCTCGCTTGCCGGTATGACGCTGCTGGACTGGCGCTTTCGACTGTTCTTCTGGCACTCTCCCCGGCGTGCGGCCCTCGTGCTCGGCATCGGAGTGCTCTTCTTTCTCGGGTGGGACCTGCTCGGCATTGGCCTGGGCATCTTCTACCGCGGCGAAACGGCGCTGATGACCGGGCTGCAGCTGGCGCCGGAACTGCCGCTGGAGGAGTTCTTCTTTCTCACCTTTCTCTGTTATTTGACCATGAATCTCGTGCAGGGTGCCGGGCTTGTGCTCCAGCGGCAGGCCTGAGATGACCTACCTCGTCCTCAACGCGGTCTTTCTCGCCGTGACCGCGCTCGTGGCCGTCGTGGCCCTGGTGCGCCGCACGATTTCAGCGCGTGTCGTGGCGGCTGTGACCGTTGCCCTCGGACTGACCCTGCTGCTCACGGCCGTATTCGATAACCTGATGATTGGGGCTGGACTGTTCAGCTACGACCCGGAGCACATTTCGGGCCTGTTCATCGGTCTCGCTCCGATCGAAGATTTTGCCTACCCGCTCGCCGCGGCGATTCTGCTTCCGTCGCTGTGGGTGCTGCTTGGCCGTACCACGTTAGGACGAACGGATGACTGAGCTCGGCACGGCGTCATGGAAGACCCGGCAGGTCGTATTGTCGTCCCGGCCACTCAACTGGATCAACACGGCGTTTCCCTTCGCAGCGGCCTACATGGTGACCACCGGGCGCATCGACGCGCTGCTGATCGTTGGCACACTGTTCTTTCTGGTTCCGTACAACCTGCTGATGTACGGCATCAACGATGTCTTCGATTACGAGTCCGATCTGCGTAATCCGCGAAAAGGCGGTGCTGAGGGGGCGCTGCTGCACCCCGCGCTGCACCGAACGGTGATTGCCGCAGGGGTTCTGAGCGTGGGGATTGTGGGCGGGGCGATGGTCGTGTTGGCGGGGGCAGGGCATCCGCTCTCGTGGGCGGTCCTCGCCGTGAGCCTGTTCGCGGTCGTGGCGTATTCGGTGAGCGGGCTGCGATTCAAGGAACGACCGATTCTGGACTCGATCACCTCGAGCACCCACTTTGTCAGCCCCGCCGTCTACGGCCTCGTGGTGGCCGGCGCCACCGTCAACTTTGGGCTGATCGCCCTGCTCGCGGCGTTCTTTCTGTGGGGCATGGCCAGCCATGCCTTCGGCGCGGTGCAGGACGTCGAGCCGGACCGTCACGCGGGAATTGCGTCGATCGCGACGGCCCTCGGTGCCTGGCCGACCGTGCGGCTCGCGATAACCTTCTGGACCCTCGCTGGCCTGTTCATGCTGGTGACGCCATGGCCCGGGCCGCTCGCCGCGGTGCTGTCCGTACCCTATATTCTCGCGGCGCTGCCGTTTTGGTCGGTCGGTGACGAACAGTCGGAAAGTGCCAACCGGGGCTGGAAACGTTTTCTCTGGCTCAATTTCTTCACCGGCTCTCTGGTATCCCTGCTGCTGATCTACTGGGTGCAGCAGGGCGCCTGACTGGAAAGTTCCGGCCAGCCGGAGTCAGGCCAGTAGAGTGAATGGATGGAGCTCACTTCCGCCCGGGTCGATAGCTGGTGCTGGGGAGTGCGCCTGTTCAGGACCCGCTCGATGGCCACGGCCGCCTGCCGCGCCGGGCACGTGAAGGTCAATGGCGACAAGGCTAAGGCCGCGCAGGCCCTGCACGTCGGCGATGAGGTGCGGGTGCGCTCCGACGGCTTCGACCGGGTGCTGATCGTGTCGCGCCTCGTGGTCAAACGGGTCGGGGCCGTCGTGGCCGCCGGCTGCTACGTCGACAAGACTCCCCCGCCGCCGCCGCGCGACGAGGTGGCCCTGGTTCCCATGCGCGACCGGGGTGCCGGGCGGCCGACTAAGCGCGAGCGCCGGGAGATCGACGAGCTGCGCGGGCATTAGCACGCGGCGATACCCGTTTTCTACTCAGAATCACCGTGTGAACCCGGACTCTCGGTAGCGGGCGCAGCGGCTTGTGGGCTCGCGTCGGCCTGGGACTGGCGGGAGTGGGCCGATTGCAGGCCGGCCACAATGCCCAGGGAGCGCTTGATGCGGTTCGCGGCGTCATCGTCGGCCGCGCTTGCCGCCTGGTTCGCCTCGATCACGGCGCGAACGACCTCATCGCGCTGAATCTTCACCCCTCGGGGGGCGTCGATTCCGATGCGCACGCTGTCGCCGCGGGCGTCGAGCACGGTGATGACGATGTCGTCACCGATGAGGATCTTCTCCCCCAGTTTGCGTGTCAGAACCAGCATCGTGCCAGCCTATCGGTTTGAGCGCGGCCCTCCACGTAGCGGCGGGCCGATCCAGCGCGCAGCGCGGGTCGATCCAGCGCGCAGCGGCGGGCCGATCCAGCGCGCAGCGCGGGCCGATCCAGCGCGCAGCGCGGGCCGATCCAGCGCGCAGCGGCGGCCGATCGAGCGCGCAGCGCGGGCCGATCCAGCGCGCAGCGGCGGGCCGATCGAGCGCGCAGCGGCGGGCCGATCGAGCGCGCAGCGGCGGGCCGCCTACGCGCGGCGGCTGGCCGCCCGACGACCGGTCGGCGCAGCGGCATCTCGGCCGTCCATCCATTCGACCGGCAGGTCAAGCTCGGTGACAGTCGCCGGTGAGGTGGTCAGCTGGGCACCGATGGCAGCGACCGCATCGACCGAAACTGCACCGGCGACCATGTTCACCCACCGCTTGGTGTCCTCCGGCTTACGCCCGGCATCAACGACGACCCAGACCTGGTCTGCATCGAGCGCGGCGAACGTTACCGCCCGCGCCACGACGTCGGAGGCGGGTTCGAGTCCGAAGGCAATGAACGTGCTGTGGCCCAGCTCGACGCCCCTGGCTCGCGCGGCGAGGGCCTCCCGGCGATCATCAACGCGCTCGGGTGACCCGTGAAGCAGCGCTCCCGAGATGCGCAGGTCACCGGAGCCGGCCAGGCGCAGCATGAGCCGGGCGATGGTGAGCGCGTCGTCAACGAGGCCGACGACGAGTACGAGGTCACCAGGCCGGGTAAGCGGGGTCGGTGCGAACCGCTGCGCACCGAATCGGGTGCCACCCGACGCGCGAAGCGTGCCCACGCCGACATCCGCTGCCCCGGTAGCTGCCCCAGTAGCAGCCCTGGTCGAGCCCGCTTCGTAGGCGGTTGCAGCGCCGGGCACCGGGTCAGCCGCTGGGACGACAAGGTCGACGGGAGCCCGGGCCGTCGCGAAGGTGAGTTCGTCCATAAGAGCGGCGAAGCCGTCAGAGTCGGTCGAGAGCCGCGGTGCGGTGTCGACGCGGTGCAACTGCGACTCCTCCTCGTCGGCATCGGCGAGCAGCGCGGCAATGCCCAGTCGGGCGGTCATGTCGAGGCCGGCGTGGGCCGATCGTCGGCGAGTCGCCGACTCGATCACCTCAACGATCACCTCGTAGTGTTGCCGTGCGAAGAACCCCCGAATTCCGCCCACTGTGACGCGTTCGGCAGCGATGATCGTGGCGTCTTTGCCGTGTACCGCGAGGATTCGCTCCTGCACTTCACGCAGGGTCGGCCCCTCAAACAGATATCGTTTCGGCTCCACGGACCACACCTACCGTCTCAATGGTGACGTTCGCCGACGTGACCTCTTGGTATGACAGTACCGGCAGCCCGCCCGTTTGGGTCGAAACCAGACGACGAATGGCGGGGCGCAGCGCTGGGGCGCAGACCAGCACCGCGGTCTGGCCGTTGGCCTCGACCGTGGCGACCGTCGACCGCACCGAGGCGAGCACCGTTTCGATGCGTGCCGGATCCATCAGAATCTGGGTGCCCTGGTCGGAGGGGCGCATGCCCTCGAGCATCGACTGCTCGAGCCCCGGCTCGATCATGATGACTCGTAGCACCGAACCGTCGAGGTACTGCGCGGTCAGCGCCGGCCCGAGGGCGTGCCGCGCCGACTCGATCAGCCCCTCGGGGTCGTTCGAGGTCTTTGCGCGCAGCGACAGGGCCTCGTAGATGCGCGGGAGGTCGTTGATCGGGATCTGCTCGATCAGTAGCCCCTGCAGAACACGCTGCACCTCGGCGAGCGAGAGCAGGCCGGGGATCAGATCGTCGACGGCCGAGGGGTTGACCTGCTTGACGCCATCCGTCAGCACCCGCACATCTTCGCGGGTCAGCAGGCGGGCCGCATTGGTGGTGATGATCGATGCGAGGTGGGTGACCACGACCGACACCCGGTCGATGACGGTGGCACCGGTCATCTCGGCGCTGTGCCGCATCTCGCTCGGCACCCATTTGCCGGCCAAACCGAACACGGGCTCAACGAAGACCTGGCCGGGAAGCGCTTCGAGTGCGTCGCCGAGGGCCAGGACCTTGCCCGACGGCGCGAGACCACGCCCGTATTCGACGCCGGCGATGCGGATGACGTACGTCGCAGGCGGCAGATCGACGCTGTCCCTCGTGCGCACCGGCGGCACGACGACGCCAAGATCCATTGCGATCTTGCGGCGCAGGCCGCGCACCCGTGCGAGCAGGTCATCGGAAGCACCAGAGACGATATCGACCAGGTCCGGTGCGAGCATGATCTCGAGCGCGTGCACCCGCATCTGCTCGATCAGATCCTCGTTGGTGTCTGACTTGGGGGCGCTGTTCTCGGCAGCAACGTTCGCTTCGACGTTCGCTGCGGTTGCGGTCTCTCGCACCTTGATGCGCTGGGCGGTCACGATGAGCGTGGCCCCCACGACGAGAAACGGCAAAATCGGCATGCCGGGGATCATCGCCATCAGGATGGCGGCTGCGCCGGCGATGGTGAGTGCGTTGCGCGACTGGGTCAGCTGGGCCGACGCCGTGGACCCGATGTCGGTTTCGGCGTTCGAGCGGGTGACTATCATACCCGTCGACACGGCCATCAGAAGTGCCGGAATCTGAGTGACCAGGCCGTCGCCAATGGTCAGCAGCGCGTAGGTGTTCAGCGCATCGCCGATCTCCATGCCGCGCTGGAACATGCCGATCGCGATGCCGCCGATCAGGTTGATGATGATGATGATCAGGCCGGCGATGGCATCACCCTTGACGAACTTTGAGGCACCGTCCATGGCACCGTAGAAGTCGGCTTCGGCCGAGACCTCGGCGCGACGATCCTTGGCCTCGGCGTCGGTGATGAGGCCGGCGTTCAGGTCGGCGTCGATCGCCATCTGCTTTCCGGGCATGGCGTCGAGAGTGAAGCGAGCACCGACCTCGGCGACCCGCTCGGCACCCTTGGTGACCACGACGAACTGGATCACGACGAGAATCAAAAAGATCACGGCGCCGATGATGATCGAACCGCCGACGGCGACATGGCCGAAGGCTTCGATGACCTGGCCGGCGTAGCCATCGCCCAGAACCAGCCGAGTGGATGCGACGTTGAGGCCGAGCCGGAACAGCGTCGCCACCAGCAGCAGCGAGGGAAACACCGAGAAGTCGAGCGGCTTCTTCACAAACATCGTGGTCAGCAGCGTGACGAGGGCGAGCATGATGTTCACGATGATGAGCACGTCGAGCAGCACCGCCGGAATCGGTACGACGAGCAGCAGAATTATGCCGACGACCCCGACGGGGACGGCGAGCTTGGTGAGATTGCGGTTCACTCTAACGTCCTCCGACTGGTTGAGGTTGTGGGGCTTCCGTTGGTGATGGGGCTGATAGGGCGCTCATGGTGTGGACTCCCGGCGAGCTGCCCCTGGCCTTGAGGGCCATGACGAAGGCGAGCACGCGGGCGACGGCGTTGTAGAAGTCGGCGGGGATCTCGTCTCCGATCTCGCAGGCACCGTGGAGGGCCCGCGCGAGCGGAATGTCCTGCACGATGGGCACCCGATCCGTGTCGGCCTGTTCGCGGATGCGGGTGGCAATGTGGCCAACGCCCTTGGCGACCACGCGCGGCGCCGATTTTCCGG
The DNA here is from genome assembly GCF_015751745.1 of Cryobacterium sp. CAN_C2. Taxonomy (NCBI): domain Bacteria; kingdom Bacillati; phylum Actinomycetota; class Actinomycetes; order Micrococcales; family Microbacteriaceae; genus Cryobacterium; species Cryobacterium sp. CAN_C2. The sequence goes on from NZ_JADOUX010000006.1 coordinate 142,662, forward strand.
GCTCGTACTTGAGGGCGACCGCAACGTGGGTCGGGTTCACCAGCACGACGTCGGCATCCGTCACCGAGGCAATCATGCGGTTGCGGCTCATTATGAGCTGGCGTGAACGACGTTGCGATTTGATCAGCGGGTCGCCCTCGGAGGCCTTGTTCTCATCTTTGACCTCTTTCTTCGACATGCGGGTCTTCTTGCGGTTGCGCCGCATGATGACGAAGATATCGGCGGCTGCGAGCACGAGCCCGGCGATGACGGCGGCCTGCAGCAGCGCGGCCGCACCGTTGGTTGCTGCGACGAGCAGCTCAGACACGGGCAGGCCGCCGGCGGTGAGCAGAACCGGCATGAGTCCCTGAATCACGGTGTACAGCACAAGCCCGACGACGGCGGTCTTGGCCAGAACCTTCACGCCCTCCCACATCGCCTGGGTGCCAAACACCCGCTTGAGGCCGGTGACAACGTTGAACTGCTCGTACTTGCCGGTGAACTTTTTAAACTGGATGCCGCCCTGCAGGGCTGCCCCGCCGAGCACGACCGCGACCACCACGACGAAGAACGGCGTCAGGCTAGCGGCCATCGACGCGAGTCCGTTGCCGAGCGCCTGAACGGCTACGTCGGGGTCTGGAGTGTTGGCCAGCGCACCGATCATATACATCTGGTCGGTGCCGGCGAGGGCACCGGCGGCAATGGTCGCCGGAAGCATGATAGCGGCCGCGCCAACACCCAGCCACGCGGTGACGTCCTGCGATTTGGAGAGCTGACCCTTCTCACGCACCTCTTTCATGCGCTTGGGGGTGGCAAGCTCGGTCTTTTCACCGGAATCCTCGGCCATTTACTTCACCCCCATCATCACGTCGATGGCTTGGCCGGTCAGTGACGACACGATGTGCGGCAGGGCCACAAAAACGGTCGCGGCGAGGAGGAGCGTGATAAGGATCTTCAGCGGAAAGCCGAGCGCGAACGCGTTGAGTGCGGGGGCGACCCGAGTGAGCAGGCCGAGGCCGGCATCCGCTAGAAAAAGCACGACGAGCAGGGGCCCGGCGATCTGCACAGCGGCGAGAAACATCTGGGTCGTTGCCGCGATCATGGCCTGAGCCGGGGCGGCGAGGTCAAGACCGCCGCCGAGGGGCAGCGCTGTGAAACTGCGAGCGAGACCGCCGATGATGAGTTGGTAGGCGCCCGACGCGAACATGAGGGCGAGAGCGGTCATCTGAAACAACCTGGTGAATTGGGCACCGTTCACCATGGATTGCGGGTCGAAACCCTGCGCCATCTGGAACCCGCTGAACATGTCGATCAGACCACCGGCTGACTGCACGGCCGCGAAGATCAGAAACACCAGAAAACCCAGGGCAGCGCCGACCAGAACCTCGAGAATGAGTGCGCCGACGAAACCCGCGGTGCTCTGTGACACGTAGCCCTCGGTGACGCGCGGTGCCATGGCCAGGGCGAGCCCGATCGAGAGCATGGCCTTGATCCGCAGCGGAATCGCCTTGTACGAGAATGGCGGCGCGATCACGAGAAAGGCGACCATGCGCACACCCGAGAGCATGACCGCTTCGATCCACGACACGTTGAGGACGAATTCCACCTCAGCCACCGCCGAGGAGTGCAGGAATCTTTTCAAACATCTGGTTCGTGAACGCGACCGACTCAGAGATCATCCAGTGACCGCAGATGAGCAGGGCGAGCGACACGGCGATCGCCTTGGGCACGAACGACAGCGTCACCTCCTGGATCTGCGTGATCGACTGCAGCAGCGAGATGACGAACCCGACCACGAGCGCGGTGATGAGCACCGGCGCGGACAGTTTCGCTGCGAGAATCAGGGCCTGCAGGCCAATATCGAGAACCGCGTTGGTGTTCATGTGACCATCTGATAACTGCCGATGAGTGAGGTGATGATGAGGCCCCACCCGTCGACGAGTATGAACAGCAGAATCTTGAACGGCAACGAGATCATGACCGGTGGGAGCATCATCATGCCCATGGACATGAGGGCGGCCGAGACGACGATGTCGATGACCAGGAACGGAATGAAGATGACGAAGCCGATGATGAAGGCGGCGCGCAGCTCAGAGATCATAAATGCGGGAATGAGCGTGAGCAGGGTGACGTCGTCGGGGTTATCAGGGTTGGGCTGGTCGGCGGCACGGGTCATCAGCGCAAGGTCTTCACCGCGGGTGTTGGCGAGCATGAATTGCCGTAGCGGCTCAGAACCGATGTTCAGAGCATCCGTGAAATTCATGGTGCCCTCGAGGTAGGGCTGCAGGGCAATGTTGTTGATGTCGGTCAGAATCGGCGCCATGATGAACAGCGACAGAAACAGGGCCAGCCCGGCGAGCACCTGGTTCGGCGGGATCGACGGCAGGGCCAAGGCGTTCCGGGTCATCGCGAGCACGACGAAGATCTTCGTGAAGCTCGTCATCATGAGCAGTAGCGCGGGTGCCACCGAGAGCAGTGTGATGCCCAGCAGGGTGACGATCGCCGACGACGGTGCGCCGTCTGGACCGTTGATGTCGATGCTCAGCCCGCCCCCGCCACTGTCGGCCGGGTTTGCCGGGTCGCTCGGAAGGGTCGGGTCATTCGGAAGGGTCGGGGAGTCGGGCATGGCCGGGTCGACCGGCACAGCGTGGCCGGCACTCTGGCTGACCCAGAGGATCACGACGGTGATCAGCACCACGAAGGCGAGCAGGATGCCGATGCGAACGTAGTTCTGTCGGGTGGCGAACCGCGAGACCCGGGCGTTCACCGGCCGTGCCGAAGCGCGGCGGCGGTCTGCTGCCAGGTGGCCGGCGACAGAATCGACCCGGCCAGGCGGGACGACGGCGCAATAGTGCCGTCAGGGTTCGTGGTTGCCGAGACCCTGGTGGGTGCGCCGTGCGCGCGGCGCGGACGGAACGCGAGCGGCGGCGTCAACACCGGTTCAGCCGACGTTGCGGTGGTCAGAGACCGGGCGAAGGCGTCGGCGGTGTAGCCGGGGGCCGCGGTCGCTGGCTCTGGCACCGGTGTGTCGCTGCCATGCAGAACGCTGACCGACTGCTCTGTGACTCCCAGAACGAGTCGTTGACCGTCGACGTCAACGACGACGACGGATGCCTTCTGGCCGATCGCCTGTCGGCCAACCACCACGACGAGGTCGGCTTTGGCTTTCTGTCGACCGCCGCCCTTGGTCAGGCGTCGCTGCAGGTACCAGAGCAGCCCGAGCACAACGCCCAGCGACAGCACCACCCGCAACGCAACAATGAGGGTATCCACTTATGACTGGCCCTCGGCGACGTCAAGAATCTGGGTGATGCGCACGGCGTAGTCCTGGTCGACGACGACGATTTCACCGTGGGCGATGAGACGGCCATTGAGCAGAATATCGGCGGGCGCGCCGGCGGAGCGGTCCAGTTCGATGACCGCGCCGGGCTCGAGGTTGAGCACATCGCGCACGGACATGCGGGTTCGCCCGATCTCAACGGTGAGGGTCATTTCGACGTTGTTGATGCGACCCAGATTCCCCATGACCGAACGAGTGGCGGGCAGGGTATATCCGCGAACGACACCGTTCTGGCGGATCCGGATGGCGAACCATCCGGTGATGGTGCCCGCTGCGCTCAGTTCGAACACGGTGGTGTCTTCTGCGGCGAACAGGGCGGAGGCATCCTCGCGCGCAGAGTCGCCGAGCACGCCGACGCCGAGCACCGAGGAGGCACTCTCGAGCGCGGGGCGCAGCACATCCTGGCTGGAGACGAGCGAGGGGGCGGCGCCGGCCGCGGCGTCGAGGGAGGCCGGGTCCATGAGCACAATGGCGAGGTCGGCCGATGTTGTGCCGACGTAGGAGGCGACGACTGCTGAACCGACCCGAGCCGACAGGGCCGAGCTGCCGAAGTGCGGTGTGGCCTGCAAGGGCATGCCGGTGGGCAAGGCCCGGATGAGTTCGTCCACGGCTGCGTCGGCGATGGGCTGGGTCGAAATCACTGGGTTTTCTCCTCGGTGTCAATGATGATGCAGGCCAGGCGGGAGCCGTTGGCTCCAACGGCCGCGCGGGCCAGGGGCTGTCCCCCGACAGCCAGGTCGAGCGGACGATGCTTTGGGTGGGGAACGGGGAGTACATCGCCGACCGCAAGGGACAGGATGCGACTGGGAAGCACGTGCGCCGGTGTCAGGCGCAGCGACACCTCGACCGGCACGGCTGCAATCTGTGCCTTGAGAAATTCTGCAGAGTTGGTGCCGGTCATGGTCGGGTTCACTTCGCCGAGCTGCGGAATGAGCGCCGTGGCGGGAATGGCGAGGGTCGCAGCGACGGTGACCTTTTCGACGCGAATCGAGAAGTTGGCCACGATCATGTGGTCACCGGTGGCGGCGGCCTGGGCGAACTGCGAGTTGAACTGAATCGCCTCAACGGCGATGTCGTGCACCAGCAGCGGCCCGAACGAGTAGCGCAGGTCTTCGAGGCCCTCGGTCATGAGCTGGCGCACGAGCGCCAGTTCGATCTGGGTGAAGGTACGCTCGGCCGGAATGACCTGCGTGCCGTTGCCGCCAAGCATGTGGTTGACCCAGGTCAGGCCCGTTGACGTCGGAAATTGGAAGACAGCGCGGGCTTCGATCCCGGCGATCGTGCACAGGACCATCGCGGTTTTCGCCGGCAGTGAGGCGGCGTACTCATCGTAGGTGGCCATGAGTACCTGGTCGCAGGTGATCGTGCACAATGCCCTGACGCGGGCGGTGATCTGGGTGCCCCACTGGCGGGCAAAGGTTTCACAGGCCAGTTCCAGCACGCGGGCATGATCGCGCGCCAAAGTGGTCGGCCGACGGAAGTCATATAACTCCACCGGTTTGGGCGCCTTTGTTGGCGCACTGGTTTCAACGTGTTCCTGGACCGTCACGTTTGGACTATCGGTCACCGCGCTCAGAAGGTAAGGAGAGGGACGCCGGACAGTTTCTGAGGATATTTTGCGTTCTACGGCGTTGTGGCGACGCTTGTTCCGTCAGCTTCGAGGGCCGCCGGGATCAAAGCGCGCACCCCGTCACTTTTGTCGGAGAGCAACACAATGTCGACCCGACGGTTCTGCGCCATGTCGGCGAGGGTTGAACCGGTCGAAGCCGGCCGCGCCGAGCCGTAACCGACCGCGCCGATGAGCCCCGGCGTCACGCCACCCTGCTCAACCAGGCGCCGCAGTACCTGTGTCGCGCGCCCACTCGAGAGCTCCCAGTCGGTGGCGAAGATCGCCGACTGTCCGTGCTTGTCAGCGTGACCCTCGACAGAGATCTGTCGATTCGCCGCCGCCAGAACCGGTGCCGCCGCATCGAGAACGGATGTCGCCACGGCGCTCAGCGCCGTGCTGTCGGGCGCGAAGAACGATTCAGACCCGACGAGCCCCATGGTCAACCCTCGTTCGTCGATGGTGAACGAGATGCGATCGGTCATGCCCGCAGCAGAGAGGTTGGCGTTCACCTGGTCTTCGATCGATTTCAAGGTGCGCACCTCCTCACGGGCGCTCGCGGCATCGGTGAGGGCGGTATTGGTCAGGGCGGTATCGATGAATCCCTCGGCCACATCATTGATTTTGTCTGCCGGAACGACCACGCCTTCGGCGGTATCGATCTTGCCGGCCTCAACGGTGCCGAAGCCGCTCGCGAGTGAATTGGCGAGTTTCTCAAACTTGGCCTGGTCGACCGTCGACATGGCGAACAGCACGATGAACATGCACATGAGCACGGTCACCATGTCCATATAGGACGCCATCCACCGTTCATCGGGATGAACCTCTTCGTCCTCAACCTTCTTGCGTCGACGAGGCCGGACGCTCATGCTGCCTTGGGAAGCGTCTTGGTGTTGACTTTCGGCAGATCCTCTGAAGGAATCATGGCGCGCAGTCGTTCGCCCAACAGACGCGGCTGGCTGCCGGCCTGCACGGCCAGGGCACCCTCCATGAGCAGCGTCATGCGGTCGACCTCAAGGTCGGCAAGGCGCCGCAGCCGTGCTCCGATTGGCAGCCAGATGAAGTTGGCCGAGAGCAGCCCCCAGAGGGTCGCTACGAATGCGGTCGCGATCATCGGACCGAGCTTTTCGGGGGTTGAAAGGTTTTCGAGCACGTGGGTGAGCGAGACGACCGTTCCGACAATGCCGACGGTGGGCGCGTAGCCACCGAGACTGTTGAAGAACTTGGCCGCGCTCCGGGCGGATCGAGCCTTGGTCGCGATGGAGTCTTCGAGCAGCATTCGCAGTTCATCGCCGTCGGTGCCGTCCGCAATGTTCTGCAGGGCATCGCGCAGAAACGGGTCGTTGACCGTGTCTGCCTCTTGTTCAAGAGCCAGTAGGCCCGAGCTGCGCGCGGTCTCGGCGAGGCCGACAACCTGGTCGATGACGGTTTGCGGCGGGGTGATCTTGCCACGGAACGCACCGGGGAGAGCTTTGAAGGCCATGATGGTGTCGCGCACGGTTCCGCCGGCAATGCCGACAGCGATGGTGGCGCCGAAGACCAGGATCATCGGAGCCGGAAGCAGAATCGACATGACCGATGAGTGTTCGAGCGTGATCATCGCCACGAGCGCGCCGAACGCGAGGAGGATTCCGATCAGTGTCGCGGGATCCACTAGATGGCCCTGGGGCCTCGGGCCAGATTGCCGGCAGTCGGCTCGTAGGCGAGGGCGATGACGTGGGCCCGATAGCTCGCGATCTTCTCGATGACATCGTCCATCGATTCGGTCACGATGAAGTTGGCGCCGTCGACCATGACCAGAGTGGTATCCGGGTTTTCGTGGATGCGTTCAATCAGGTCTGGATTGATCGCAAAGTGGCTGTCGTTCAGCCGCGTCAATACGATCATGAGCTCATCCCTGGTTTGAACGACTCGAGTGAGGCGTCACCAGCTACTGTCGGCCACCGGCCCGCCAGCGTTAGCTTGCACAGCGTCAGGGTATCGACAGGCTCGACCAGCGGAGTTCGTCAGTCGAGCCCGTCGCAACCGGTGGTCGAGCCCGTCGAGATCACAGGTGTCAGCGCTTGAGGTTGGTCAGCTCCTGCAGAACCTCGTCGGAGGTCGTGATGATGCGCGCGTTGGCTTGGAAGCCACGCTGGGCGACGATGAGGTTGGTGAACTCCTGCGACAGGTCGACGTTCGACATTTCGAGGGCACCGCTCTGCAGCGAGCCAAGGCCAGCCGAGCCCGGGGTCCCCGTGGTCGCCGCTCCGGAGTTGAACGTGGCGCGGTAGGCCGAGGAACCGGCCTTCTCGAGCCCACCAGGGTTGACGAAGTTGGCGAGGGCGACGCGGCCGATCGCGAGCTGGTTTCCATTGCTGAACAGGCCCATCAGGGTGCCGTCAGCGCCGAGGGTGTAGGAGTTCAAAGTTCCCGCGGCGTTGCCGTCGTTGGCGGCGCCAGCGACGGTGGTCATACCGGCGAAGCCTTCGAGCTTCGACAGATTCACGGTGATGTTGCCAGCGACGAGCGTGGAAGTTCCCGTGAAGCCGCCCAATCCGTTCGACGTGAGAGTCGTCGTGGTTGCGTCGAGCGAGTTACTGACCGTCCACTGGGTTGCCGATGACCGCGTGAAAGACAACTTCACCGTGCTGGAGGTTCCCAAATCGTCGAAGACCTGGATGTCACGCTCTAGCACGGTGTTCACTGTGGCGCCCGAGGGTAGATTACCGGTGAACGATGCTGTGGTGGTGCGGGTTGCAGCGCTGATCGCGCCGACCGGCAGCTGGATGTTGCCGGTGGCACCGCCGTCGTTGACGACCCCGGTGGCGCTGGCACCCCAGCCCTGCACGATGGCGCCGTCGGGCGACACGAGACGCCCAGCGGAGTCGAAGTCGAACGATCCGGCGCGGGTGTAGAGGGTCTCGCCGCCGGACTGCGTGATGAAGAAACCGTCGCCGCTGATCATGAGATCGGTCGACTTGCCGGTGGCCTGCGACGAACCCTGCGAGAAGTTGGTGGCGATACCGGCGACCTGCACGCCGAGGCCGATCTGGGCCGGGTTGGTGCCACCGACCTGATCCTGGGGAGCACCGGCGCCCGAGGTGAGCTGCGAGAGGGTGTCCTGGAACTGCGCGGCCGAGGCCTTGAACGCGGTCGTGTTGACGTTGGCGATGTTGTTGCCGGTCACGTCGAGCATGGCCTGGTGTGAACGAAGACCTGAGATACCGGAGTAGAGAGAGCGAAGCATGAGTACTGCCTTTCAATGAGTAGAAAGAAGTGAAGCTGGAAAGAGCGGGGGTTTAACGTGCAGCGAAGGGTGCCTACGTGGTGACGGGGGTCCTGACTCCCGAAATAACGTCGAGGGCAACCGGGTTGCCGTCAACGGTGACCTGGGGAACGGCACCGGCGAACGACACCGACGTGGCCACACCGGTGACCTCTGTACCGTCAGGCTTGCTGTAGGTGACGGTCTGACCGACCATCGCGGCCGCCGAGGTGCGCATCTGCAAAGAGAAACCCTCCTGGCTGGCCGTCGTCATCGCGGTGATCTTCTCCATCATGGCGAGCTGCGTGGTCTGCGCGATCATCTCGTTGGTGTCCATCGGCGAGCTCGGGTCTTGATTTTGCAGCTGGGTGACCAGCAAGGACATGAACACGTCGGAGTCCATCGATTGTTTGGGTATGCGCGTCGTGGCGGCGGTGTTCAGGCCGGCGTTCGAAGCGGCTGCGATTGATTCAACGGTCACGGCTGATCTCACTTTCTCGAGTAGAAACGGCACTCACGCCATCACGTCGATGGTCGAGTCTTCCCCAAAACGCTGGGGGCGCAGCGGTTCGGCTGGAGTGTCTGGTTCGTGGCCGACGCGAGCAGTGCGATCAGCGCCCTGCTGCCACGACCCCGCCGAATTGCCCGGATTGTCCTGGCTGGCCGGGTTGTGGCTGGCCAGGTTCTGATTCGACAGGTTCAATTGGGCATTCAGCCCCGAGCCGGCCAGGTCGCGGCGCAGATCGGGCATGATCGCCCGCAGTGAATCGCGCGCCAACTCGGTCGGTGCGAACAGTTCGACCCGAATTCCCTCTAACGAGACGTGGGCGCGCACGGTGACCGGTCCGAGGTTGTCGGGGGTGACGCTGATGGTCATCATGTGTTCCCCGGGGCCCACGTTGGCCAGCGAGAAGATCGGTTTGGCTACCTGTGCGGCCAGGGGAACGGGCGCGGCCTGTGCCATTAGGGCGACCGGGGCGGTGGGCGCAACGGGAGCGGCTGACACGACAGCGGAGAGCGGGGTCAGCGCACCGAGGGTGGGGGTCACCGCCGGAGCGGCGGCATCCGCTGTCACCAGACGAACGGCGTTAAGCTTCGTGGTGCCCGCCTTGACGGTGTCGGCGGGCAGAGCGAGCGCGACCGTCGGCGTCGGCGGTGCGGCTGGCGACACTGGTGCAGTAGTCGCCGGGTTCGAAGGCGTAAGCTGGCTCGACGTGGGCAGGCTCGACGTGGGCAGAGCCGACGTGCTGGCCGCCGGTGGTGTGCTGGCCGCGTCGGCCGGGGTGGTCGCTGAGGCTGGAATGGTCGGGTTGGCCGGAATGGTCGCTGCAGGGGCGGCTGATGCGACCGCGACCGATGTGGCGCCAGCAGGCGCGGTGGCCGCGGCAGACGTCGAAGTCGAAGCTGTGCTCGACACCGCTGCGGCAGTTTCAGCCGAAACCGTGTTCGCGGTGCTGGCCGCAACATTTACTCCAGCCTGCACCCAGGAAGGCACGAAACCGGCGACCGATGCCAGTGGCGCAACAGGCGCAGGAGTCGGTGCTGCCACCGGCGCAGCGGTCGGTGCCGCGCCATCAGACGCAGTATCGGTGGCCGCAGTGTCATCGGCGATCATCGACTCATCTGCGACGGTGGCCACGGCGTTCGCCAGTGAGACCACGGCGTTCGCCAGCGAGACCACGGCGCCTTGCTGACGCGCTGCTGGCGACACGGTCTGCATCTGAACCGGCTGGGCGGCCCCCGCGCGGTTCGCTGCGGTCGTCGCGGCCACGGCCGGAGTGGCCTGGGACAATTCATCCACCGAGTTCTGCATGATCGAGGCGAAGCCTTGGGCTCCCGACGACTGGGCTCCCGACGACTGGGCTCCCGAAGACTGGGCTCCCGACGCCTTTGCGCCAGCGGAGTGTGCCGCCGAATGCGCAGGCGCGGCCGGCTTGAACTGGTTCAGAACGAGACTCACGCTGCGCCTCCCTTGGCGAATGATGCGAACGCGGCGCTGAGCATGTCAGCGGTGCCGATGCCCGCGGTGCCGCTACCAGCGTTTCCGGTGACCGCGGTTGCCGTCGGGATGATGCGACGGATGGTGGTGATCTCGGCATCGGACATATAGGCCTCACGCAGGCAGACCGTGCGGCCCGGGTAGGGCGCGTGGATGACCTTGTGGTCGCCGGCGTAGATGAGAATATGGGCTCCGCCACCGGTGACGATGAGGTCGCCCGGTTGGGCTTCAGCGAGCGAGGCTACTTCGGTTCCCATCTTCATCTGGCCAGAGACAAGGCGCGGCATATCTATGCCGATATCGGCATATACCTTTTGCACCAGACCGGAGCAGTCCATGCCGCTCGAATCTTCGCCGCCGAAGACGTAGGGCACGCCGAGGTACTTCTTGGCCGCGCCGACGACGTCGACGCCCGACTTACCGCCGGTCGACCCGACCGCGCTCGTTCCGGTGGCGGTGGCAATGGCGGTGGCAATGGCGGTGGCGGTGGTCGGGCCTGTGCCCATGGCTGCAGCAAGCTGCGCGGCGAAGGCGTCGGCATTGGTGGCAGCAACCGCTGGGGTTGCGGCGGCCTTCGGCACGGTGGCGCCGGCCGAGAGCTGGTGCAGGGAGGCCTGGATCTGCTCCATGCGGCCCATGGCTGCGATCATCGTCATGAGGTCACGTCGCTTCGGGGGTCAGAATTGTCTTGGTCACGGTGCCAGCGGGTCGACGCAATCTCATCGAGGACGATCTGCTCGGCGTGCAGGTCAGCGGCGGCGACGGCAGACAGATGGCGCACCTCAAGTTTTTCCAGGGCGATCGACTCGGCCCGGGCCGCATCGAACACGGTCTGGGCTTGGTCGGCGCTGGTCTGGTTGGTGCGGCCGAGCGCGTCGAGGTCGGCAAGCATGCTGCGCGACGACGAACGTGCGGCGGCCATGGCGTTCATCGCGGCGACGGTCTGCGGGGTCGCCCCACTGGTGTTGAGTGCCGAGCGCGCACGACCACGTCGGGCTTCAATCGCGGCGACCCGGGCGTTCGCCTCGGCGAGGTCGAGGGCGGCCTGGTCTTGTTGCAGGCGACGAAGGCGCAGCAGGCCGGCGAGGGGGAAACCGCGTTTCATGCCACACCGCCGAGGGTGCGGGTGAGCCGGGTGAGCTGCGCCCAGGCCTGCTCTGTGGGGGTCTGGTCGTTCATGCGCTGCTGGAGAAAGGCTTTAATTGCTGCATCGTTGGCCACGGCCGCATCGACGAGCGGGTTGGTGCCGACGCGGTAGGCGCCGACGTCGAGCAGGTCTTGGGCGGCGGCGCGGGCGGCGAGCACAGTGCGCAGGGTCGTCGCGATCTGGTTGCGTTCGGGCGAGTTGACGCGCGAGGCGACCCGCGAGATCGAGGCGAGCACGTCGACCGACGGAAAGTGGCCGGTGATGGCGAGTTTGCGATCAAGCACGACGTGGCCGTCCAAAATCGAGCGGGCGGCATCCGCTATGGGCTCATTGTGGTCGTCGCCGTCGACGAGCACGGTGTAGATGCCGGTGATCGAGCCGGTTTCATCGGTTCCGGCACGTTCGAGAAGCCGGGCCAGCACCGAGAAGGTCGACGGCGGATAACCGCGGGTCGCCGGCGGCTCCCCCACCGACAGGCCTATTTCGCGCTGGGCCATGGCGACGCGGGTCAGCGAGTCCATCATGAGCACGACGTCTGCGCCCGTGTCACGAAACGATTCGGCGATGCGGGTTGCGGTGAACGCTGCACGCAGACGCATCATGGCCGGTTCGTCCGAGGTCGACACGACCACGATTGAGCGCGCGAGGCCCTCGGCACCGAGATCGTCTTCGAGAAATTCGCGCACCTCACGGCCACGCTCCCCCACCAGGGCGATGACCGAGACCTGGGCGTCGGTGCCGCGGGCGACCATCGACAACAGCGACGACTTGCCCACGCCCGAGCCGGCGAACAGGCCCATGCGCTGGCCGCGACCGACAGTGGTGAGCGTATCGAGCACGCGCACGCCGAGCTGCAACGGTTGGGTGATGCGGGTGCGGTGCATGGCCGAGGGGCTGTCGTTCTCGATCGCGACGGCGCCGTCAGAGAGCAGCGGCCCCTTGCCGTCGATCGGGCGGCCGAGACCGTCGATGACACGGCCGAACAGCCCGGTGCCGGTGGGTACCAGCAGAGGCGTGCCGGCCGTACGCACCCGCGCACCGGCTTTGAGTCCGGTCATACGCCCGAGCGGCATGCAGCGGATGCCCTCCCGTGTCGTCGCCACGACCTCGGCTTCGACCCCGGGCTGGTGCGGTTCGGCGCCCAACACGACGAGTTCGCCGATGGCGGAGCGCAAGCCCCGCACCTCAACGCTCAGGCCAATGATCGATGACACCACGCCGACCCGCTCAGGCTTCGCAGCTCTGAGGGCCATCGTCAGCTGCTGGGCGCGGGGGCGCCACATCGTCGTTGTCACGCGGAGTCTCCGAGCAGCGCGGCCTTGGCGCGGGCGAACGCAGTGCTGATGCTGGCATCAAGAAACCCGTCGCTGAATTCGGTGAGGGCGTCGCCGCGGTGGATGAGCGCATCCGCTACAAATTTGACCTCGGTGAGGCTGCTGATGGCTGTACCGAGCACGGCGAGGTCATCGGGGTGCATGCGAATCGTGTGGATCTCGCTGCGATCGAGGTCGTCGGCGCGGCCCTGGGCACGTTCAAGGGCCCGGCGGGCTGACGGCTCGGTGCGGCTCAGTTCGCTGCCGAGCACGGCTTCGGCCAGGTCGAGGGCGGTGTGCACGAGGGTGTCTTCGGCCTCGCGCAGCAGCGGCATGCTGCGTTCGTCAAGGGCCTGGGCCGCGGCACGCAGCAGTCGCACACCACGGTCGATCCTGGCGTCACCCAGCTGCCGGCTCTCGGCGTGCTCGGCCTCCATCTCGGCTGAACGCCGAGCCACCTCGTCGGCGGCAGCGTGCAGTCCTCTGGTGTAGCCGGCCGCGTGCCCCTGGGCGCGCGCCATCTCGTCAGCGCGGGTGGTCTCGTCGTCCCGCACACGAGGGAATGCGATGCGACCGAAGACGGAGTCAACTGACATATTCGTCCTCCGTGCCGCGCGTCACGGTAATGACACCCTGCGCCTCCATGTCGCGGATGGCGCGCACAATGTTGGCACGGGCATCTTCGACCTGGCTCAGACGTACCGGGCCGAGGGCCTTGATCTCGTCTTCGAGCATGTCGCGGTTGCGCTCGGACAGGTTCGCGCGAATGACCTCGGCGACGGCGCTCGAGGTGCCCTTCAGGGCCATAGCGAGGGCTGTCGTGTCGATCCCGCGCAGCACCTGCTGCACGTCGCGGCTCTCCAGCTTCACGATGTCGACGAAGGTGAGCATGCGTGAACGCACCTCTTCGGCCAGAGCCGGGTCGCTCTCCTCGAGGCCTTCGAGCAGGGAGCGCTCGGTGGCGGCATCCGCTCGGTTGAGAATATCGACGAGCGGTTGAATACCACCGACGACCTCGACGACCTCACGAGAGACGACGGCGCCGGTGCGCTGCTTGAGCGACTCGGTGACGACCCGAATCGCCTCGGGCGTTGCACTGCCCATCGTGGCGATGCAGCGGGCGACCTCGGTGCGCAGGGCTGGGTCCAGGCCGGTGAGTACTCCGCTGGCCTGCTCGCGGCGCAGGTGCGCCAGAACGAGGGCGATGGTCTGCGGCATTTCGCCGTCAAGCAGGTTGAGTACGTCGTTGGGTTCTGAGGTGTCGAGAAATTCAAAGGCCTTGCCGGCCATAGAGGTGGCGACACGGGCCAGCACACCGGCCGCGCGCTCGGCACCGAACGACGCCTCAAGAAGGCCGGCGGCAAAGTCGTGGCCACCGCGCGCGTGGCGGCTGCCCCGCTGGGTGATCTCTTGAAACTCGATCAGGGTTGATTCGGCCACGGACGAGTCAACCTTGCGCAGTTGCACAATCTCTGACGCGATGACCTCAGCTTCGACGTCGGTGAACTGTTTCATAACTTCGGTGGCCCGCTGGCGGTCCATGTTCATGAGCACGACGGCGACCTTTTGAGTGCCGGTCAGCGCGGCCGAGGCTTTCGCCGCGGAGTCGGTCATGCCGGCTGCCGATCGTCCATCAGCCCGCGCAAGAACTCGGCGGTGCCGCGCGGGTCGTTCTGCGCCAGCGCGTCAATTTCAGCGCGACGGATGTCTGCCGGTGTCGGCTCGAAGGCCACGGTGCGAATGACCTGGGTGGGCAGGTCGCTCGGGTTGAAGAACAGCGAGCCCGGCCCGGCGGTCAGGGCGTTCGGGGTCTCTGCGCCTTCGCCAAGCGCGTTCTGCATCTCGGAGAGATCGCCGAGCTCGACCGTTTCGCGGCTCTGGCGGCGCGAGCGGCGCGCGTAGAGCAGCAGGCTGACCACGAGGGTGATGACGATGCCGGCGGTGATGACCGAGACGCGGATGATGTCGGCGAGCTGCTCTGCCGAGGCGGCATCCGCTGTGGCTTTGAGCGCGGCGGCGGCGGAGGCAGCGCCCGAGGTGTTGAACGGCATGACCTCAACGGTGATGGCGTCGCCGCGCACGGTGTCGACACCGGCGGCCGAGGTGACCATCGACGTTACATCGGAAACGTTGAGCACCTTGGCCGCTGCGGTGTCGAGCACGACCGAGACGGTTTGGCGCTTGATCGAGCCGGACGGAATCGTGCGGTTCTCGGTCACCTTGTTGATGGCGTTGTTCTTGGTCGTCGTGCCCGAGGTGAAGGTGCCATCGGGGTTGGTCGTACCGGTAGTCGTGGCGGCAGCACCCGTCGCGGTGGTCGACGTAGCACCGAGCACGCCGGCGGCGGCTCCCCCACCACCGCTGTAGTTCTCGGTCGCCACTGATTCGCTCAGCGTCGGCGCGTTGGTCGGCGTGGTGAACGACTCTTCAACGCGAGAGGCAGATTCGTAACTCATGTCGGCGGCCACAACGACGGTGGCGTTGCCGACGCCGACGACCTGGTCGAGCATGGCCTGCACGGCGCCCCGCACACGCGACTCGTAGTCGGCGGCCTGCTGGTCGGCAGAGCCGGTCGCGCCCACGCCAACGGCCGAGAGCACGGTGCCGCTCGCGTCGATGACGGCCACATCTGAGGCTTTCATGCCGTCGATCGAGGCGCTCGTAAGGTGCACGATGGCCTGAACCTGTTCGTTCGAGAGCGTCACGCCGTTGCTGGTCTGCACGAAAACGGACGCCGTCGGGTCGTTCTTTTCAGACACGAAGACGCTGTCCTTGGGGATGGCCAGCTGAACGGAGGCGGTCTGCACGCCGTCCATGGCACCGATGGTCTTGGCCAGTTCGCCCTCAAGGGCACGCTTGTAGGTCACGGACTGCTGAAACTCGCTCGAGGTGACGCCCATCGTGTCGAGCAGCGAGTATCCCCCGGTGCTCGCCGACGGCAGCCCGGCGGCCGCGGCCTTGAGACGCTCGTCGTACACGTTCGCCTCGGGCACCATGACGCTCGCGCCGCCATCGGCCAGTTCATACTTCACTCCGTCGGCACGCAACTGCTCAACGACGGCGTTCGCGTCAGAACCGCTCAGCCCGGTGAACAGGGGCGTGAACGCGGGCTTGGTGACCCACATACCGAGCGCAGCTGCCCCGAGCACGAGCACCGCAACACCGATGATGGCTACGGTGCGCTGGGCAATGGTGAATTCGCGAATAGCGTTGCCGAAACGGCGAAAGACGCTGGTGACCTGACGGGGCATTAGGCCTGCATCCTCATGATCTCGTTGAACGCGTCGACGCCCTTGTTACGAATGGCGGCGACGAGTTCCATCGTGACCGCGGAGCGGGTCGAGGCGATGGTGGCGGTGTGAATATCGTTGAGGTCGCCCGAGACGGCCTGAATGGCGAGGGCGTTCGAGGTCGACGAGAGACTCTGCAGGTTGTCGACCGCGCCGCTCAGGGCGTTACCGAAGCTGGCACCGTCGGTGCCCTGCGCAGCTTGAGTGCTCGAGCTGCCCATGACGCCGCCAAGCGAAGCGGAACCGGCGACCCCCTGGATGAGGCCAATTGCGCCGAGCGGCATCAGCCACGTCCGATCTGCAGGGCTGCTTCGTAGGCGGTCTTGGCCCGGTCGACGACCGCGGCGTTGGCCTGGTAGCCGCGCTGGGCCATGATCAGGTGGCCCATCTGCTCGGCCATGTCGATGTCGGGGTAACGCACGTAACCGTTGGCGTCGGCCAGCGGATGCGCCGGCTCATACACGAGGGCACCGGCGGTGTCGCCGAATGCCGCGGTGGCCGAGACTCCCGAAACGCCCTGCCCCTCCTGGGCGACGATGTAGCGCTCTTGAAAGGCCCTGTCGCTGGTGGCTGTGACGGTGCTGGTGTTGGCGAGGTTGTCGGCGATGGCGTCGAGCCATTTGCGGTGCATGGTCATTCCGCTGCCCGCGATGCCAATTGCGTCGACCATCAGCTGGTCCTGATGGCGGTGCGCATGGCCGTTGCCGGGCCGTCGATCGCCTTCGCCGCGAATTGATAGCGCAACAGGGCGTCAATGTTCGACAGCGTCTCGGTGTCGAGGTTGACGTTGTTGCCGTTCAGCCCGGTCGCTTCAAGCGATCGCTCGGTGCTGGCAGTGACCTGGCCACTGCCATCCGCTACCGATTTCGCGAGGGCCTTCTCGAATGAGACGACCTTGGCGTGGTAGTTCGGGGTGTTGATATTGGCGATGTTGCTCGCGATGGTGCGCTGGCGCAACGCGAGACCATCCAGTGCACTGGTGAGCGCAACAGAGGTCACGGAATCAAGCATGGTTACCCGTTTCGTCGACAAGAGACAAGACGGCCAATCCGTGGCCCGGTATGAGCAATCCATGCTCACTGGTAGTTATCGACGCGGGTGAGAGTTTCGTAAGGAGTTTGCTGAAAGTACTTGAATTCTGTTGCGATACAGGGTTTCAGCCGTCAACATCCAGATAAACGGATGCCCGCGCGTCGCGTCGCGGAGGCACCGAACGTACGGCGGCCAAGTGCCGACCCACGCCCGCGCGCGCCGCCGCCAGCTCCCCCACGAGCTTCTTCTGATTACCGAGCAGGTGCCGCACGCGCGCCCCGAGCTCGGGAGGGAGCGCCGCCAGCCCTGCCGGTGGGGTCCACGCGTTGGTCGAGCCAGCCCTGTTGGTCGAGCTTGTCGAGACCATCACATCTTCGTTGGTCGAGCTTGTCGAGACCACCAATCGCGCCGCTTCCTCCAGCTGCAGCTCGAGTGCGTCCAACGCAGCGTTCCACGCCTGCAGATTCGCGTCGCTACCCAATCCCCAGCACCCCGCCAACCCGCGCAGCTGCGACCGGCTGAGCCGGCAGCATCCCGGCCGCTTCATGCCAGGTCAACCGCAGTGGCTCGAGCAGATCAATGCATTCGCGTGTCCGTGCCGCATCCCGATGCGTGTTCGCGCTCATCATCGCCGTCGACGCGTAGGTGTACAGCGAGAACAGCCCGTCGCCGCCGTCCCAGGCCTCCACGTTGAGCGAGGTACTCAGTTCAGACACAATGGCCTGCGCGTGCAGAAGGTTGTCGCTGGCAACCTGCCAGTCCTGGCGCCCCTGCGCGGCTTCGGCCCGGTTCAAATCGAGCAGCAGCCGGTCGTAGAGCATCGTGAGCAGTCGCACCGGCGTGGCCGAGAGCACCGCTTCGCGGTTCAACTGTGCGCGTCGGGCCTGTGCCCCACCCATCATGCTCATAACAGCCATCATCATCCTGTGGTCGAGTTGGAACTGGGGAGCCCGGCAACCTGGGCGCTCAGCCACGAGGACTGGGCTTTCAGGGCGCTGAGCTGGGTTTCCAGTGCGGTGTAGGTGCTCTGCAGGGTTGCCCGGCGGGTGGCCAGGCTGCGGTCCCAGTCGGCGATGCGGTCGCCGAGGTTGCGCACGGTGGACTGCTCACCGGTGATCTTCTGAGTGAGCTGGCCGTCGTATCTGTCCGAGGCCGTGGTGGCGGCCGCCGCAACCCGGGCGGCGATCTCCGTGACGGCGGCCTTCACCGTCGCCGGGTCCTTGGCGAGGGCGGCGGCGAACCTGGCCGGGTCGAACTCCATGGTTCCCAACCGGCTGATGCTGATGCCGTACTCCGACGGGGACCGCCCGTTCACGGGTAGGGAGGCCGCCGAGAGGATGCGCTGCTTCGTGTCCCGGATGGTGCTGTCACCGGAGAACAGTCCGGCCGTCGTCCGTGAGATCCCGGAGGAGTTCGTCGTGGTGCTCACGGTCGTCCTGGCCGTGATCGTGGCGAACACGCCGTTCAGGGCGGTGACCAGGTCGGCGGCGCGGGTGCTGATCTGTGCGTCGTCGCGGGCCACGGTGATGCTGACCGGGTCGACCGATACGGCCGAGACGGTGAGCGTCATACCGGGCAGGATGCCGGCGAACGTGTTGGTTGCGGAGGTGATCTTCTGCTCGGCCGCGGTGCCGGCCCAGAGGGTGACCTCGGCATCCTGCGCGGCCTGGGTCTGGGTCATCGGCACGGTCGTGCCTGAAATCGTGACGCCGGCGGCCGCGCCGGACGCGGTGGCCGTGAACTGCAGACGGAAACCGTCGACTCCCACGGCAACCTTGGTGGCGATGACGCCGGCGCCGGCCGCATTCACGGCCGAGACCATGTCGTCGAGCGAGGTCGAGGCGCCGGTGACGGTCGTGGCCGTGCCGTCAGCCCGCGTGACGGTGAGGTTGGTGTCGGGCCAGGCGGTGACCGGGCCGGAGACCATGACCTGGGTCTGGGCGAGCCTGCCGACGACGAGGTCGAGCTGGCCGGCAGCGGCACCGGTCGAGGTGGTGACCGTGACACCGGTGGAGCTGCTGGTGGCCGAGTAAAGATCGAGAGCGGCCGGCTTGGCGGCGGTCTTGGCCAGGTCGGCGAGAGCGGCCACCTGGGTGTTCAGACCCTGGAGCGCCGTGATCATGGTCTGGGCGGCGGAGACCCTGGCCTTGAGCTGGGTCTGCGGGATTGCCTCGACCTGCATCAGGGAGTTGATCAGGCTGGTGGTGTCCAGGCCGCTGACGAGGCCGTCAATCGCTGTGACCATGTCGTCTCCTCCTTCTGCTTCCTGGTAGTGCTGGATTGTGTTGGGTCACGCTGGCTCGGGCTGGTGCAACGCGAATGGCTGGTGGCGGCCGAGGGATGAGGTCCAGTTCATCTCTCGGTCACCACCAGCCATAGTTCACCGTGCGGTTGCCCGAAAGGTTCAGCTCACCGGTTTAGCGGAGGAGCTGCAGCACGCCCTGGTTGGACTGGTTCGCCTGCGCGAGCATGGCGGTACCGGCCTGCGAGAGGATGCTGGAACGGGTGTACTTCACCATTTCCTCGGCCATGTCGGTATCGCGGATACGCGAACCGGCAGCGGTGAGGTTCTCCTTGGCAACGGCCAGGTTCTTGATGACGCTCTCGAAGCGGTTCTGCACGGCACCCAGGTCGGCGCGCTGCGAAGAGATCGCCGTGATTGCCGTGTCGATCGCGGTGATCGTGGTCTGGGCCGTGGCGTTGTCGGTCACGACAAAGCCGGCCGCACCCGTCGCGCTGCCCAGTGTGCCAACCGCTGTGGCCACGTCCGCGTTGTTGACGACGATCTTGTCGTTGGCGGTTGCACCGGCACCGATCTGGAAGGTCATCGTGCCACCCTTGAGCAGGTCTGTGCCGTTGAACTGGCTCCCCTCCGTGATGCGGTCCAGTTCTTTGCCCAGTGCATCGGCCTCGGTCTTGATGGCGAGGCGCGACTGGGTGCTGTTCGAGTCGTTACCACCCTGGACGGCGAGGTCACGCATGCGCTGCAGGATCGAGGTGACCTCGTTCAGGGAACCTTCTGCGGTCTGGATGACCGAGATGCCGTCCTGGGCGTTGCGGCTGGCGACCGTGAGGCCGCCGACCTGCGACTTGAGGCCCTCGGAGATGGCGAGGCCGGCCGCGTCATCCGCTGCGCGGTTGATGCGGAGACCGCTGGAGAGCTTCTCCAGCGACTTGGACATGTCGTTCTGCGTGGCGGCCAGGTTGCGGTACGTGTTGTTGGCCGCGAGGTTGGTGTTGATCTGCATACCCATGATGTATTCCTCCGTGATTGGGTGATGTGCGCCGGCCCATCCATGGGCTGACACCACTAGCTATCGACCACGCTCCGCCCCCGGTTAGCAACACCGGGGAAGATTCTCGCGAATTCCGCCACGATGGCCGCCCTCCCATGAATGCGTGGTCGTACCGGCGCTGTGCGATGAAGTTCTGGCCAATCGCCTGATGACGCGTCAGTCATCACAATCAGAATTATCTCTGAATCTAAATCAGCACCTTTCTGAGTTTCTCTCGGCTTTTGGGGGTGGTGTGGGCTATAATTGTGGGTGAAGGAGGCACCGCCGCCATGACCCTCACCGCCCCGCCCGCCGCCACCGGCTCCACCCCGGATCCGGTGTTCTCCCGGGTCGCGGCGATAGCTCAGGCCGGTGCGATTCTGGCCTCCGCGTTGGACGGGGTGCGGTTTGGTCACCTCGACGATTCCGA
>NZ_JADOUX010000007.1:0-155866 GCF_015751745.1 Cryobacterium sp. CAN_C2
GCGCGGCCATCGCCGCCCGCGACGAAGGCTGCATCATCCCCGGCTGCACCATCCCCGCCCGCTGGTGCGAAATCCACCACATCATCCCCTGGCAAAACAATGGGCCGACCAACATCGACAACGGCACCCTGCTCTGCTGGTACCACCACCACACCATCAACAGCAACGGCTGGAAAATCCGCATAACCAACGGAAGACCCCAACTCCTCGGCCCCCTCCTCTGGGACCCCACCCAAACCTGGCGACCCGCCCACACCCACCGCGCGAATACGCCCAGCCCAAAACCCCACTGGCGCACCTAACAGCAGTGTGCCCGCAGACATGTGCCCACGGACGGGCGGAACTACACCTGCATGGAGAGTTGGAGTCGGGCGACAATGCTAGGGTCCCTCTTTGACATACGAACGTGCTCGCTGCAAGACGACTGACGCCCGGGGCAACGCTCTGGGCCGGGGACCGACAACTCGCCGTGCGCGCGTGCGTGCGTGCGTGCGTGCGTGCGATGGAGAGTGGCACACCTAGTCTGAGGTGCATGGACGTGCTTCTCGACCTCTGGCAACGCATGACGACACCGCACGTCGCGCTGGCGCCACTCACCGCGTGGCTGACCGTTGCAGCAGCCGCCGCGATCGTACTGTTTTCGCCGGTGTGGCGGCTGGGGCGGCACGCCATCACGATCGTGCACGAGGGCGGGCACGGAATCGTCGCAGTGCTGAGCGGGCGCAAACTCGGCGGCATCCGCTTGCACTCAGACACGTCGGGGCTCACCGTGAGCCGCGGGCGCCCGACCGGGCCGGGCATGATATTCACACTGTTGGCCGGGTATCCGGCCTCGGCGCTCCTCGGACTCGGTGCCGCCTGGCTGCTCAGCCGCGGTTACGACGTGGGCCTCCTCTGGCTGCTACTCGCCGCGCTGGCACTGTTGCTCGTGCAGATTCGCAACTGGTTCGGACTCTGGTCGGTGGCCTTAACCGGTGCCGTGGTCTTCGGGGTCTCCTGGTTCGGGTCGGTGCAGGTGCAGGGAATGTTCGCGCTGCTGGTCACGGCTTTTCTGCTGCTCGGTGCCGTGCGCACGACCCTCGAACTGCAGCAATCACGCTCGCGGCGCGGCGGCTCGTCGTCGGATGCCGACCAGCTTGCCAGCCTCACGCATATTCCGGGTATCTTCTGGGTGGCCGTCTTTCTCGCCGCGCAACTATTCTGTGTGGCGTTGGGCGCGCAACTGCTGGGATTGGTGTGATCGGCCAAGTCTGAGTGCCGCACGCAGCCAACCGTGGCAGGGTGAACACATGACAAAAATTGCGATCATCGGCGGACACGGAAAAGTTGCCCTCCACCTGGCCCGTGCGCTTGCGGCTGTCGGTCACGAGGTCAACTCCCTGATTCGTAATCCTGAGCACTCCGCCGACGTCACGGCGACCGGTGCCACGCCGGTTCTCGCGGATGTCGAGAATATGTCCACTGAGCAGATCGCCACCGCACTGGCCGGACACGACGCCGTCGTCTGGTCAGCCGGAGCCGGCGGAGGCGGAGCCGACCGCACCTATGCGGTGGACCGGGATGCGGCCATCCGCTCGATGAACGCCGCAGCGCAGGCCGGCATCTACCGCTATGTGATGGTGTCGTACCTGGGGTCACGTGTTGATCACGGCGCCTCCCCCGACGACGGCATGTTCGCCTACTACGAAGCTAAAGCGGCCGCAGACGCCTATCTGCGGGCCACTTCTTTGAACTGGACCATTCTCGGACCGAGTGCATTGACCCTCGACGCCGCAACCGGCTCCATCGCTGTGGGCTCCAGTGTGGCGCGCGGCGACACCTCACGGGAGAACGTCGCTCTCGTGGCCGCCGCCGTTCTGGCCAGCGACAACACAGTGGGAAAGTTCATCGAGTTCACCGACGGCGACGTGCCGATCGACATGGCAATCGCGGCTATTCACTGAGCCAAACGTGCAGCTAGTTGCCGCGACCGAACCAGGTCGTGACTCCGGGCGAGTAGAGCACGGAATCCGGAACACGCTGGGCGAGGCCGGCGAAACCGGCAGCGGCCAACAGCGTGTCGTCTATACTCACGAGCTCGGCGGAATACAGCGGCCATGGCTCGTGGTGATTGCGCAAGTGCACTGTGCGACCACGGATGCTCGTGAACAGTGCCCAGCGCGCGGTCAGAAAATCTGCCAGCGGGTCGTTGACCACCAAGACGGAACCCGCGTGCGCCACGATGTCGGTGTACCTGGTGCGATCCGTGTGGCGGGTGGAGGTGTATCGGTACTGTCCGGAATCGACCGTGAGCCGCGTGCGGGACCAGACGTAGGGCAGCGAGAACAGTGTGCGGGCGGCCAGTACTGCCGCGAGACGACTGGCCTCCAGCGACACGAACACAACACCGCGACGGCCGTCGGAGTCAACGGCATAGAGGCGCACGTTCACCTCGACGAAGGTACCGAAATATGGTACCGGGGGGCTACCCAGGATGGTCGCGCGATCGAGCACAAATGGAATCAAACCGACCCAACTTGAACCGTCATACTCATCGGGAACCAAGCCATTGGGCAGGAGCGGCGCAACCAGCGCAGCATCCACTCGCCAATGCAGAAACACCAGGTGCGACCACCTCTGGCTGGCCGAGGCTCGACCAGCAAGGGGCGGTGCTATCGCCGAAATGGGATAGGCCTCGGCGTTTTTCACGGCATCCTCTCGCGGAGCTATTTTCGCTGACTGATAACACGGTACTCGCTCTGCCACGCCCAACGCCTGTTGATCGACCGGGAATGCGAGCGGCCAGGCGTATCCGCTCAGCAATCGCGGAGGCGGCCTGTGTAAACATGAAGAAGGAGATGACATCGTCACCGATACCTGTGTTCATGCGAGGCGCGGCCAGACCACTTGCGACTAGAAGAATTGAGGAAGACGGATGACGGGCTCCACCGTTCTCGACCTCTTACTGATTCTGATCTTGTTTGTAGCCCTGGTGAACGGCTACCGCAGCGGACTGTTACAGAGCCTCACCGGCATCGTCGGCGCGGTGCTTGGCGGAATCGCCGCCTTCTTCGTGGTTCCTCTGGTCGGCGGTTGGATCCCTGCAGCCGAGTGGCGCACTCCAGCCACCATCGCCGCGGCAGTTCTGCTCGTGCTGCTGGGACATTCGCTCGGAGCAGCGTTTGGACGAATGACCGGTGGACACAAGCGTCGTTCCCCGCTCGGCACTCTGAATCGCGTGCTGGGTGCAGCTTTTGCGGCCGTCGCCTCTGCACTCGTGGCATCGATGGTCGCGTTCAGTATCGGTGCCCTCGGCATTCCGTTCCTCTCCCCCGCGATAGCGTCGTCGAACGTCGTGTCCGGAATTGATGCCCTGACCCCGGACCCGGTCAAGGCGCTCATGGCCGAGCTGCGTTCAGTGGCCGTGCAGCAGGGGCTGCCGCGCATCGTCGACGCTTTCAGTGGACCGACCCCGGATGCCGCTGAGGCCGACACCAGCAGCCCCGCCCTGGCCGTTGCAGCGCAGTCGGTGGTGCGCATTACCGGAACGGCCTATGCCTGCGGGCAGAGCCAGTCCGGCAGCGGCTTCGTCGTCTCCGACGGTCGCGTCATCACGAATGCCCACGTCGTGGCCGGTGTGAGTCAGCCGGTCATTGAAACACCGGCGGGTCAAGCCCTGGCTGGGAAAATCGTGTACTTCGACGCGGTCGACGACCTCGCCGTCATTTCGGTGCCCGGCCTGGCCGCCGCTCCGCTCACCGTCGGGCAGCAACTTGCTGCTGGCAGGGGCGCCGTCGCGGACGGGTATCCGTTCGGCGGACCGTATGTGTCCGATCCTGCCCAGGTCAT
Organism: Cryobacterium sp. CAN_C2; assembly: GCF_015751745.1. Classification (NCBI taxonomy): domain Bacteria; kingdom Bacillati; phylum Actinomycetota; class Actinomycetes; order Micrococcales; family Microbacteriaceae; genus Cryobacterium; species Cryobacterium sp. CAN_C2. Next base: position 3,829 of record NZ_JADOUX010000007.1, read on the forward strand.
CTCGATCAGCACCATCAGCGTCGCCGACATCTACGGCCAGGATCCGACACCACGTCAGGTGTATACCGTGGCGTCTGACGTGCAGCAGGGCGAATCTGGCGGACCGCTGCTGAGCGAATCCGGCTTGGTGGTCGGTGTCATCTTTGCCAAGGCGTCCAACACCGAGAACGTCGGCTATGCACTCGCGCTCGACGAGGTGCAGCCGGTCATCAGCCAGGCGTCCAGTCTTTCGGCCCCGGTCTCCTCCGGAACCTGCATTCGCGGCTGAGCCGAGCACCACGGCCAGCACGGTGACCGCCAACGTGCCGCATCCAGTTCGTGCGGTCCTGCCGAGATTCGAGACCGAGCCGGTCGAAATGCTCCTCGCCGAACCTAACGGTGCCACGCTCCGGCACAATCACTCCAACGAGGGAGTGCAGCAGCGTCGATTTTTGCGAAGCCAGACGGCCCCGTGATCCCGAGCACCTCGCCGCGGTGAATGTCTAGATCTATGCCGCCCAGAGCATCCGTTTGCCCGAAGCTCTTGTGCAGGTCTCTGGCACGAATGAGTGGTTGGTTCAGAGGCTCAGTTCCTGCTTGAGCTGGTCGAGTCGGGCGCTCGTGAGGTCCATCCAGCGCAGGTCGGCTTCGATGTGGAAAAGGGCGTGGTCGCAGATGAGCACGTGCAACAGGTCGGCGCCGGTCTTGGAGCGGGTCAGCTCGCGCATGCGCGACATGTGCTCGGCTCGCTGACGGTCGAGCAGGCTGCCCGCGTCGGTGTCAACGAGCAGGGCGAGCACAATCTTGGCGAACAGATTGCTCTGCAGCGTCTCCGACGGTACGTCGGGGGTGAACATCCAACTCTGTAAGCGGATGCAGCCGGCTGGCGTTGTTGCGTATTTCTTGCGGTCGGGCCCTCGGCCCGTTTCCTCACCGAGGGCAGTGATGAAGTCGTCGCGCATCATGCGGGCCAGGGTCGCATAGACCTGACCGAACGCGAGTGGCTTGCGGGAGCCGAAGAATTTATCGCAGCTGTGCTTGAGGTCGTAGCCGTAGCTCGGCTCGATGCTCAGTAGCCCCAGCAGTGTCAAAGAGTTGTCCACCCGCCCGACTAAGCACGCAATGTATAGTCAGTCAGGCTGCGGCATCCGCTTGGAGTCGGCGCACGACACAGAGCGGCGAGGAGGCTTTGGCTGGATAGCCGCTGCCGGCTCGCCGCCCTGTGGGACGGACGCTTGAATCTACGACTGCTGTGAGTTAGACACGCTCGAGGGCGTAGCCGTCTTCGCCGTGCACGCTCGTGTCGATTCCGGCCAGTTCGTCTTCGTTCTTGATGCGGAAGCCGATGGTCTTCTCAATAGCGAGGCCGAGTAGGTAGGCGACGACGAAGGAGTAAGCGAGAACCGAGAAGGCAGCGATGGCCTGCACGGTGAGCTGGCCGAGGCCGCCACCGGTGAACAACCCGGTGTCGATCGCGAAGAAGCCGAGGTACAGGGTACCGATGATGCCACCCACGAGGTGGATACCCACAACGTCGAGGGAGTCGTCGAAGCCGAGCTTGAACTTGAGTTCAACGGCGAGGGCGCAGACAGCACCGGCGACGGCACCGAGGAGGAGCGCCCAACCTGGCTCGAGGTTGGCACAGGACGGCGTGATCGCCACGAGACCTGCGACAGCACCGGATGCGGCACCCACAGAGGTAGCTTTGCCATCCTTGAACTTCTCGACGACCATCCAGCCGAGGATTGCTGCCGCGGTCGCGCCGAGGGTGTTGACGACGATGATGCCGACGTTGGCGAGGCCATTCAGCCACTCAGCGCCGGCGTTGAAGCCGAACCAGCCGAACCAGAGAATGGACGCGCCGATGAGCACGAGCGGCACGTTGTGCGGCTTGGTGATGCCCTTCTGAAATCCGACGCGCTTGCCGAGAACCAGGGCGAGGGCGAGGGCGGCGGCACCGGCGTTGATATGCACCGCGGTTCCACCGGCGTAGTCGATGACGCCGGGCAGGCCCAACGTTTCTCCGAGATTCATGATCCAGCCGCCACCCCACACCCATGCTGCGACGGGGAAGTAGACCAGGGTTGCCCAGATGCCCGCGAAGATCATCCACGAGCCGAACTTGGCCCGGTCGGCGACGGCGCCGCTGATGAGCGCGACGGTAATGATGGCGAAGGTTGCACCGTAGGTGGCACCAAGAAGATCGGTGCTGCCGGTCTCCCCCATCGCCATCGCACCCAGTCCGAAGTCAGAGAACGGATTGCCGGAGAAAGCCGTGACACTGCCGGCCACGCTCATGTTGTAGCCGTAGAGAATCCACAGGACGCTGATGAGGCCCAGTGCACCGAAGCTCATCATCATCATGCTGATGACGCTCTTGGCCTTGACCAGTCCTCCGTAGAAGAAGGCGACACCTGGCGTCATGAACAACACGAGTGCGGTGGCTGTCAGCCCCCATGCAATGCTTCCGGTATCCATAGATTGTCCTTACGCGTCTCGAATATGCTGAGTGTGCAAATGCTGGTGTGAGATAAGGAATACTGTGCGGAGCAAGGAGTAATTTCACAAACGGATCGTTCGCAGCTCCCTCCTCGGCTCGCATCAGTATTGCCGCTCGACGTTTCAACGAGCGCACCGGGGTGTTTCGCGCACGTTACATATCGAAAAGCCGGGTGCATCACAGCCTGATCACTCAGAAGGCATCGCGTACGTACTCGTCGGGTGCGGTTTGGACAGGCCCTTCCTGAACTCGACCCGGTTGCCCAGCATGAGCGCGAGTTCGAGTCCGGATGCTCCGGCTTTCATGCGTACGACCGTGCCGCTGGCGAAGTCGGGCACGGGTCGAACTCGGCCCGATCGGCAATCGCGCCCGATCTGCCCAGTTGCCTCCCGCCCGGTAAGTCAATTGGGCGAAAGCATTCCGGGAGTCGGTTTCAGACGCCGGCGGCGAATGCTTCCGGCAGGCAACAGCTCGGGACGGAATGTTAAATGCGTGTTTCCGTGCCCGAGTTCGGTGCGATCAGTCTGCGTGCGGCGGCAACTCTCCCGTGGTGAGGGCGACCATACGCGACTGGGACCGCTGGTACTTCTTTCGGTACCCGCCGGCCATCATCTCGTCGTCAAATACCTCGTTGAGTGGGCGACCGCTCGCAACGATCGGAATTTCGGCGTCGTAGACCCGGTCGATGAACGCCACGAGGCGCAGGGCGTCCGACTGATCGGTCAGCAGAAAGACACCGCGCAAAGCAATGACCTCAACATCGCGAATCACCTTGACGTATTTCGAGGGATGCACGGTGCCGAGGTGACGAATCAGGGCTCCAAAGTCATCTTCGGTGACCTTCGAACCACGTGTGAGCAACGTGTTGACCAGGTGCTCACGCGCGTCAGGCTCGACCGCGACCGCCTGACCGGTGACATTGCGGCGGCGGTAGTCGAGGCCGTCGATGCGGAGCGTCTCAAAGTTGGCGCTCATTGCCGAGATCTCGCGCAGAAAGTCCTGCGCGGCGAACCGGCCCTCGCCGAGAGAGTTGGGCGGGGTGTTCGACGTGGCGGCGACCCGCGTACCGGTTGCGACCAGTTCGCCGAGCAGCCGGGTCATCACCATGGTGTCGCCCGGATCGTCGAGCTCGAACTCGTCGATGCAGATGAGCTTCGCGCTGCGCAGCTCCTTGATGGTCTCCTGGTAGCCGAGCGCCCCCACGAGGGCGGTGTACTCGATAAAGGTACCGAAATACTTGGGGCCGGTTGCGGCATGCCACAGGGCCGCGAGCAGGTGCGTCTTGCCCACACCGAAACCCCCGTCGAGGTAGATGCCGGGCAGGTCGTCCTTGGCCTGGCGTCGACGGGAGAAGAATCCGGCAGGCCGGGGATTGACGAATTCCTGAAGCTTCTCCACGGCCGCGACCTGGGACGGGTAGTCATGATCGGGCCGGTAGTTCTCGAAGGAGGCGTGTTCAAACTGGGGAGGCGGCACCAGTTCGGCCACGATTTCACGACCCGTGATACTCGGGGTACGATCTGCCAGTTGCGGAACTGTGTGGTGTGCCTGCTGATGGGCCTCTGGTGCCATGCTGAAACGCCCGTTCTCGTTCTTCTTGCTGCGAATGCGCTGGGTGCCGGCACCGCGTAGATTTATGGGGTGGGCACAGACAAGCCTAATCCGCGGTCAACCCGAATCCGTATGCATCCGCTGCCCACCTGGAGGTAACATGACCGCCCCGTTCGACACGACCGAGAAGTTTGCCGCCTACGCTAACCCCTCCAAACTGGTTTCCACCGACTGGCTGGCCGAACACCGCACGGATGCGGGAGTGGTCGTGGTCGAATCCGACGAAGACGTCTTGCTCTACGAAGTGGGCCACATCAGGGGCTCGGTCAAAATCGACTGGCACACCGACCTCAACGACAAAATCAACCGCGACTACATCGAGGGCGCCGCCTTCGCCGCGCTCATGAGCAGTAAGGGCATCGCCCGCGAGAGTACCGTCGTCATCTACGGCGACAAGAGCAACTGGTGGGCCGCATACGCCCTCTGGGTTTTCACCCTGTTCGGCCACGATGATGTTCGACTGCTCGACGGAGGCCGCACGAAGTGGCTCGCCGAGGGGCGCGACATGACAACGGATGCCTCCCCCGTGACACCCACGGATTACCCGGTGATCGAGCGTACTGATGCCCCGATTCGTGCTTTCAAAGCGGACGTTCTCGGGCATTTCGGCAACCCGCTCATCGACGTGCGCTCCGACGAGGAATACAGCGGCGCTCGCACGACGATGCCCGCCTACCCCGAGGAGGGCGCCCTCCGTGGCGGCCACATTCCAACGGCCGCGTCGGTGCCGTGGGCCCGCGCAGCGGCCACAGACTCCACCTTTAGGACGCGCGCTGAACTCGACGGCATCTACCGCGGCGAGGCGGGTTTGGCCGATGGCGATGACGTGATCGCGTATTGCCGCATCGGTGAGCGGTCGAGCCACACCTGGTTCGTGCTGACCCACCTGCTCGGCTTCGAGCATGTGCGCAACTACGACGGATCCTGGACTGAGTGGGGCAACGCCGTCGCGGTGCCGATCGTCGTCGGCACCGCACCCGGCGTCGCACCGGCGCCGCGTCGATGATCGCACTGCCTGCCCAACTGGCGGAGATCCAAGAGGACTTTCTCGCTCTCGAGCAGAAAGACCGCCTGCTCTTGCTGCTCGAGTTCGCCAACGATCTGCCTGAACTTCCGCAGGAATTTCAGGATCACCCCGATCTGCTCGAGCGCGTCGTCGAATGCCAGTCGCCCGTCTTCATCTTCGTTGACCTGGATGTCGGCGGCGCGTTCCATCTGCACGCGACGGCACCGCGCGAGTCGCCGACCACCCGCGGGTTTGCGTCTATCCTCGCCCAAGGTCTCGACGGCCTGAGCGCGGATCAGGTTTTGGCGGTTCCGGATGACTATCCGCAGTCGATCGGCCTGAGCGAGGCAGTGTCACCGCTGCGCCTGCGCGGCATGAGCGCCATGCTCGGCCGGGCCAAACGTCAGCTTCGGGAGCGCCTCGCCTGATGAGCGTTGGGCTAGCCGAGCCAGCCAGGCAGCGATTTCCGCGTTCCACCGGGTGGGGTCGTAGTTCCACAGTTTGGTGTGCCGCGCCTGCGTGAAAGCGACGAAGGTCACGATGTCGGGCCGCCGGTCGGCGAGCTTGCGCGACCCGGTGGCCGGTACGAAACCGTCATCATCGCTGTGCAGGAGCAGAATCGGCCGCTGGAGTTCGCGGGCGCGGGCGACGAAGTCCAGCCGACCGAAATTGATCGGGTGGGCCTGCCCGGTGAAGCGTGCGCCCCACCGAGACGCCATCAGTACCAGGGCGCCGCGTGCGATCGTCCGGGGAAGTCTGCGATCGATCGCTTGGGCGGCGACCACGTCGGCCCAGTCGATCACGGGAGATTCCAGTACGACACCCACGATCAGCCCGTGGTGTGCGCTTCGCGTCAGCGCTTGCAACACCACGGCACCGCCCATTGACCAGCCCATCAGCACGATGCTCGTGGCCCCGTGGTCGACGGCGTACTCAATCGCGGCCTCCACGTCGGGCCACTCCGTGTCTCCGAGACCGTACCGGCCGTCCGCACTGGCCGGCGCGTCTCCATCGTTTCGATACGAGATGAGCAACGACGTGTAGTCGGCCGCACGAAACACCGACACCGCCCGCAACGCCTCCTCCCGGCGTACGCCCCGGCCGTGCACCTGAATGACCCACTGGCCTGCGGCTACCGAGGTGCCCGCGGATGCTGCACTGCAGACTGGCGCTGCAGCATCCGCTGGAAAGAGCCAGGCCGGCGCCGCCCCGACGGGGGTGCAAATACTGACCTCGGTCCACTCCAGACCAAGATCGTCGGGGCTCGTGTAGAGCCAGCCGCTGAACCTGCCCCGGCGGGCGGCTTGGAGGTCGCCGTAGTCGATGCTGAGGATGCGCCGAGTGACGGTGGTCGCCGTGCGCGTCGTGATCTCACCGACCCGCGCATGGCCGGTGCCGGCGCTGAAAAAGAAGCTGTAGTCGCCCGGCAGTACTGAATCGCGGTGGCGTTGCAGGGTGACCGTACGGCGCGTTAGGTCAACCGCGACGACGCGGGTATCGTCGTCGCGCGTTGCCACTGGTGTGACGATAGTTTTGGCCATGACCGCCGCGAGCACACCGGCCGCACCGACGAGTGCCACAGCCCAGCCGGCTGCGACGATGCCGGTGACGCCCAGGATTGACGCCGGAATCGAGTTCCGAGAGGAGCACTGACGAGCGGCTTGACGCCTGCTTGGGGGCTGTGGGTCGTGCACGTGTACCTCCGACTGGTCGGCGTGCCTCACGGACAACACCCAGAAAAAACTCTAGTCTGCAGACGTGCCGGAAACACATCAATCGCTCCCCGCGGAGTTTGCCGCGGCATTGACCGCGATTCGTCGCGCCACGAGCCGGGCCGAATTAGTCGTCACCGAGATCACGGCGCCGGCCCAGCTCGCCCCGTATTCAATCGCCCTGGCGGCCAATATCAGACCAACACGGCACGGAAGCGACTCCGAGCTGGGCACCGGTCGGTTCATTCTGCTCTACGACCCGGACGAGCCCGAAGGCTGGAACGGAGCCTTTCGCGTGGTCTGTTTCGCGCAGGCTCCGCTCGAGGTCGAGATCGGGCTCGACCCTTTTCTGGCCGAGGTCACCTGGGCGTGGCTCGTTGATGCTCTGGACTCCCGCAAAGCGAAGTACATTGCGGCCTCCGGAACGGCGACTAAAATAATCTCGTCAGGCTTTGGCGAACTCGCCAAACAGGGAGATGGCGCGCAGATTGAGCTGCGTGCGTCGTGGACACCCCTGGATCACAATCTCACCGCCCACGTCGAGGGGTGGGGCGAGCTGCTCTGCATGCTTGCCGGACTCCCTCCCGCTGGGGAAGGAGTCAGCATGTTGTCAGCACGCCGAGCAGCCCGTGGCTGAATCGCCATCCAATCAGAGCGTCGTTGCGTCGCCCGTCGTGCAGCATCGGGTCATTGATACCCGCGAGGCCTATGTCGCCGCGACAGCCGCCCTGGCCGCCGGCAACGGGCCTGTCGGGGTTGACGCGGAGCGGGCATCGGGTTTCACCTACTCGCAACGCGCCTATCTGATTCAGATTTATCGTCGCGGCGCCGGAACGTTTCTGTTCGACCCGCCGCCGATCGGCGACTTCAGAGAGCTGAACGATGCCCTCGCCGACGTGGAATGGATTCTGCACGCCGCCAGCCAGGACCTCGCCTGCCTTCGGGAGGTCGGGCTCGACCCGGCACGCATCTTCGACACGGAGTTGGCCGCCCGGCTGCTGGGCATTCCGCGGGTTGGCCTCGGCACCGTGGTGGAAGGCCTGCTCGGTATCCACCTCGCGAAGGAGCACTCCGCAGCGAACTGGTCCACCCGGCCACTGCCCGAATCCTGGTTGGTCTACGCCGCCCTCGACGTCGAGCTGCTGCCCGACCTGCGTGACCGCATGGTCGACCTGCTCGTGGAATCCGGCAAGACCGATATTGCCGACCAGGAATTCGCTGCGACCCTCGCCAAGGAAGCCAAAGCGGCCCGCGTCGACCCGTGGCGGCGGCTGTCGGGCATCCACTCGCTGAGCGGCCAACGTAATCTGGCCGTCGCCCGCGAATTGTGGTTGGCTCGCGACGATTTCGCCCGTGAGGTCGATGTGTCCCCCGGACGGCTCGTTCCCGACGCCTCACTGCTCGCCGCCGCCCGCGTTCTTCCCGCGACCCGCCAGGCCCTCTCCGACCTGCGTGAGTTCAACGGACGGGCGAGCCGCAACGAACTCGACCGCTGGTGGGCCGCCATTCAGCGCGGTCGAGCGACCGCCGACCTGCCCGCGCTCAAGGCGAGCAATGACACCCTGCCGCCGCCCCGGGCTTGGGCCGACCGCAATCCGGAAGCCGACGTTCGTTACAAGGCGGCACGGGCGGCGCTCCAAACCGTCACGGACGAACGGGAGATTCCGCTCGAGAATCTGCTGACTCCGGACTACCTGCGTCGGGTGGCCTGGTCACCGCCAGAGCCGGCGGATGCGGCATCCGTGGGGGAAGCCCTGGCCGATTTAGGGGCGCGACGCTGGCAAATTGATGTGACCGCACAATTAATAGCGGATGCTTTTGTAGAAGTTCCACAAACCGCTGACCCGGTGTCTGATCTGGAGTCGTAGAAACCGGCAAACGATTCGGGGGGCTTTTTGCGCCACCCTAGGATCGGATCAGACCTAACAGACCGATTCTGGTCTGAGTGAATCACCTACGGGAGGCATTGTGGCCGAGAGAGCAGAAGTCGTTTTTGTGGACGGAGTTCGAACCCCGTTCGGACGCGCCGGCGAAAAGGGCATGTACTGGAACACCCGAGCCGATGACCTCGTGGTCAAGGCGATTATCGGGCTGATGGAACGCAACGCGGGGGTGCCGCCGGAACGTATCGACGACGTCGCGATCGCGGCCACGACCCAGACTGGCGACCAGGGTTTGACCCTGGGGCGCACGGCCGCCCTGCTGGCGGGTCTGCCGAAATCGGTTCCCGGTTTCGCGATTGACCGAATGTGCGCCGGGGCCATGACGGCGGTCACCTCAATGGGGTCATCGATCGGTTTCGGTGCCTACGACCTTGCCATCGCCGGCGGCGTTGAGCACATGGGCCGCCACCCGATGGGCTTCGGGGCCGACCCGAACCCGCGGTTCCTCTCCGAGCGGCTGGTCAGCGAAGACGCCCTCAACATGGGCGCGACCGCCGAACGCATTCACGATCGGTTCCCGTCGTACACCAAGGAACGCTCCGACCGGTTCGCCCTGCGCAGCCAGCAGAAGGTGGCCGCGGCATATGACGCCGGAAATATTCAGCCCGACTTGATTTCAGTTGCCACGCGCAGCGAATCCGGCTGGGGCCTCGCGACCCGCGACGAAGCACCCCGCCCCGAGACCACAATGGAGGGGCTGAGCACCCTGCGCACCCCGTTCCGCTCGCACGGCCGCGTCACGGCCGGCAACGCTTCCGGCCTCAACGACGGCGCCTCCGCCTGCCTGCTTGCCAGCGGCGCCACGGCCAAGGAACTCGGCCTCGGCGTGAAAATGATCATGACGAGCTTTGCTTTCGCCGGAGTGGAGCCGGAGGTCATGGGCCTTGGCCCGGTGCCCTCCACCGAGAAGGCGTTGCGCAAGGCGGGCCTGTCCATCACCGACATCGGCCTGTTCGAGCTCAACGAAGCATTCGCCGTGCAGGTCATCTCCTTTCTCGACCACTTCGGTATCGATGACGACGACCCCCGCGTGAACGAATACGGTGGAGCGATCGCGGTGGGGCATCCGCTCGCCTCGTCGGGCGTGCGCCTGATGAACCAGCTCGCCCACCAGTTCGAGTCGCACCCCGAGGTGCGCTACGGCCTCACCGCCATGTGTATCGGCCTCGGCCAGGGCGGCACGGTGATTTGGGAAAACCCGCACTTCAACAAGAAGGCAGCCAAGCGATGAGCACCACCGACTACAACTCCCTCGATTTCAGTTCCCTCGTTGCGATCTCCGGCGATGAGATCGTTACACACTCCTTCGTGCGCGACGTGCCGCTGAGTGCTGGCCGCACCCTGGCCCTGGTCACCCTCGACAACGGGCGGGACCACACCCGGCCGAATACGCTCGGCCCGGTCACCCTGCTCGAGTTCGCCGCTACCATGGAAAAGCTGACCACTCGGGCCGGGCGCGGCGAGATCCACGGTGTCGCCGTCACCGGCAAGCCGTTCATTCTGGCTGCCGGGGCCGATCTCAGCAAGGTCGCCGAGATCCCCTCGCTGGAAGCGGGAAAACTGCTCAGCCAGCTCGGCCACCACGCACTCGGCAAGCTCGACACGCTCGGCGTGCCGTCGTTCGTATTCATCAACGGGCTCGCGCTCGGTGGCGGGCTCGAAATCGGCTTGAACGCCGGGTACCGCACGGTCGACGCGGCCGTGCCCGCGATCGCGCTGCCCGAAGTCTTTCTCGGCCTGATTCCCGGCTGGGGCGGCTCGTACCTGCTGCCCAACCTGATCGGCATCGAAAACGCCCTCAAGGTCATCATCGAGAACCCGCTCAAGAACAACCGCACCCTCACCGGAGCGGATGCTCTTGAGCTCGGAATCGCCGATGTCATGTTCGACTCGGCGCGTTTCCTCGAAGACTCCATCGCATGGGCGGACGGTGTGATCGCCGGCAGCACGAAGGTATCCCGCCCGAACGCGCCCGGCAAGATCGAGCGTCTCGTCAAGTGGGATGTCGCCGTCGGCATCGCGCGCAAGATGCTGGTCAACCGCATCGGCGAGGTTGCGACGTCGCCGTACGTCGCACTCGACCTGCTGCAGGCAGCCAAGAGCGGCAGTCGTGCCGAAGGCTTCCAGCGTGAGGACGATGCCCTGGCCGGCCTCATCGCCGGCGACCAGTTGCAGGCCAGCATCTACGCCTTCAACCTCGTGCAGAAACGAGCCAAGCGGCCCGCGGGTGCGCCCGACAAGAAGCTGGCCCGCCCGATCACCAAGGTCGGTGTGATCGGCGCCGGCCTCATGGCCAGCCAGTTCGCACTCCTGTTCGTGCGTCGACTGCGGGTGCCGGTCGTCATCACCGACCTTGACCAGGCCCGCGTCGACAAGGGGGTGGCGTACATCCACGACGAGATCGCCGCCCTGCAGACCAAGAATCGCATCTCCCCCGACGAAGCCAACCGGCTGCGCGCGCTCGTCACCGGCACGACAGACAGGTCGTTGTTCTCCGACGCCGACTGGGTGATCGAGGCCGTCTTCGAGGAAATCGGCGTGAAGCAGTCCGTGTTCGCCGAAATCGAAAAGTTCATTTCCCCCGAGACCATCTTGGCCACGAACACCTCGTCGCTCTCGGTTGAGGAGATCGGGTCGAAGCTGGCCCACCCGGAACGCCTGCTCGGGTTCCACTTCTTCAACCCGGTCGCGGTCATGCCGCTCATCGAGGTGGTCAACACACCGCAGACCGACGAGATCACACTCGCCACGGCCATGGTCATTGCCGGCAAGCTGCGCAAGAACGCGGTGATCACCCGAGACACACCCGGCTTCGTAGTCAACCGGGTGCTTGCCAAACTGCTTGGCGAAGCGATGCACGCCGTCGATACCGGAACTCCGTTCGAGATCGTGGAAGCCGCTGTGGCGCCGTTCGGGTTGCCAATGACCCCGTTCGAGCTACTCGAGCTCGTCGGACTCACCGTGGGCGCTCACGTGCTCGACACACACCACGCGGCGTTCCCCGACCGATTCTTTGAGAGCGACAACCTGCACAAGCTCGCTGAGCACGGCAAGATTCTCGAACGCGACGCCAAGGGCCGCCGCACCGGCTTCGACAGGGGCGCGCTCAAGATCGTCGCCGGTGGTACCACGCCGATGACGGCGGAGCAGATTCTGCAGCGGGTCGAAGATGGCCTGGTCGACGAGATCAAGCGGATGCTCGATGACGACGTCGTGCACGCGGCCGAGGACATCGACCTCTGCATGATTCTCGGCGCCGGCTGGCCGTTCCAGATGGGCGGGATCACCCCGTACCTCGACCGGGTCGGCGCAAGCGAGCGGGTGTTCGGCGACACGTTCCACACGCCACCGATCCGCGGCATCGGCGTACAGCTGCCGGCGGTCACGCGCAGCTAGCACCCACCGGGCCGGTCTCCCCGACCGGCCCACCTTATGAAAGCGGGCCCATGATCTATCATGGGCCCGCTTTCCGGGCCCGGGAGGCGGGTTAGTCGCGGCGGCTTACCCGGATAGCACCGGTGTCGGTGTGGTTGGAGGGCAGCGGCCGGGCGTTCGGAATCTTGCTGCCGAGCACCATGGCGACCACGTCGCGGGCTATCGCCTGCGGGGTCAGTCCGACCCGCTCAAGAATCTGGGCGCGGGTGCCGTGGCCGAGGAACTGGTCGGGCAGGCCGAGTTCGGTCACTGCCGTATCGACGCCGGCTTCGCGCAGGTCTTGGCGGATGCGGGTGCCGATTCCACCCACCCGGATACCGTCCTCGATCGTGACGACGATGCGGTGCGCGGCCGCGAGGGCGACGATGCTGCGCGGGACCGGTACGACCCAGCGCGGGTCGACGACCGTCGCCCCGATGCCCTGCGCCGCCAGCCGGTCGGCCACGTCAAGGCCCATCGCCGCCATTGGGCCGACGGTGACGATGAGTACGTCTTGCTGAGTCGCTTCCTGAAGAACGTCGACGCCGTCCTCGAGGCGACGAATGGCCTCGAACTCGAGCCCGACGCTGCCCTTGGGGAAGCGCAGCACGGTTGGCCCGTCGTCAGTGACGACGGCCTCGGCCAGTTCTTCGCGCAGGCGCACGGAGTCGCGCGGCGCGGCCAGACGAATGTTGGGCACGACCTGCAAAATGGCGAGGTCCCACATGCCGTGGTGGCTGGGGCCGTCAGGTCCGGTGACCCCGGCGCGGTCCAGCACGAAGGTGACGCCGGCCCGGTGCAGGGCGACGTCCATAAGCACCTGGTCGAAGGCCCGGTTGATGAACGTCGCATAGAGCGCGACGACGGGGTGCAGACCGCCGAAGGCGAGGCCGGCCGCGCTGGTCACCGCGTGCTGTTCTGCGATTCCCACGTCGTGCACGCGGGAGGGGAAACGTTCGGCCATCTTGTGCAGCCCGGTCGGGCGGAGCATGGCAGCGGTGATGGCCACGATGCGCTCATTCTCGATCGCCAGCCGCAACAGTTCGTCGGCAAAGACCGAGGTCCAGGATGCCGCGCCCGGCTCCTCGACGGATTCGCCGGTTTCCGGGTCGATCTGTCCGACCGCGTGGAACTGGTCGGCGACGTCTTGCACGGCGGGGTCGTAACCCTTGCCCTTTTGGGTGATGGCATGCACGATGACCGGCGCGCCGTAGCCCTTGGCCTGGGAGAGGGCCTCTTCCATCGCGTGCACGTCGTGCCCGTCGATGGGGCCGATGTATTTGATGTCGAGGTTGGAGTACAGGGCCTCATTGTTGGTGACCCGGGCGAGGAAGCCGTGCATGCCACCACGCACACCACGCCAGACGGCCCGACCGGGCGCACCGAGGCGATCGAAAACGTCCTTGCTCGTGAGGTAGGCATCCCGGTAGCTGGCCCGGGTACGGATGGTATTGAGAAAGCGCGCCATGCCGCCGATGGTCGGCGCATAGGACCGACCGTTGTCGTTGACCACGATGATGAGCTTGCGCGTATTGTCATCGCTGATGTTGTTGAGCGCTTCCCAGGTCATTCCGCCGGTGAGTGCTCCGTCGCCGACGACGGCGACAACGTGCCGGTCGTTCTGGCCCGTCATCTCGTAGGCTCGCGAGATGCCATCGGCCCACGACAGTGAGCTGGAGGCGTGCGAACTCTCGACGATGTCGTGCTCGGACTCGGAGCGCTGTGGGTAGCCGGCGAGCCCGTCGAACTGTCGGAGCTTGCTGAAATCCTGGCGTCCGGTCAGCAGCTTGTGCACGTAGGACTGGTGGCCGGTGTCGAAGACGATCGCGTCGGTCGGAGAGTGAAAGACCCGGTGGATGGCAATGGTCAGTTCGACGACGCCGAGGTTCGGCCCGAGGTGCCCACCGGTCTTGGAAACCTCCCGCACGAGAAAGGAACGGATCTCGGCGGCCAGCTGGGGCAGCTGTTCTTTCGAGAGACCATCGAGGTCCCGGGGACCGTGAATCGTCTCTAGAAGGATCATCCGTCACACCTTTCACGTAGCTGTTCATCAAGACTGTTCCGCAAGCACACCGGCGCGTAGTCCCGAATGAATCGAGTCTACGCGCCGGTGTCGTACTGGTGGAGCGAGGCGCTGGCTCAGACGAGCGAGCGCAGCACGTATTGCAGGATACCGCCGTTGCGGTAATACTCGGCTTCGCCCGGGGTGTCGATGCGCACGATGGCGTCGAACTCGACCGGTGCCTTGCCGGCGGCCGAGAATTCACTCGGGGCGCAGGTGACGTGCACGGACTTCGGGGTCTTGCCGTTGTTCAGCTCGGTGATGCCGGAGATCGAGACGATCTCCGTGCCATCGAGACCGAGCGAGTCGGCGCTCTGGCCCACCGGGAACTGCAGGGGCACAACTCCCATGCCGATGAGGTTCGAGCGGTGGATGCGTTCGAAGCTCTCCACGATGACGGCCTTGATGCCGAGCAGGCTCGTACCCTTGGCTGCCCAGTCACGGCTGGAACCCGAACCGTACTCCTTGCCACCGAAGATGACGAGGGGGGTTCCGGCGGCCTGGTAGTTCTGGCTGGCATCGTAGATGTCGGCCTTTGGCCCTCCGGCGACGCTGAAGTCGCGGGTGAAACCACCCTCGACATTGTCGAGGAGCTGGTTGCGCAGGCGGATGTTCGCGAACGTTCCGCGAATCATGACCTCGTGGTTGCCCCGACGCGAGCCGTAGGAGTTGTAGTCGCCACGTTCAATGCCGTGCTCCGCCAGGTACCGGCCGGCGGGGCCGTCGGCCTTGATCGAACCGGCGGGGCTGATGTGGTCGGTGGTGACGGAGTCGCCGAGCTTGGCGAGAACGCGAGCACCAGAGATATCAACGACCGGGCTGGTTTCCAGGCTCATGCCGTCGAAGTACGGCGGCTTCCGCACGTAAGTTGACTCGGCGTCCCAGGCGAATGTGTCGCCCACGGGCGTCTCGAGCGACTGCCAGCGCTCATCACCCTCGAAGACGCCGGCGTACTGCGTCTCGAACATGTTCGAGTCGATGGACTCGTCGATGGTCTTCTGCACCTCGTCGGCGTCGGGCCAGATGTCCTTCAGGAACACGTCGTTGCCACCGGTGTCCTTGCCGAGAGAGTCGGTGTCGAAGTCAAAGTTCATCGTACCGGCGAGGGCGTAGGCGATGACGAGCGGCGGGCTCGCGAGGTAGTTCATCTTCACGTCGGGGTTGATGCGTCCCTCGAAGTTGCGGTTACCGGAGAGCACGGCGGTGACGGCGAGGTCGTTCTCCTGCACGGCGGCGGAGATTTCGTCTTCGAGCGGGCCCGAGTTGCCGATGCAGGTGGTACAGCCGTAGCCGACGAGGTAGAAGCCGAGGTCTTCGAGGTAGCCGTTCAGGCCGGCCTTCGCGTAGTACTCGGTGACGACCTTGGAGCCCGGTGCGAGCGTGGTCTTGACCCACGGCTTGCTCTTGAGTCCCTTGAGGCTCGCGTTGCGGGCCAACAGGCCGGCCGCGAGCATTACGCTCGGGTTCGACGTGTTGGTGCAGGAGGTGATCGCGGCGATCGCAACGGAACCGTTGTCGATCGTGAACTCACGGCCGTCGGCGAGCATGACGTCGGTCGGTTGCGGGTGCGATTTGGTGGGGTGGCTGGTGTGACGGGCCAGGCCGCTTTCGAACGCGTGGTTGTGCGCGGTCTCTTCGTCCTGTGACGTGAGGCCGAGCGGGTCGGAGGCCGGGAACGTACCCTCTAGTGCCGCGTCGACGAGGGAGACGGGCGCGTTGGCGTAGTTGTCCAGGTCTCGCTCGAACTGCGACTTCGACTCGGAGAGGATGATGCGGTCCTGCGGACGCTTCGGTCCGGCGATCGAGGGAACGACCGTGGAGAGGTCGAGCTCGAGGTACTCGCTGAAGATCGGCTCCTGATCGGGGTTGTGCCAGAGACCCTGCAGCTTCGAGTACGCCTCGACGAGAGCAACCTGCTCGTCACTGCGGCCGGTCAGGCGCAGGTAGCCAAGGGTGACATCGTCGATCGGGAACATGGCGGCCGTCGAGCCGAACTCGGGGCTCATGTTGCCGATGGTGGCGCGGTTGGCGAGCGGTACGGAGGCAACGCCCGACCCGTAGAACTCGACGAACTTGCCGACGACGCCGTGCTTGCGGAGCATCTGCGTGATGGTGAGCACGACATCCGTTGCGGTGACGCCGGCCGGAATGATGCCGGAGAGCTTGAAACCGACAACCTTGGGTATGAGCATGGAAACCGACTGGCCGAGCATCGCTGCCTCGGCTTCGATTCCGCCGACGCCCCAGCCGAGCACGCCGAGGCCGTTGACCATGGTCGTGTGCGAGTCGGTGCCGACGCAGGTGTCGGGGTAGGCCTGCAGCACGCCGTTTACCTCGCGGGTCATGGTGACGCGGGCGAGGTATTCGATGTTGACCTGGTGCACGATGCCGGTTCCCGGCGGGACGACCTTGAAGTCGTCGAACGCGGTCTGGCCCCAGCGGAGGAACTGGTAACGCTCTCCGTTGCGCTCATACTCGATCTCCACGTTGCGCTCGAACGAGTCGGTCGTGCCGAACAGGTCCGCGACGACGGAGTGGTCGATGACCATTTCGGTCGGGGCGAGCGGGTTGATCTTCTTGGCGTCGCCGCCGAGCTCGACGAGGGCTTCGCGCATGGTGGCGAGGTCGACGATGCAGGGAACGCCGGTGAAGTCCTGCATGACGACGCGAGCCGGCGTGTATTGGATCTCGGTGTCGGGCTCCGCGGTGGGGACCCACGCGCCGAGGGCACGGATGTGCTCGGCGGTGATGTTGGCGCCGTCCTCGGTGCGGAGGAGGTTTTCCAGCAGCACCTTCAGGCTGTACGGCAATAATTCATAACCGTCGACCGCGTCCAGACGAAAGACCTCATAGTCCGTCGAACCGACGCGCAGGGTGTCTTTGGCTCCGAAGCTATTTACCGCGGTATTTGTTGAATCCGACACAATGCCCTCTCCGTTGTGGAGCCGACGGGATACCGGCGGCAATCCATAATTCTTGTGCGCTGCCACAGCCTCGTGCCAGCAAGGCGAACCTAACCAGCGGATGCCGGGGGCTGCCTTTTTCCATCGAGTCACGCCGGCGAGTCAGCACCGAGTAACTATCTTGACGTCAAGATAACTCTAGCAGGGCGCAGGCTTTCCATAGACCTGGCTCAACCGCTCAGGCGGCATCCGATCTGCGATAGACCGAACGCACCATGAGCCAGGAGATCACGAGCAGCGGCGCGTAGAGCGGGATACCCATGAGAAGCTTCATGGAGGCGAGCAGTTCGACGTTGTCGGCGAGGTAGAGCGGCAGCTGCACGGCGAGGCGTCCGAGAAAGAGGCCGGTCCAGCACAGGGTGAGAATGGTCAGCACGCGGCGCTTGGACGCGTCGAGGCGCCAGGCGACACCGTCGCCCATCAAAAAACCGACGGCCACGCCGATGAGGGGCCAGCGCACGAGCACCGAGATGAGCAGCGCGGCGCCGTAGCCGGCGTTGGTCCACAGGCCGACCAAAAAGAAATCGGACGGTTTGCCGGAGAACAGCGCCAGGGCGACGCTGATGGCAGTTCCGACCAGACCGCCGAGGGCCGGGGTCGTAGTCTGTTTGGTGATCGCGCGCAGCGCCACGAAGACCACGCCGATCACGAGCGGCGCCACGAGCGACGGCAGCAGCGTGCCGATCGGGTCGCTCGTCACGTCGGTCGATGGGTCGATCGTGAGCGAGTAGGTGATCAGAAAGACCAGGCCGGGCAGCACCGCTTCCATCAGACCGCGAATTCCGCCCATCGCTTCCAGCAGGGCCCGGCCGCTGATCGGCTCCCCCTCGGTCGCCGCGCCGAACCCGGCGCGCCGCGCCGCGCCGGCCATCGACTCGGCGAAAAGCTCAGAGGCCTTCGGTGGCACGGCAGCCGGAGCGTTGGGCTCGGCGGGTAACTCGGGCTGCTTTGGCTGCTTTGGCTGACCTGGATGACCTGGCTGACCTGGCTGACCTGGCTGACCTGGCTGATCTGGCTGATCTGGCTGATCTGTGGGGGTGTCACTCATGGTCTGGTTAGCCGGCGGTGGTTTCAGTCGCGCCGGCCGGCGTGGCCGGCATGCGCAACGGAATCAGGTCGCGCGGCGGCATCGGGGTGGAGCCGCGCACGACAACGATGCTGCGGAACAGGTCTTCGATCTGCGCTGCTGCGGCGGGGTCGATCGCTCCCTCACCGGCGATAACGCCGCGCAGGAACCAACGCGGGCCGTCGACGCCGATGAAGCGCGCGAGGCGGGAAACGCCGCCCGCTTCCTGACCGGCCGCGACGGGGATCTCGGCGACCAGCTCGGGGCCGAACGGGCCTTCGCGGGGGGTCGTCGTGCCGCCCTGCTTGCCGATCTGATCGGCGATCTGGTCGCGGATCTCGTGCCACAGGCCGCTCGAGCGCGGCGCGGCGAACGGCTGTACCTGCAGGGTGGAACCGGCGAAGTCGAGGCCAATGGCGACAACACGTTTGCTGCCCTCTTCAATTTCGAGGCGCAGGTGCAGGCCCTCACGCGGGAGAATCTTGATTCCGCCGAGGTCGACGTATGGGCGCACCGGGTTGGCCTCTGACTCATCAAACGGGCCCTCGGTCTCGCGGTCCTCTGGTGCCGATTTCGGCATGGTTTCGGGGAACTCCCCCGGGTTCGTGATGTCACTCACCGGTTATCTCCTGTCTGCGGGGCGGCTGCGCCCATCACTGGTGCGTTGTCGTGGGCGCTCCTTGCGGCACCCGGCAGAATGCCGGTCGAGCCGAAACCGCCCTCACCGCGCTGGCTGCCCGGCAGCTTGTCGACGGCAATGAAGGCGGCGCGGGCGACGGGCATCACGATGAGTTGGGCGATGCGATCGCCGATCGCAATGGTGAACGGTTCGTTACGGTCCGTGTTCAGCAGGGCGACCTTGATTTCACCACGGTAGCCGGCATCCACTGTTCCGGGGGCGTTCACGATGGTGATGCCGTGCGTGATGGCCAGGCCGCTGCGGGGAACGACGAACGCCGCAAAACCGTCGGGAAGGGCGATCGACACGCCGGTACCAACAAGTGCACGGGTTCCCGGGGCGAGCACGAGAGCCTCGGCCGCGTGCAGGTCGGCCCCGGCATCACCGGGATGTGCGTAGTTCGGGAGGATGGATGCCTGGATCAGTACTTCGACGCTTTCTGCCACGTGTCGAGGGTAGTGCAGATATCTGATCGAATAGAGCCATGCCTGATTACCGCGAAAAACTGTGGCCCAACGCCTGGGCCTTCATCGTCACCGCCCTGGTGATACCAGCGAGCATTCTCGTGCTCGTGCCGATCTCCCTGATTGCCGGCATCGTCACGGCCGCCGTTCTGTACGGCGGCTGTGTGGTGCTGCTCGTGCTGGCCGCGCCGGTCGTGCGCGTGCAGAACGGCGAATTGATCGCCGGGCCGGCCTCGATCTCCACCCGTCTGCTGGGCGAAGCGACGGTCTACGAGAAGTCCGAAGCCACCCAGGAGCGCGGACCTCGATTGGATGCCCGAGCATGGCTGCTCATTCGCGGCTGGATCGACCCGATCGTGCGTGTGCCGATCGTGGATGCGACCGACCCCGCACCGTATTGGGTCATCTCCAGCCGACACCCAACAGAGTTGGCCGCCGCGATCAATGAATCGCGAACGGCCAACGTGGGGTGAAGCAGATCGTGCTGGTGCAGTCGAGCTAGGAGTCGCACTCCAGGCAGATGGTGCCGAGCTTGGTTCCGTGGCCCATCTGCGAGCGGTGCTTGACGAGGAAGCAATTCACGCAGGTGAACTCGTCGGCCTGCGCGGGTAGAACGACGACATCGAGGTCCAGGTCGGACAGGTCGGCGCCCGGAAGGTCGAACCCACCGGGATTGTCGGAGTCGTCGACATCAACGCTGCCGGACATCTTGTCTGGCACACGTTCCTTGAGGGCCTCGATCGACTCAGAGTCGTCTTCAGTCTTTCGGGGTGCGTCGTAATCGGTTGCCATGCCCATCCATTTCAGTTACGCCGATAAACGAAATCGGCGGCCACAGTTTCCAACAATCCAGACGGAATTGCAAACCGTCCGCCAACTTTTCTATTCGGACACGAAGAAACAACTTGCGGCACGCCCGGCGTATTCCCGCAAAAGGCACCAACCCGTGGCAGTCTTGCATCCAACGGTAATCGCGAGAGGGCTTGTCTTCATGCAGGAATTGAAGGTTATTGGGGTTGAGAACGGTGCGTTGCTCGCAGCGTCCGAGGATGGCGATCGATATCGCATCGCCATCGACGAGGTTCTTCAGTCCCGGCTTCGTCAAACCCAGACGGAACGCGTCAACGCTCCCAAGGTGTCTCCGCGGGAAGTTCAGGCGCACATTCGCTCCGGGATGTCGGCTGAGGACGTCGCCGCGGTCACCGGGGCGTCGCTCGACTACGTGCGCCGCTTCGAGGGCCCGGTCGTGGCCGAGCGAGAATACATCGTCTCGTCGGCGTTGAGTGTTCCCGTGCACACTGCCATCGATCCCGACCCGATCGACGAAAACGTCAACTTTGGCAGCGTCATTCGGGAACGTCTCGCCTCAATCGGCGCGACCGGTGAACGCTGGGCAAGTTGGAAAGAGCCCGACGGCGGCTGGATCGTCAAGTTGTCGTTCACCGCCGACGAAATCGACCACGATGCCCGCTGGGGTTTCGAACCGAAAAAGAATTCCCTGTCGCCGGTCGGCAGCGAGGCGGTCGCGCTGTCGCAGCAGGGCGAGCTCAAGGGCTCGCTCATTCCGCGGCTGCGCGCGGTGGGCGCCGAGACGAGTGCTGCCGACGTGTCGCGTTTCGACAGCAACGCCTTCAACTTCAAGGAATCGCTCGCCGATGAAATTCTGAACGACACCAGCCCGAACCTTGAGGCCGTTCCCTACTCCCGCTCGCTGGGCCGGGACGATGCGGTGTCGAAGGCGGCGATCAAGCGCGCCGCTGAGCCGACCTCGAACATGAGCGAGACCGCCGACCTTCTGGAATCCTTGCGTCGTCGACGCGGTGAACGCGAGGCGACGTCAAGCGGGGATGCGATGGCGGCCAAGCCGACGGCATCCGCGTCAGCACAGCACCCCACGCAGACTCCCACGCACCATTCAGCGCAAGCGGCAACGCTCCAACCACGTCGGGCGACACCGACCGACGCCGCCGTCACCGACGACTCCAGTGCGGCGCCGGCCACCACTCCCGAGCCGACCGGCAACGCCTGGGCCAATCAGGCCGCCCGGGCGCAGGAACGCACCAACCACGGTCGTACCAACCACGCACGTACGACGCCCAAACGCGGCCGTGCCTCTATGCCGAGCTGGGACGAAATCGTGTTCGGTGCACGGACCGACGACGACCTCGGCTGACTAACCGGCCAGCCACGAGTAACGACGCTGGGGGCGGCCGGTCTGGCCGTAGCGCAGGCTGACGGTGGCCTGACCGGAATCGACGAAGTACTCGAGGTATTTGCGGGCCACCACCCGTGACAGGCCGAGCAGTTCGGCACACTCCGACGCGGCCAGGTCGAGTTCGCGGCTGGCCAGGGCGGTAGCGGCCAGCGCCGCCGTTTCCTTGCTCAGGCCCTTCGGCAGGGTGGAGACCGTTTCCGTGGCCGGTAGAGCGGATGCTCGTCCCAGCGCCTGGTCAAGATCACTCTGGCTGAGGTCACCACTGCGGCCCAGCAGTCGACGCCGTTCGGCGTACCCAACCAGCCGAACCTGCAGCTCGGTGATTTTGAACGGTTTGAGCAGATAGCTCACGATGCCGCCCTGCAGAGCCGCGGTGACCATCTCGGCTTCCCGTGCGGCGCTGAGCACGAGAAAGTCCACACCGAGCCCGGCCTCCCGCGCCCGGCGGATGACGTCGAGGCCGGTCATATCGGGCAAATACATGTCGAGAAGCACGAGGTGCGGGGCTTTGCCGGTAATCTGGGCGAGCGCGTCGGAACCGGTCGCCGCGACACCGACCGCGGTGAAGCCTGATTGCTGCGCCACAATGCGCTCGTGGGCGCGGGCCACCATGAAATCGTCATCCACGACGAGTACGTTACACATGGATCTGCTCCTCCTTCTCCTCGGCTGACCGGGCCGCGTCGATCGGGAGCACCGCCTCGAACACTGCACCGTTCTCGGCCCGGTAGCTCACCGATCCCCCGCGACGCGTCGCGACGAGGCGCACGATCGCGAGTCCGTAGCCGTGGGCGTCCTCCCCGGTCAGCGCCGACTTACTCGTCACACCGACCTCGAACACCCGGCCGATGAGCGCGGTATCGATGCCCGGCCCGGAATCACTCACCGTCACGCGCATGGCACCCTGGAGAGGCTGCACATCGAGGCGAACGCCGCGTTCCCCGGCTCCGGTAACGGCGTCGAGGGCATTGTCGACCAGGTTTCCGATCACCGTCACGAGGTCGGTTGAGAGGTCGGCATCGACCCGAGCCAGGGCCGATTCGGCCGAGAGCACGAGCGTCGCACCACGTTCGCGGGCGAGCGAGGTCTTTGCTATCACGAGCGCGGCCACCGCCGGCTCCTGCAGGCGGGTCAGAACCGAGTTGTCGAGCTCGGTGCGGTCACGCGTGACGGCGTCGACGTATTCCACCGCCGCGTCGGTGTCGCCGAGCTGCATGAGCATCGAAATGGTGTGCAGCCGGTTCGCGAACTCGTGGGTCTGGGCACGCAGGGTATCGGTGGCCTGCCGGCTGCTGCCGAGGTCACGCTGGAGCGTGACCAGTTCGGTGCGGTCGCGCAGGGTCGTCACAACCTCGGGCCGCGACCTGGGCGGGTGAATGAGCGTCTGGTTGAGCACGAGCAGCACCCCCCGGTTCACAAACACCGTATCGATCTCGCCAACGTCCTGTTGGCGCAGCGCCCGCACCGCCTCGTCATCGAGACCCACCGTATCGATCGCCCGGCCCTCCGCGTCAGCGGGCAGACCGAGCAGGCTGCGGGCGCTGTCATTGGCGAGCGTGATGAGACCATCGGCGTCGACGGCGATCACGCCCTCCCGGATTCCGTGGATCATGGCATCCCGATGCTCGACCAGCCGGCCGATCTGTTCCGGCTCCAGGCCGAGCGTCTGCCGTTTCACCCGCGCCGCCAACAGCAGCGACCCGGCCACGCCGAGCACCCCGGCCACCCCGACATAGGTGAGCAGGTTCGGCGCCGCGCTCGCGAGCAGTTCGGCCACGGCCGGAAACTGGCGGGCGGCCACAACCGAACCCACGACCTCCCCGGAGTTCGAGAGCACCGGCACCTGCGCGACCACGTAGTCCCTGGTACCGAGCGGGGCGACGCCGGCCCACGCGGCGTCGGACCCGTCAGGAGTGGGATCGATGGCCAGGCCGGTCGCGAGCAGCCGCGGATCGGCGGGTGAAGCGATGATACGGCCGGCAGCATCCGTCACGATCAGTTGGTCGACCCCGGTTGTCGTGCGGAGGGTCTCGACCGGAACGGAGAATTGCTGGGATACCGCCGTGCTGTCGAGCAGACTGCGCACGAGCGGGTTGGCGGCGGTGTACTCGGCGACCGTCAGCATGCGTCGCTGGGCGCCGCTTTCAAAGCTGCTGCGGGTCTGCTCCAGTGAAATGGCCGTGACGGCGAGGAGCACGAGGGCGATCAGGCTGAGTTGAAACAGCAGCAGTTGGCGGGTCAGGCTCAGACGGCTCGAACGGATGACCGACCCGCGTGGGCGCGGGATCAAAACCCCTCGGTCGTCTTTAGCCATAAGAGATAATCCCTCATCGTGGAGGTAAACCGAAATTGATGCGGGCAACCACAAGCTACAAAACGTTCACTAACGTCACAAGTTGTCTCAGGCCGGCCCAGCACGCAGGCTGATCCCGGCCAGCAAAGAGGCTCGCCAGAAATCGAAGAGGATTCAAGCATGCCAATCACAGCACGCACCATGCGCCCGCGCCGCAACATGGGCACCGTCGTTCTCGCCGGCGCCGTCGCACTCGCGCTCAGCGCCTGCGGAGTCACCAGCGCCAAGAACACCGAGGCTACCGACAGTGGTCCGATCCAAAAACTGCAGGTCATGATTCCCAACGCTCCGGGCAGCGGCTACGACGTTACCGGGCGCGCGGCGGTCAAGGTCATGGACGATCTGGACCTGGCCACCGGCACCGAGGTCACCAATCTGGCCGGCGCCGGTGGAACCGTGGGCCTGGCCCGTACCCTGACCGAAACCGGCAACGCCAACTTTCTGCTCATGATGGGGCTCGGCGTCGTCGGGGCCGCGTACACCAACGAGGGTGATGCCAAGGTCGCCGACGCGACCCCGATCGCCGGACTCATCGAAGAAGCCGGGGCCATCTTCGTCGCGGCCGACTCCCCCTACGAAACCATCGATGATCTCGTCGAGGCGTGGAAGGCTGACCCGGCCACCTTCGCCGTCGGCGGCGGCTCCTCGCCGGGCGGCCCGGACCACCTGCTGCCGATGCAGCTCGCCGATGCCGTCGGCATTGACCCCACGACTGTCAACTACGTCGCCTATGACGGCGGCGGTGAATTACTGCCGGCTATTCTCGGCGGCAAGTTGCAGTTCGGTGCCTCCGGCTACGGCGAGTTCCTCGAACAGATCAAGTCGGGAGACCTGCGCGTGCTCGCCGTCACGAGCGAGGAGCGCGTTCCCGTCATCGACGCCCCCACCCTGACCGAAGAGGGCATCGACCTCGTCTTCACCAACTGGCGAGGGCTCCTGGCCGCACCGGGCCTGACCGATGCCGAAATCGCCCGCCTCGTCGACGCCGTCACGGCCATGCACGACAGCCCCGAGTGGAAGCAGGTTCTCGAGGACAACAGTTGGACCGACGCCTTCATCACCGGCAACGACTTCAGCACCTTCCTCACCGAGCAGGACACCCGTGTGGCCGACGTACTGAAGACCCTGGGCCTGGTCTAATCATGACCGCCCCCAGCACAGTTCCGACTTCGGGGCTGCGCGCCCGCCTGCAGGGTCGCTCCGAGCTCGGCGTCGCCGCCCTGCTCGCCGTGATCGCGATTGTGATCGCGGTCGATACCGCGAACATCCGTCATACCGCCATCAACGCCGGCGTGATGGGACCGCAGGTCGTTCCCACGATCATTGCGATCGGCCTCGGCCTGTGTGCGATCGCCCTGGCGATCTCTGTGCTGCGGGGCGGCCACGCCGACGCCGAAGACGGCGAGGACATCGACCTCTCCCAGAAGGCCCACTGGCCGACCGTTTTCGGCCTCGGCGGCCTGATCCTCGTCTTCGCCCTCTCGATGGACTTTCTCGGCTTTGTCATCGGCAGCGCGCTGCTGTTCTTCGGATCCGCCCTGCTACTCGGCTCGAGGCGCTTGGTCTGGGCGCTCGTGATCGGTATTCTTCTCGCCGTCGGCACCTTCTATGGCTTCGTGTTGGGCCTCGGCATCAACCTGCCGGCCGGCCTCCTGACGGGAATTCTCTGATGGACAACGTCACCCTGCTGATGGAGGGGTTCAGCAACGCGCTGACCCTGCAGAACCTCCTGTTCGCCCTCATCGGCGTGCTGCTCGGCACCGCGGTCGGCGTGCTGCCCGGCATCGGCCCGGCCATGACCGTGGCCCTGCTGCTGCCACTGACCTACGCGCTCGACGTGACCGGGTCGCTCATCATGTTCGCCGGCATCTACTACGGCGGCATGTACGGCGGGTCGACGACCTCAATTCTGCTCAATACGCCCGGCGAATCCTCCTCGGTCGTGACGGCGCTCGAGGGCAACAAGATGGCCAAGGCCGGCCGCGGCGCTCAGGCACTCGCGACCGCCGCGATTGGCTCGTTCGTGGCCGGCACGCTCGCCACCGGCGCCCTGGTCTTCGTTGCCCCGTTCGTCGTGGCGATCGCGATCGGTCTCGGGGCCCCCTCGTACTTCGCGATGATGGTCTTCGCTTTCGTCGCGGTGAGCACCGTGCTCGGTGCAAGCCGCATTCGCGGACTCGCATCCCTGTTCATCGGCCTCACCATCGGACTCGTCGGCCTCGACGGCACGACCGGCCAGCCGCGGCTGACCTTTGGGCAGCCGCTGCTCTCCGGCGGCATTGACGTCGTCGTCATCGCCGTCGCCCTGTTCGCGGTCGGTGAGGCCCTGTGGATCGCCGCGCACCTGCGTCATGGCACGCCCGCGACGATCCCGGTCGGGGTGCCGTGGATGGGCAAGGACGATTGGAAGCGCTCCTGGAAGCCGTGGCTGCGCGGCACCGTCATCGGCTTTCCGTTTGGTGCCATCCCGGCCGGCGGCGCGGAGATTCCTACTTTCTTGTCCTATGTGGCTGAGAAGAAGCTGTCCAAGAATTCGGAACAGTTCGGCCATGGCGCCATCGAGGGCGTCGCCGGCCCGGAAGCAGCCAACAACGCCTCCGCTGCCGGAACCCTTGTGCCGTTGTTGACCCTCGGCCTGCCGACCACAGCGACCGCCGCCGTGATGATCGCCGCGTTCAACCAGTACGGCATCCACCCCGGACCGCTTCTGTTCCAGACCGAGCCTGTTCTGGTCTGGACGCTCATTGCGAGCCTGTTCATCGGCAATACGCTACTGCTCGCGCTCAACCTGCCGCTCGCACCGCTCTGGGCGAAGCTGCTGCGGATTCCCCGGCCGTATCTCTATGCGGGCATTCTGTTCTTCGCGACCCTCGGCGCCTACGCGGCGGGCATGCAGACCTTCAACATTGTGATCCTGCTGATTCTGGGCGCGCTCGGCTACATGGCCCGACGCTTCGGGTTTCCGGTGCTGCCGATCATCGTCGGGGCCATTCTCGGCCCGGAGATGGAACGCCAGCTGCGCCGCTCCCTGCAGATCAGTGCGGGCGACCCGGCGGCGTTGCTGAGTGAACCGCTCGCGGTTGTCGTGTACACCGTGATCGTGCTGTTCCTGGTCGTTCCGCCGGTCATCAAGGCGCTGCGTCGACGGTTCGGTCGTGGTGCGCCGCCCACGAGCGGGCCGTCCACCGACCAGTTCGACGCCTTCGGAACCCAGACCTCGGACGGAAGCGCCCGGGTGATTCAGGCGGTGCGCCAAGGTCGCCGCGGAAAGTAGCGCAGGCCGTCTTCAGACAGCGCGGGAGTCGGCATACTGGTGTCATGCCAGCTGTCGTCTCCCGCGCCGACGTCGTTCGCCTGCGCCTGCGGGCGCAGGGGCTGGCCGGGGTTCCGCTACCCGGTGCGGCGGCCGTCGCCGAGCGGATGCTCGCGGTGCAGGCCCAGGACTACCCGGCGGGTCAGTGGGCGCTCGGCGTGCGCTCCCCCGGCACGACACTTGCCGAGGTGCAGGCCCTCGTTGCGGCTGGCAAAATCGTGCGATCGTGGCCGATGCGTGGCACGCTGCATTTTGTTCCGGCCCGGGAACTGAGCTGGATGCAGGGCCTCACGACACCGCGGCTGCTTGCGAAAACACGCACGATCAACGAGCGGCTCGGCCTCGACCCGGCTGTGCTGGAACGGGCACGCGAGGCCGCGATCGCAGCGCTGACCGGTCAGAAACAGCTCAGCCGCGCCGAATTCATGGCCATCCTCCAGGCTGTGGGGCTGTCGACCGAGGGCCAGCGCGGCTACCACATGATCGCCCACCTCGCCCTCACCGGAACCCTGTGCTGGGGCCGACAGGTGGGCGCCCAGCAGGGGCTCGTGCTGCTCGACGAATGGGTGCCGAACCCGCGGCGGCTCGAGCGCGACGAGGCCCTCGGCGAGTTCGTGTACCGCTATTTCGTCGGCCACGGGCCAGCGACACTGGTCGACTTCGCCTGGTGGTCCCAGCTCACCGTCGCCGACGCTAAAACCGGTCTGGCCGTAGCGAGAACGAGGCTCACCGAGGTTCTGGTCGACGGTGTCCCCCACTTTCTTGCCGCTGATGCAGCGGATGCAGCGAGGACGGATGCGGGTGCTCGCGAGCACACGCCAGTGCTCGCGCTGCCCGGGTTCGATGAGTATCTGCTCGGCTACCGCGACCGCACGTGCGTGATCGCTGCCGAGGAGCTCATCCGGGTCGTGCCCGGGCTGAACGGAATCTTTCTTCCCCTCGTTGTCATGAACGGCCGCATCGTCGGAACCTGGCGCAAGAAGATTGCGGTGTCGGGGCTCACCGCCGTGGCCTCGCTGTTCGACGAACCGACCACGGCGGCCGCCCGGACTCGGGCCGAGCGAACGCAGCGGGGCTTCGGCCGCGCTCTCAAGGACTACGCCCGGTTTCTCGGCGTGCCATATCAGTCGGCGCCGGCATCCGTTTGACGGAGCCTTCCACGGGTTAGCCTTGACCAGTGAAACTTACCTCGGCCCTGCGCATCTCCAAACGGCTCCCGGTGCTGCAGGTTGTGAAAATGGCCGTCGCCGTCGGCCTGGCTTGGGTCGCCTCCCAGCTGCTGCTGCCCAACGACCTGCCCATTTTTGCCGCGATCGCGGCCCTGCTCGTGGTGCAGCCGAGCGTCAATCAGACCCTGGGCCGCGCGATCGAACGCACCGCGGGCGTCATCGGCGGTGTCGTCATCGCTTCGACGATCGGCTTCTTCCTCGGCCAGTCCAGCTGGGTCGTGCTCGGTACGATCGTGGTGAGCATCCTCGTCGCGTGGGCGCTCCGCCTGTCAACGGTCTCGGCCAGCCAGATTCCGATCAGCGCTATGCTCGTACTCGCCCTCGGCGCGACGACGCCCGGGTACGCCCTCGATCGCATCTTTGAGACGTTCATCGGGGCGGGGATCGCTCTGGTCATCAATGCGCTCATCGTTCCCCCGGTGCTGATTGCGCCCGCGCGCGACGCCGTCGGTCTCCTGGCACGCGAGTTGGCCGACACCTTTGACCGCATCGCCCAGGCGCTGCGCACACCGCAGACCCCGATCGACCTGATGGAATTGATGATCAAGGCGCGACTGCTGCGCCCCATGCTCGCGTCGGCCGAGAAGGCCATCGCGCAGGCGGAGGAGAGCCTCATGCTCAACCCGCGCAAGGCCAGGCTCCGTGTGGCGCTCGACGCCGATCAGGAGATGATCGAGCGGCTACCGACGCTCGTGACCCGCGCCATCGGCATGACCCGGGCCCTGCACGATCACTACGACGAGTCCCTACAGCTCGAGCCGAGCGTTCAGGCGTTCTCCCGGGAGCTGGCTCGCGCGGCCCACGACCTCAAATTGCTCGCCCGCGCGGAGGGTGACCTCACGGTCGTTCCGGAGCAGCCGGCACCCGACGTGCTCGCCCTGACCGCGCCGCTGCGCATCGTGACACCGCACCCGGACCACTGGATTCTGATCGGCTCGCTCATGGAAGACCTGCGCCGGGTGCGCGAGGAGATCGTCGGCGACCGCGCCTGAGCGGCAGTGAAAATCTGAAGGGCACAGAGAATCTGAAGGGCACAGAGAATCTGAAGGTACAGAAGAACGGATGCACCGCGCTGGACTCGCGCGGTGCATCCGTTCTTGAAGTGAAACGGTTTAGAGCACCTTCGACAGGAAGTCCTGGGTGCGTTCCTGTTGCGGGTTGCCGAACAGTTCGGCCGGGGTGCCCTCTTCGACGATGACGCCGTCGGCCATGAAGATGACCCGGTCGGCGACCTCACGTGCGAAACCCATCTCGTGGGTGACGACAACCATGGTCATCCCCTCGGCGGCGAGGTCACGGATGACCTGCAGCACTTCGCCGACCATCTCCGGGTCGAGCGCACTCGTGGCCTCGTCGAAGAGCATGATGTCGGGATTCACGGCGAGGGAACGGGCGATGGCGACGCGCTGCTTCTGGCCGCCGGAGAGCTGGGCGGGGCGGGCGTTCGCTTTGTCGGCGAGGCCCACCCGGTCGAGCAGTTTCAGGGCGGTGGCGCGGGCATTGGCTGCGGATTCTTTTTTCAGCTCGAGCGGGGCCAGCATGATGTTCTGCAGCACCGTCATGTGCGGAAACAGGTTGAAGTGCTGAAACACCATGCCGATGTGCTGGCGCACCTCGTTGAGGTTGACCGTCTTGTCGCTGAGGTCGAATCCGTCGACGATGACCGTGCCGGCGCTGAGCTCGTCGAGCTTGTTCAGGCAGCGCAGAAAGGTTGACTTGCCCGAACCGGACGGGCCGATGACACAGACAACCTCGCCCTCGGTGATCTCGACGTCAAGGCCCTTGAGCACCTCGTTGGCGCCGAACGACTTGCGCAGTCCGGAGACGCTGATCTTGCTCATTTGTTGAACCTCTTGTCGAGCTTGTTGGAGAGCATGGTGAGCAGATTGATGACGATGAAGTACAGCGCCGCGACGATCAGCAGGGTTTCACCGGTGCGAAAGTTCGCGGCGTAAATCTGCTGGCCCTGATAGGTGAGCTCGGCGAAGCCGATCACGGCCAGGAGCGAGGTGTCCTTGAGCGTCATCACGAACTGGTTGATGAACGACGGCGTCATGATCTTCACGGCCTGCGGCAGCACGACGCGGCGCATGGTCGTGACGTAGCCGAGTCCGAGGCTGCGCCCGGCCTCGGTCTGCCCGGGGTCTACCGACTGGATTCCGCCGCGCACGATCTCGGTCATGTAGGCGCCGGCGTTGAGGCTCAGGGTGAGCACACCGGCGGTGAGCACGTCGATGGACTGCCCGGTGAGTTGCGGCAGGCCGAAGTAGAAGAAGAACGCCTGCACCAGCAGCGGGGTGCCGCGGAAGATGCTGACGTAGATACTCGCCAACCCGCGCAGCACGCGGCTTTCGGACACCTTGAAGAACCCGAACAGCACGCCGAGCACGAGGGCGATCAGAATTGACAGGCCGGTCGCGAGCAACGTCAGCCCGAGGCCCTTCATCAGGGCCGGCAGGCTGTCGGTCAGCAGACCGAAGAAACCGGATGCCGCGGCGGGCGCCGGCTGCTCGAGATACTTATCGAGAATCGTTTGGTATTTGCCGCTGCTTTTCAGCTCGGCCAGGCCGGTGTTGAAGGCGGCGACGAGTTCGGGGTTCTGGCCCTTGTTGACGGCGAAGCCGTAGGAGCTGCCCCGTTCCTTCTCGGTGACCGACTTGAGCCCATTGTTCTGGTTGATGCCGTAGGCAAGCACCGGGTAGTCATCGAACACCGCGACGGAGTTGCCGGCCTTGACGTCGTCGTACATCGTGGCCGAGTCGGCGAGGGCCTTGACGGTGAAGTCGTACTCGTCCTTGATCGAGTTGGCGAAGGTTTCGCCCTCACTGCCACGCTTGGCGACAACGGTTTCGCCGGCCAGATCGGCGTAGCCGGTGATCTGGGTGTTGCTGTCGGCGACGGCCATCTGCACGCCGGAGTCGAAGTACGGGTCGGAGAAGTCGAAAACCAGCTTGCGCTCGTCGGTGATCGACATGCCGGCGATGACCCCGTCGACCTGGTTGGACTGCAACGCCTGCAGCGCCGCGTCGAAGCCGAGCGACTTGATCTCCACGGTGAAGCCCTGGCTCGCGGCGATGTCGCGAATCAAGTCCATGTCGATGCCGGTGAGTTCACCGTCTTCGCGGTACTCAAACGGTGCAAAGGTCGTGTCGGTTCCGATGACGTACGTCTCACCAGCGACCGCGGACACCGGGTTGGTCTGGGATTGGCTCGCGGCTGCGGCGCTGACGCCCACGAATCCGCCGCCGAGGGCCAGCAGCGCCGTAACGGCCACTGTGAGCTTTCCCGCTCGGAAAATATTGAGTTTTAGCAAAATGAAACCATTTCTTATCGTGCGATTCGTGTCGTGCGACCTGCTCGGTCTGTCAGCCAGAGGGTTGTGTCGCGCCGATCGACGCTGATCTACCGGGTAGCGGATGATGCACACCCCGCCGAAAGAGCCTACCTTGGGGTGCACGCCGCAAATGCGACCACGCCAGCCACAGGGAAGAGACCTTATGGAAACCAGCGCCACCGACGTGCACGCGTGCATCGAAGCGGTCGCGAACCCGACCCGGAGGCGCGATGCCCTCACCTTGCTGCAGATCATGGCCCGGGTCACGGGCGAGGAGCCACGCATGTGGGGGTCCTCAATCATCGGATTCGGACAGTACCACTACACGTATGCGAGTGGTCGAGAAGGAGATGCGGGGGCCGCTGGATTCTCACCGCGCAAGGCCGCACTGACGGTGTATTTTCCCGATGGAGTCGGTGCCTATGCGTCCCAGCTCGAACGCCTCGGGCCGCACACGACCGGCGTCGCCTGCCTCTATCTCAAGGACCTCACCACAATCGACCTGGCACTGCTCGAAAGCATGATCGCCATGTCGTATCGCACGGTGACCACCGGCGAGGCATTTGGGCACCGTGCAGCGGAATCACAGGGTGACCGGCCGACCGAATAGGCGCCGCCACGTGAGGGTGCTGTTACGAGACGACGCCGCTAGGAGACGACCGCAGCGTGCGCATCGGTCCAGAGTCCGTTGAGAACCGCCGCGGCCGGACCGGTTCGCGCCGCGCGAAACCCGGTGCCGGCCCAGAGGGCGAGCCCGTCGGGGTCGCCGCGACGGGCGGCATCCGCTCGAAGCCCCTTGGTGAGGTGATGCACCTGCGGATACTCGTGGGGGACTCTCGTATCGTGGGCGGTGATAAAGGCATTGCGAAGGCCGCGCGCCGGGCGGCCAGAGAAGGCCCGGGTAATGACGGTTTCGGCGAAGCGCGGGTCAACGAGTGCCTCCTGGTGGGCCGAGTTCGCGCCCGACTCCACGGTGCGCAAAAAGGCCGTGCCGAGCTGCACCGCCTCGGCGCCTGCAGCGAGGAGCGAGGCGATCTGCCCGCCCGAGTGGATGCCGCCCGCCGCGATGAGCGGCAGCGTCACCACCTCGCGAATCGCGATCAACAGTGCCCCCAATGCCAGCGTGCCCGGCTCTCCGTGCGTCGTGAAGGTTGCCCGGTGCCCGCCGGCCTCCGGCCCCTGCACGCAGAGTGCGTCGACGCCACGATCGACCGCTTGCTGGGCTTCTGCAATCGAGGTGACCGTGGCGATCAGGAACGACCCGGCCGCGTGCATCCGCTGCGCAACGTCTAACGGTGGCAGGCCGAACGTGAACGACACTACGGGCACCCGATGCGCAATGACGATGGCCGTCTTCTCCACGAACCAGTCGTCATCCTCGTCCGCGATCTCCCCGAGCGAAGCTCCATATTCTCGTTCCAGCGCATAGCGGTAGGCCTCGACGGCGGCCGGGTCGGTCAGGGCCGGCTGCGGAATGAACAGATTGACGCCGAACGCCCGCTCGGTGCGCTGCTGCACATCGGCGATCTGCTCAATCAGGGCCTGGGGAGTCTTGTAACCGCCGGCCAGAAAGCCGAGACCTCCCGCGTCGCTCACGGTGACCGCGAGGTTCGGAGTTGACGCGCCGCCGGCCATTGGTGCCGCAATGATCGGAATCTCAAGCTCGTTCAGGGTGAACACGGGGATCTCCTCGATTGGTTGCCGCGCCGTCCTATCGACTGGAACGACGATCTACATTCTGCGTATGCGCCCGCCAGCAACGCCACCACCGTTCTACTCAACCACAACAAAAACTACAAGTGCGCACCGTGAGGCCCCGCAAAGGCCATCCGTCCACTTGATCGCCAATCCCCCGACACGCCCTTCAAACGAGACAGGACCCCACCGCAGTGGGGCCCCGTCGAAAAGCTACTGGTTACGCGTTGAGCGCGGCCTGCAGTTCGAGCGTGATCGTGACCTTGTCGCCGAGCAGCATGCCACCGGTTTCGAGGGCGGCGTTGTAGGTGAGGCCGAAGTCTTCGCGGGTAACCTCGGTCTTGGCCGTGGCACCGAACTTGTAGTTGCCGGAGGGGTCTCCGCCAAAGCCGCCGAACTCGAGCTCGAAGGTGGCCGGCTTGGTGACGCCCTTGATGGTTATATTGCCGTCGACGAGGTACTCGCCCTTGACTTCGCGCACACCCGTCGACGCGAAGTCGATGGTCGGGTAGGTCTCGGCGTCGAAGAAGTCGCCGGTGCGCAGGTGACCGTCGCGGCTGAGCTCATTGGTGTTGATCGAGACGACCTTGGCGGAGGCGGTGACGCTTGTCTCAAGCGGGTTCTCGCCGGTCACGAAGGTGGCGTCGAAGTCATCGAAGGTGCCCTTGACCTTGCTGATGACGATGTGGCGAATGCTGAAGCCCACTGAACTGTGGGTCTTGTCGATGGTCCAGGTTCCGGCCTTGTAGCCCGGGATGCTCGTTGCGGTGGTCTCGCTCATAAAGTTCTCCTCAAGTGTGTGGGCCCAGGAATTGTCGCCCTCAGATACATGCAAGTGCATAGAAGGCGGTGTTATTCCGCAAAAGACAACTGTTCATCTCCCCTATTCGCGCATTCAGACACCGGCCCAAACTCAGGCCGACCGAATAGGATCGGGTATTGCGAGGTTCTGCGTGTTTATTCGGAGGTAGCTGTGAGTGCACGACGTTCGAGCGCACGCACACCGAGCACGTCCGCACCGAGCATGCAGGGGGTCGCCGGCGAGGGGATCCTCATCGCAGCCGGAGGCCGCGCCATCCTGCTGCAGCTGGCCAATCCGGCCATCGGACACGGCGTCGCCGACCACAGCCATTTCGCGCTGCGACCCCTCGACCGACTGAACGGCACCCTCAGCTATGTCTACGCGATCGTCTTCGGCGACGCCCACCTGGCCGCGACGGTCGCCCAACGAGTCAACCAGGCGCACGGTCCCGTGCATTCCACCGGCACGACCCCCGAGTACAACGCGTTCACCCCCGAACTGCAGCTGTGGGTCGCCGCGACCTTATACGAATCGGCCACGTACCTGCACGGCCTGCTCTACGGCCCCCTCGACGACGAAACGGCCGATGACGTTTACCGCGAGTACTCCCGTCTGGGCACGTCCCTGCAGGTACCGCCGGATCTCTGGCCGGCCGATCGCGCCGCGTTCCGCCGCTATTGGAACGAGCAGCTGACGCTCCTCACAACGGATGACGCCACTCGCGCCGTCGCGCACGACCTGTTGCACTCGCGCACCGCGCCGCTCTGGTATCGCGCCGCCCTGCCCCTGGCCCGCCTGATGACCGCCGGCCTGCTGCCCTCGCATGTTCGGGTGCTGTTCGATTTACCCTGGTCGGCGCGGCACCAGCGGCGCTTTGATTTGGTACTCGGCGGCATCCGGCTGACTTATCCGCGCCTGCCGCGAGCACTGCGACACTGGCCGAAGAATCATTACCTGCGCGTGCTGCACGCTTCCGCGCCGGCGCCGGTAGTGTGAGAGACCAATGACGCAGCCGCAGACTCCCCACCCCGGACTCGACAGCACTGATCGCCAGATCATCGCCGGGCTCAGCCGCGACGCCCGACTGTCGATGCGCCAGCTGGCCCTGCAGGTGCACATCTCACGCACCGCCGCACACACCCGGGTGCAGAAATTGATCCGCCACGGCGTCATCACCGGGTTCGGCGCACAGACCGACCGGAAGGCGCTCGGACTCAACGTATCGGCACTCGTCGTCGTGAAGATCAGCGACGTGGCCTGGGGTGAGATCGCCGCGCAGCTGGCTCAACTGCCCTTCGTGGAGAAGGCCCAGGCCGTGAGCGGCGACATCGACATTATTCTCACGGTGAGCGCTCCCGACCACGAGCAGCTCAGCCAGGCCATTCTGCGCGATATCCACACCATGCCTGGGGTGATCTCCACGCGATCGCACCTCATCCTCGACGAGATCATCGGGCACGCACCGGGTGCCACTCCGGACGCCTGGTACTGATTCACGGTGTATGAATGCCAATTGGCCCCCGTCTGGCATCTGGTCCGCCAATCGTTCACAACTGCGAAAATGTGCCGCCACGGCCCCGAAAAGGGCGCACCATTGGGTTATGAGTCTCAATGTCGAGAGCACGCCGCTGACAGCCGTGCTGGCACCCCCACCCCTTCGTTTGATCGATGACACCGGTCGCGCGGTTGCCGAAAGCGAGAGCGGCGGCTTCACTCTGCCAAGCGTCCCGACGCTGCTCGGTCTCTACCGTCAGATGGTCATCGCCCGCCGTTTCGACGTGCAGGTCACCGCCCTCACCCGGCAGGGGCGCCTCGCCACCTACCCGTCGGCGCTCGGTCAGGAGGCCTGCGAGATCGCCGCCGTCGCCGCACTCGCCCCGCAGGACTGGCTGTTTCCGACCTACCGCGACAGCATCGCGCTGCTCACCCGGGGCGTCGAGCCGAAGGATATCCTCGCCTCGTTCCGCGGCGACTGGCACAGCGGCTACGACTATCACCAGCACCGCATCGCCCCGCAGGCCACACCGCTCGCCACCCAGGCGCTGCACGCCGTCGGCCTCGCCACCGCGTCGAAGCTCAAGCGCGACGACACCGTGGCACTCACCCTGCTCGGCGACGGCGCCACGAGCGAGGGCGACGCCCACGAGGCGTTCAACTTCGCGGCCGTCTGGCAGGCTCCGGTCGTCTTTGTCGTGCAGAACAACCAATTCGCGATCAGCGTGCCGCTCGACAAGCAGATGGCCTGCCGCACCATCGCCGACAAGGCAATCGGCTACGGCATGCCCGGCTATTACGTCGACGGCAACGACGTCGCCGCAATGTATGCCGTCATCGCGGCGGCCATGGACCGTGCCCGCAGCGGCAACGGCCCCACCCTGATCGAGGGCCTCACCTACCGCATCGAGGCACACACCAACTCGGATGACCCCACCCGCTACCGCAAGACCGCCGACGTTGATCTGTGGCGCAGCCGCGACCCGATCGAACGCCTGGAAAAGTACCTCGTCGCGCAGGGCGCGCTCTCCGAGGAGGTGCGCGCCGAGATTATGGCGGCCGCCGAGAAACTCGCCACGACAACCCGCGACTGCATGACCGAGCAGGCAGTCATCGATCCGCTCGAACTGTTCGAGCACGTCTATTCCACCCCGCGGGCCGCCCTGGCCGAGCAGCGTGCCTTTCTGGCGGCCGAACTCGACGGCGATGCCGCGGCATCCGCTGTCATCAGCGAAGAGGGCACCCGATGAGCCCCCAGCAGAGTCTGGAGACCGGCACCGCCGTGCGCGCGCCAGAAAACCTGACCATGGCCGCGGCGCTCAACGCGGCCATTCGCGACGCGATGGTCGATGATCCTTCCGTCGTTTTGTTCGGCGAAGACGTCGGACCGCTCGGCGGCGTGTTTCGGGTCACCGACGGGCTCTACGCAGAATTCGGGGAGACCCGGGTGAGCGACTCCCCGCTGGCCGAGGCCGGCATTGTGGGGACCGCGATCGGCATGGCCATGTACGGCCTGCGCCCGGTCGTGGAGATGCAGTTCGACGCGTTCAGCTATCCGGCGTTTCAGCAGATCGTGTCGCACGTGGCAAAGATGCGCAATCGCACGCGCGGCAAGATTCCGCTGCCGATCGTCATTCGCATTCCCTACGCCGGTGACATCGGCGGGGTCGAGCACCACTCCGATTCCTCCGAGGCGTACTGGACGGCGACGCCCGGACTCACCGTGGTGAGCCCGTCGAACCCGGCCGACGCCTACTCCATGCTGCGTGAGGCCATTGCGAGCGACGACCCGGTTATCTTCATGGAGCCGAAGAGCCGCTACTGGAGCAAGGCTTCCCTCGCCCTGCCGGTGCAGACCGAGCCGCTGAACCGGGCGGTCGTGCTGCGGGAAGGCACCGATGTCACGCTCATCGCCTACGGGCCGACCGTTAAAACGGCCCTGGCCACGGCCGAGCAGGCCACGGCCGAGGGGCTCTCGATCGAGGTCATCGACCTGCGCAGCCTGTCTCCGTTTGATGACGAGACGGTGGGGGCATCCGTTCGCAAGACCGGTCGGGCCGCCATCGTGCACGAGGCCGCGCAGTTCGGCGGCTACGGCGCCGAGGTGGCCGCCCGCCTGACCGAGCGCAACTTCTTCTACCTGGCCGCACCCATTCTGCGCATCACCGGCTTCGACATTCCGTATCCGTCGCCCAAGCTCGAGGAGTATTTCTTGCCGACCCCCGACCGCATACTCGCCGCACTGTCGACCTGGGAGTGGTCCTGATGAGCCGCGAGTTTCTGTTGCCCGACCTCGGCGAGGGCCTGACCGAGGCCGAGATTGTGGCCTGGCTGGTTGCTCCCGGCGACACGATCGTCATCGACCAGGCCGTGGTTGAGGTCGAATCGGCCAAGTCGATCGTGGAGCTGCCCTCGCCCTACGGCGGTGTCGTGGCGAGCCTGTTCGGTGAACCCGGGCAGGTCATTCACGCCGGCCAGGTGCTGCTGACCGTCGTGGATGCGTCGGCCAGCGTGGCTCCGGCCGTGGCTCCGACCGTGGCTCCGGCCGCTGCCGCACCGTCCGAGGGTTCTGGAGCGGTACTTGTCGGGTACGGCACCACCGAGAGCGCTCGACCGGCCAGACGGGTAGCCGCCGGGCGCTTCGGCGGCGCGCTCACTCCGAGCGTTCTCGTCTCCCCGGCAGCGGATACCCCGGTTCGGCCCGTGCCGACGCCCATTGAGGCCCAGCCGGAGGCCGAGCCGGAGGCCGAGGCTCCGGCATCTGCTTCGACGGTCATTCTCGACCCGGCCCGCCGCTCCCCCGTCGTGTCGCCGATCGTGCGCCGACTCGCGCGCGCCCACGGCTTCGATGCGAGCATGCTGGCCGGCAGCGGTCAGAACGCACTGGTGCTGCGCAGCGACGTCGAGGAGTACATTCAGACGCGCACGGATTCGGAATCGGTTGCACCGGTCGGAGCTCTGCCTTCCCCTCAGGCGCCGCGATCCACCAGTGCATCCGCCACGCACGCTGTCGATGAGAACGTCGATATCCGCATCCCAATCTCCGGGCTGCGCAAGGTGGTCTCCCAGCGGCTGACGACGTCGCGACGGGAGATTCCCGAGGCGACGATCTGGCTCGATGTCGACGCGACCGCCCTGTTCGCGGCCCGCGATCAGCTGTTGCAGGCGACCGGCGAGCGGTTCAGCGTGACGGCGCTCATCGCGCGCTTCGTCGTGGCCGGTTTGCGCCAATATCCGCAGCTCAACTCCTCGGTCGACACTGCCAGCCAGGAGATTCTGCAGCACAATGCCGTGAATCTCGGCATTGCGGCGCAGACCTCGCGCGGGTTGATGGTGCCCGTCATCCACGGCGCGCATGCCATGAGCACACGAACGTTGCGCGATTCCCTCGCGGAGCTCGTGGCTCGATCGCCCGACGGCACGTTTGCGCCGAGCGCGCTCACCGGTGGAACCTTCACCCTGAACAATTTCGGGTCGCTCGGCGTCGACGGTTCGGCGGCGATCATCAACCACCCCGAGGCGGCGATCCTCGGAGTCGGGCGCATGATCGAGCGGCCCTGGGTGGTCAATCACGAACTCGCGGTGCGCACGGTCGTGGAGCTGTCGATGGTGTTCGATCACCGGGTCTGCGACGGCGGAACCGCCGCCGGTTTCCTCACCTATGTGGCCCGCTGCATCGAAAACCCGGTGAGCCTGCTCGCCGACCTGTAGGACCGCCCGACCATAGTAGGAGAACACCTCCGTACGAGGCGGGGATGTGAAGGTGTTTCTGTCCTCGATGGCGTGGGGATGTCACGAGGATTATCGGGATATGCCGCCTTAAGGTGCTGTCAGAAAAGGCGTCAGAAAGGGTGTCAGGGGGGTGTCAGAGGTGGTGTCGGATGCCCGCAGTGGCGTTTCGGGCAGCCAGCTGATTACGAAGCGCGGCGACGCGCACACTGGTGTGGTCGCATCCGGAGCATTTGAGTATGTAGACGGGAAGCGAGTTGCGCTCGGCGTGAGCCGGATTCGGGCTCAGCCGGGCTTGGGAACGGCAGAAGGGGCAAGTGAGTGTCATGCGATCTCCGAGCGTGCCATTGTTTGGGACACGCTTGTAGTGTGCTCCGTAGCCGGGCGGTGAAAACAGGGCCAAAGGTCCTCTCCTGCTACTGGATCCGGCACAGGCAATTGACCCCGTGCGTTAGCGTGGTCGAATGAGGGGATTTCGCTTCGGTGAGCCACCGCGCGCGCTGCAGCCGTTCCTGCTGCCGGCCGGCGTCGGGCTCGTGACGACTGCGTTATACACCGTGTTCTCGGCCCTGCAGTGGCGCAGTGTTGCCGCTCCGTCCTGGGACCTCGGCATCTTCACCCAGCTGGCCCGGCAGTACGCAGCGTTCGAGGCACCGATCGTCACGATCAAGGGCGACGGCTTCAACCTGCTCGGTGACCACTTTCATCCGCTCCTGGTGGCGCTCGGGCCCGTTTTCGCCGTGTTCCCGCACGCTTTCACCCTGCTGGTGGTGCAGAACGCGCTGTTCGGGCTCGCTGCTGCCGCCCTGACCTCTGGCGCCATCCGACTGCTCGGCCCGCTCACCGGCACGCTGTTCGGGCTCGCTTTCGCGTTCAGCTGGGGCCTCCAGGGCGCAGTGGAGGCGCAGTTCCACGAAATTGCGTTCGCCGTGCCACTACTGGCGTTGTCGCTGACCGCCTTCCTGCTGCGCAAGTGGCTGGCCTGCCTGCTGTGGGCGATACCGCTCGTCTTTGTCAAGGAAGACCTTGGACTCACCGTGGCCGCACTCGGCCTCGTGCTCGCCGTACGCAGCCGTCGACCTCTGGGCATCTGGCTCGCCGTCTGGGGCGTGGGCTGGTTCGTCCTGGCGAGCCTGGTGATATTGCCGGTGCTCAAC
The DNA here is from genome assembly GCF_015751745.1 of Cryobacterium sp. CAN_C2. Lineage (NCBI taxonomy): Bacteria > Bacillati > Actinomycetota > Actinomycetes > Micrococcales > Microbacteriaceae > Cryobacterium > Cryobacterium sp. CAN_C2. The sequence goes on from NZ_JADOUX010000007.1 coordinate 44,549, forward strand.
CCGAACGGGGCCTGGGCGTATTCGAGCAGCATCGACCTGCTCGGGATTGTGAATGACCCGGCCGCGTTGTTTCAGCCGCAGAAGGGTCTGACCCTGGCCCTGCTCCTCGTCGCCACCGGCGTCATCGCGGTACGGTCACCGCTCGCGCTCGTACTGCTGCCGACGCTAGCCTGGCGGTTTCTGTCCGACAACTCGGGCTACTGGGGGCCCACCTGGCAGTACAGCGCCGTACTCATGCCGATCGCGTTCTGCGCCGGCCTCGACGGCATCGCCCTCCTGCGCACCAGCCGGCGGCACTGGCTGCGCGGCTACGGGCGGCAGGCGGCATCCGTCTCGATTGTCTCCGCGCTGGTGCTCGCCACAACGCTGCCGCTGTTCAAGCTCACTGATATTCCCGCGAACTTTTCGACGGATCGTGCAGCTGCCGCGAATGCCGCACTGCAGGTTGTGCCCGACGGCGCCCGGGTCGAATCAGACATCGGCCTCATGAACTACCTTGTGGAACGAACGGATGTCTACTGGCTCGGCAACCACAATCCCCTGCCGGACTATCTCGTGATCGACCTGCAGGCGGGCGGCCTGCCCGGTGAGTGGAGCTCGGCGCAGATCGTGGGCACGGCACTGCACCCCGGAGCCACGTTCACGACGATCTATTCCGCCGGCGGCTATGAAGTGGCTCGCACCCGCTGAACCAAGCCTGCGCGGGCCCTCTCTTTTCCGGGGCCGGGCCTGGAAACTGGGCCCAAGAGATCAAGGGCCCAGTTTCCGAAGGTGGGCCGGCCGGTCGGGTCACCAGTGTCATTCGTTCCCAAGATCATTCACCGGCCGAAAAGCCCGCCAGAGCGCTCACCTCATGCCATTACGCGCCGGCCCCGTGGCGCAGTCTGAACAACGCGCCGGCTCCGCCGACCGCGACTAGCGCTTTCGACGGGCGAGGAAAGCATCCATTCGGGTGAATTTGGCGTCGGACTCGAACAAGATCGACTGGGCGACGTTGTCGACAAGCGGATGAGACGCCCGCGGCGCGTGGAAAACCTCCTTGGCCAGGCGGGTTGCGAGGGGGTCCTGCAAGGCAATGCGGTCCGCCAGCGCGTGCGCGGCGGCCACCAGGTCGTCGGGGTCATGCACCTCGGTGACCAGATGCACGGCGAGGCACTCCGGGGCGCTCAGGATGCGCCCGGCCAGGATGATCTCCTTGGCTACCGGCTCACCGACCAACTCGGCCAGGCGCCAGAGCGCGCCGGCGGCGGGCAGAATCCCGAGCGCCGTCTCGGGGTTGCCGAGCCGCGCGCTCGTGGACGCGATGCGAAAGTCGGCGGCGTAGGCAAGCTCGGCTCCGCCACCGAGCGCCCAGCCGTCGATCGCGGCGATGACCGGCATCGGCAGCTTAGCGATGCGCGAAAACAGCCCGGAATTGATACCGAGCAGCGCGTCGTCGCGGCGGCGTTCGCGCAGCTGGGCGATGTCGGCACCCGACGCGAAGACGCCGTTCGCGCCGCTGATGATGAGGATGCGCGGCTGCTGCTCCAGCTCCGCGCAGATCGCGTGCAGTTCATCGATCATAATCTGGTCGATCGCATTGCGCACGTCGGGCCGGTCGAGTTCGACGTGCACCCGGTCGGCGCGGCGTTGAATCGACAGGGTGGTCGGGGTGTTGTTCATTGTGGGACGTCTCCGTTGAAGTCGGTGTGAAGTGGGCGTGAAGTTGGGGCAGAAGGGTACGTGTGCAAAATTGCGCCGCAGGAATGGTCAGGAATCGGGCGTACCAGCCGGGAAGACTCGCTTATAGCTGCGCCCGTCGGGCAGGGTCACGGTACGGCTGACCAGGTTTCCGCGGCGCACCTGAAGATAGATGGCCTGGGTGCTGACACCGCGCGCGGTCGCGGCCTCGGCGACGGACAGTCCCGGCAGGTCGGTCGGTATGCTGCTCGGCCGCGCTGATCGTTTACGGCCTGCTTCGAGCCGGTCGGTAATTTCGTCATCGCTGCCACCCCAACGCCATTTGGCGGCGGGCACTTTGAGCCCGGTCGCGTCTGCGATCTCCTCCCACGATTTCTCGGTCGTGAGCGCGGAGCGAACGGCGCCGATGGTGGCCGGGTCGATATCGAGGGCCGTTCGCAGTGAGCGGATGGCGCGCAGCCGCTCGAGCGGATCCGCCGCGACGCCATCGTCGAGAGCGATCAGAGAGTCCAGCGCCGCTCGGGTGGACGCAGTGAGGAAGTGTGCCATGTCGGTCTCACTCAGCGGACAGCGGGGTGGACGGTCTGAATGCCGCTGGGTCGGCAGAGCCGCCGAGTGCCGCGGCGAGCCTCTCGCGGGCTCGGGCGAGGTGCTCGTCCAGCAGCCGGGCCGCGGCCTCGCTCTCGCCCGCGCTAAGGAACGCGAGGATGCGCTCATGTTCGTCGTGGATCATGGACGTGTCAAGAAGCTTGAGGGCTTGCACTCGAGTCATGCACAGGCGTACCTCGCTCACGAGGGAGCGGTACATCTTGCTGATCCGCTCATTTCCGACGGCGTCGATGAGGCTCATATGAAATCGCATGTCGGGCTCGACGACCGCCAGCGGTGCCTCGTCGGTCAACGCGGCGATTTCGGCGTTGGCGCGCACCGCCTCCGCCGGAACCGAACGCGCTCGGGCGAGTCGGCGTAGAACCTCACTCTCCAGGTAAGCGCGGGCGAGATAGATGTCGCGCACGTCTGCGGGTTTGAGATCGGCCACGCGGGCGGTCTTGTGTGCGCCGCGCACGAGCAACCCTTCGGCGACAAGCCGCTCAATGGCAGCTTTGGCCGTGGGACGCGCGACGTCGTAAGTACCGGCAATGTCTGTCTCGGTCAGCGCGGCCGCGGGAGTGAGCCCACCCGAGAACAGCCGCTCGCGCAGGTCATTCGCGATCGCATCCACGATGGAAATTGCCGCAACGGGAATAACCACGGACACCGCCTCTCCTATCCGAAAGAACCGGACCACCCAATCTTGCCAGACAAGACAACCGGAATTGTTGACATACGTGAATACTTGTTAGACAATATTTCAATCGTCATCGGCATATGACGCAACCTCAGTGTGGAGAGATCATCATGCATTTCATTGCCCAGCCCGTCCGTCCGTTCGAATCGGACTCATTCCTACAGATCACCGACCCGATATCCGGTAACCTCATCCTCTCAGCGGCGTGCGCCGCGCTGCCGCTCGTCCTTCTTTTCGTGCTGCTCGGCGTCTTTCGCGTCAAGGCACACAAGGCAGCCCTCGCCAGCCTGCTGCTGTCCGTTGTGCTTGCCATTGTCGGTTGGCAGATGCCGGTCGGCCAGGCGCTGAGCGCCGCCGCCGCCGGAGCTTTCTACGGGCTGTTCCCGATCCTGTGGATCCTCGTGAACGCGCTGTGGATCTACAAACTCACCGTGGCGACGCGGTGGTTCGAGGTGCTCGGCCGCACTATCCGCTCGATCACCAATGACCTGCGCATTCTGGCAATCCTGATTGCCTTCTGTTTCGGCGCCCTGATGGAGTCGCTCGCCGGTTTCGGCGCCCCGGTTGCCATTTCGGCTGCCATGCTCATGGCTGCCGGCATGAAGCCGCTCAAGTCGGCCCTGGTCTCCCTCCTCGCCAACACGGCGCCGGTGGCCTTCGGTGCGATGGCCGCCCCGATCATCGCCCTCAACGGAGTGACCGGCCTGCCCATCCACGACTTGTCTCAGATGGCAGGCCGGCAGACTCCCTTCATTGCTCTTCTGGTTCCCCTCATCCTGGTCTTCATGGTCGACGGCAAGCGCGGACTCAAGCAGACCTGGCCGGTAGCCCTCATTGCCGGCCTCGTCTTCGGACTGTCCCAGTTCGTCACCTCGAACTTCTTTGCGGTCGAACTCACCGACGTCGTGGCCGCCGTGGCCACCATCATTGCCGTGCTGATCATGCTGCGCTTCTGGCAGCCGAAAGAGATCATCGGCGTGACGGATGGTGCTCCCACCGACGCCTCATCGGCCAGCGAACCGAGGATCGGTGTGCCCCTGCACCCGGTCTCCGCGGCACCAGCAACGTCCGTGGCCCCGACAACCGGCTCCATCGCAGTACTCGAGAAGACGACGCGCCCACCGGCAGCACACGTTTGGACGTCGATCGCTCCGTACCTGATCATCATGGGCATCTTCTCGATTGCTCAAATTCCGGCGGTCAAGGCATGGCTGAGTGTCGTCGGCAGCGTGACGTTCCAGTGGCCGGGGCTCGACGTCGTGAACGCCGCCGGTGACCCGGTTCCTGCACAGACGTTCAAATTCGACCACCTCAAAGCCACCGGCACCCTGCTGCTGCTCTCCGGTATCGTCACGATGGCGCTCTACCGGATGTCGATTCGCCAGGGCCTGGCCATCTACTGGCAGACGCTCGTGCAGTTGCGCTGGACCATTGTCACCGTCACCTCCGTGCTCAGCCTGTCGTTTGTCATGAACCTCTCGGGCCAGACAAATTCCCTCGGTGTCGCCCTTGCCACAACTGGCGTGTTCTTCGCCGTGCTCTCTCCCGTCATCGGCTGGCTCGGGGTGGCACTTACCGGCTCGGACACCTCCTCGAATTCGCTGTTCGGCCAGCTCCAGGTCGCTGCAGCGACGCAGACCGGCCTGTCGCCAGTGCTCATGGCGGCCGCAAATTCCTCCGCCGGTGTACTCGGTAAAATGCTCAGTGTGCAGAACCTCGCCGTCGCCGCGGCGGCTGTCGGCCTGGCCGGGGAGGAAGGTACCCTGTTCCGCAAGCTACTCGGCTGGAGTCTGAGCCTGCTCGCGCTCATCACGATCCTCATCGTGCTGCAGTCGACTCCCGTGCTGGGCTGGATGGTTCCGTAATGACGGACACCCTGACGCGACACGACGGTTCCGCATCCCCGTCGACGCTGCTCGATTCGCTGCGCACGGCCGTGCACGACCCGACCCGGGTGAAGAGCCGGGCCATCGACCTGCACGCCAACGCCCACGACGCTTCCCACTTTCTGCTGATCCCTCAAGCGGTCGTCGTGGCCGAGAACGCGCACGAAGTCGGCCAACTGCTCGCGGTCAGCGCCGCCCAGGGCATCCCCCTCACGTTCCGTTCCGGCGGAACCAGCCTCAGCGGTCAAGCCCTGACCGACGGCGTGCTCGTTGATGTGCGGCGCAATTTCAAGAAAATTGAGGTGCTGGACGCCGGCGGGCGCGTTCGGGTTCAGCCCGGTGTCACGGTGCGTGCCCTCAACAACCGGCTCGCCCGGTATGGGCGCAAGTTCGGGCCCGATCCGGCGAGCGAGTCCGCCTGCACAATCGGCGGCGTCATCGCCAACAACTCGTCGGGCATGGCCTGCGGCACCACAGACAACGCCTATCGCACCCTCGAATCACTCATCGTCGTACTGCCGAGCGGCACGGTCATCGACACCGGAACGACGGATGCCGACGAGCGTCTTCGGGCCCTTGAGCCCGAGCTGCACGAGGGGCTGCTCCGCTTGGCGCGGCGGGTTCGCGGCAACCCCACGTCCGTGGCGACGATTGAGCACCAATTTTCCATGAAGAACACCATGGGCTATGGCGTCAACGCGTTGCTCGACCATGATCGACCGGCGGAAATCCTTGCGCACCTCATCGTGGGAAGTGAGGGAACGCTCGGTTTCGTAGCCGAGGCCGTGTTTCGCACCGTTCCCAAGCTCGCTCACGTCACCACCAGCCTCATGGTGTTTGACGATCTGGAGGCGGCCAACGCCGCCCTGCCCGCGCTCGTCGACACGGGAGCGGCGACCCTCGAACTCATGGACGCACTCTCCCTGAAGGTGGGACAGAGCCTGCCGGACGCGCCCCCGATCATCCGCGATCTGGCCGTGCGCGACCACGCAACGTTGCTCGTTGAGTACCACGCCGACAACGCAGGACACCTCGCCGAGTTGCAGGCGACCGGGCTGGCACTTGCCGCCGGACTGGCCCTCAGCAGCCCGGCCGAGTTCAGCAGCGATGCGGGCGCGCGCGCCCAGATATGGCACCTGCGCAAGGGCCTGTATGCGGCGGTGGCCGGTGCGCGACCGCCGGGAACGACGGCCTTGCTCGAAGACGTCGTCGTGCCGGTTCCGGCGCTCGGCCGCACGTGCATCGAGCTGACGAATTTGTTCGAGCGCTACCAGTACCGGGACAGCGTAATCTTCGGGCACGCGAAAGACGGCAATATTCACTTCATGCTCACCGACGGTTTCGCCGGCACTGAGTCACTCGATCGGTACCGCAATTTCACCGAAGACATGGTTGACCTCGTGCTCGGCGAGGGTGGCTCGCTCAAGGCCGAACATGGCACCGGACGTGTAATGGCACCGTACGTTCGCCGCCAGTTCGGTGATGAGCTCTACGACGTCATGCGCCAGATCAAACGCCTCTGCGATCCCGTGGGAATGCTCAACCCGGGTGTACTGATCAACGACGACGCTGAAGTTCACCTGCGCGACATCAAATCCACGCCCGCAGTGGCCGAGGAAGTCGATCGTTGCGTGTCGTGTGGCTATTGTGAACCGGTCTGCCCGAGCCGCGAGATCACGCTCACCCCGCGGCAGCGCATCGTGACGTTGCGTGCCATCGAACAAGCCCGCATCGACGGCAACAGTGACCTCGTCGCCGAACTCACAAAGGACTACGACTACGACGCCGTGCAAACCTGTGCGGTCGATGGCATGTGCCAGACAGCGTGCCCGGTCAATATTGACACCGGACTGCTCGTCAAGAGTCTGCGTAAACAAGATGCGAATCCGGTTGCGAATGCCCTCTGGAACGTCGCCGCACAGAACTGGGGCACCGTGACACGTGGGGCGGGCCTCGCACTGAGCGTGGTGAAGAAGGTGCCGACCCCGCTCGTGCTGGGCCCGAACAAGATCGCCCGCGCCGTGCTCGGCACCGACACCGTGCCGCTCTACTCCGGCGAACTGCCGACCGGCGGGGTGTCGCGCGCGCGCCCAGCTCCTCTGGAAGCGGCATCCGTGGTGTACTTTCCGGCCTGCGTCAGCACCATGTTTGGCGCGGCGGATGCTGCCACTCCCGGCGTGCAGGTCAGTTTTGAAGAGCTGTGCCAGCGGGCCGACATCACCCTGCTCGTTCCACCGGGCATTGACACACTGTGCTGCGGCACGCCCTGGGCGTCCAAAGGCATGGCGGCGGGCCAGGCCACCATGCGTGCGCGCACCCTCGCGGCGCTGCATGCGGCCACCAATGATGGCGAACTCACCATCATCTGCGACGCCTCCTCGTGCACCGAGGGGCTGCGGCAGACAATCGAGAGCGACACGAGCGCCAATCGGCTGAGTGTGATGGACGCGGTCGAATTCGCCGCCGCGCACATTTTGCCTTCCCTTCCCGAGTACGTCAAGCTCGAATCGCTCGCGCTGCATCCCACGTGCTCGTCGACTCGGATGGGAATCAACGCGGCGCTCGACAGTGTGGCGGGCGCAGTCGCTGACCAAGTCGACGTACCCGAGAACTGGGGATGCTGCGGATTCGCCGGAGACCGGGGCATGCTTCACCCCGAACTGACCGAATCGGCCACCCGGATTCAATCCGAGGAGATCGTCGCCCTCGACTCGACCGCGCACGCCTCGTGCAACCGCACCTGTGAACTCGGCATGACACGGGCGACCAAAGCGCCGTACCGGCACGTGCTGGAGTTGCTCAACGAGGTATCGCGCCCCGCCTGACAACCCGAGAGCGTGAGATCAGGCGAGCACCACGACCGAGTGCGGCGCCAGCTGCAGGGAGTGCGGCAGCCGGCCCTGCACGGCATCACCGCCGGTCGCGAAGGACAGCACGACGTCGCCCCTCCCGGCCGGGATGTGCACCAGCTGCGCACTGAGATTGATCAGAATCTTGGCGCCGCCGCGGTGCAGCCGCAGCCAGCCCGCTCCCGCATCAAACTCGACGGCGATCTGGTCGAACCGGGGGTCGGTGAAGTCCGGGCGGCTGCGCCGCAGCGCGGCCAGCTCCCGATAGAACCCGAGCAAGCGCGCGTGCTCCGGCTCGGTGGCTTCCTTCCAGTTCAGCTTGGAGCGTTCGAACGTCTGCACATCTTGCGGGTCGGGAACCTGCGCCGGATCCCAGCCCATGCGGGCGAATTCGTTGATGCGGCCGGTGGCGGTGGCGGCGCCGAGCTTCGGTTCGGGATGCGACGTGAAGAACTGCCACGGCGTCGTGGCTCCCCACTCTTCACCCATGAACAGCATGGGCGTGTACGGGCCGAGCAGCGTCAACGCGGCAGCAATCGCAAGCTGACCGGTGTCGAGCTGCTCGCTCAGTCGGTCGCCGACGGCACGGTTGCCGATCTGGTCGTGGTTCTGGGAGGCGACGACCAGCCGCCACGTGGGCATCCGCTCGAGGTCGATGCGGCGGCCGTGGGTGCGCTCGCGAAAGCTCGAGTAGGTGCCGTCGTGAAAGAACCCGTGGGACAGCACCTTGGCGAGGGCGCTGAGCGGTTCGAAATCGGCATAGTAGCCGGTCGTTTCGCCGGTGAGCGCGACGTGCACGGCGTGGTGGAAGTCGTCACTCCACTGCGCGTCGAGGCCGTAGCCGTTGGCGTCGCGCGGGGTCACGAGGCGGGGGTCGTTGAGGTCGGACTCGGCGATAAGGGTGAGTGGTCGCCCGGTTTCGGCGCTGAGAGCGGCGACCTCGACGGCGAGCTGCTCGAGCAGGTGGGTGGCGCTCGCATCGTGCAGCGCGTGCACCGCATCGAGGCGCAGTCCGTCGACGTGGTAGTCACCGAGCCACATCAGCGCGTTGTCAAGAATATAGCGACGCACCGGGTCGGAGTGCGGCCCGTCAAGATTGAGCGAAGAGCCCCAGGTGTTGCCGGCGGCCTCGCTGAGGTACGGGCCGAACTGTGGCAGGTAGTTGCCGCTCGGCCCGAGGTGATTGTAGACGACGTCCTGAATAACGCCGATGCCGCGCTGGTGGCAGGAGTCGACGAAGGTTTGGTACGCGGTCGGGCCGCCATAGCCCTCGTGCACGGCATACCAGAGAACACCGTCGTAACCCCAGTTGTGCGTGCCGTTGAACGCGTTCACCGGCAACAGTTCGACGAAGTCAACGCCGATCGATTGCAGGTGATCGAGCCGGCTGGCGGCCGCGTCGAGAGTGCCCTCGGGCGTGAACGTTCCCACGTGCAGCTCGTAAATGATGGCGCCGGCGAGCTGTCGGCCGGTCCAGTCCGTGTCCTGCCAGACGTGGGCGGAAGCGTCGAAGGTACGCGAGAGGGCGTGCACCCCGGCAGGCTGGCGCCGTGACCTCGGGTCGGCGAACGGTCCGCGCCCGTCAACAATGAACCCGTAGTCCATCGCGCCGCTGACGTTACGGCGAGTGGATGCCGGCAGCTCCCACCACCCATCGTCTCCCGCCGCCAGCTCCAGCCGGTCCTGACCCAGTTGAACCTGCACGGCCTGCGCGTCGGGCGCCCAGATTGCGAATTTCTGAGCGTTCATGCGTGTCGTCCTGTGGGGGTGGAAAGATGATCTCGGTCACCGGCGGCGACCAGCAGCGCCACCGGGTAACGCGCGAGCACGTCAGCGACACGAAGGCTCGGTCCATCGAAGCGTTCCTGCGTGAGCAGATCGAGGTAGCTGCGGCCGGCCACGGCAATCGTCGTGTCACCCCAGCCACCAGCCGCCTGCAGCCCGATCGGCAGCCGGGTGGCGAGTGTGATCGCTCCCCCGCGATCGAACGCCACGACGTGGCCGGCGGCCGTCCCGCAGGCGGGCACAGGGGCGTAGCGGGTGAAGCGGTCCGACCGGTCTCGGCGCAGCCGCAGGGCCCGTGACGTGACCAGCAGCTTGGCGGCGCCGCTCTCGTCGACCGGGGGAAACCACCCGCTGTCGATGCGGGTAAGCAGCTCGCGGCGCAGCTCATAATCGACCGGACGACGATTGTCGGGGTCGACGAGCGAGGTCTCCCATAATTCACTGCCCTGATAGACATCGGGAACCCCCGGCATGGTCAGTTGCAACAGTTTGAGCGAGAGCGAATTGCTCCAGCCGGCCTGCTGCACCCGGCTTGCCAGGCCGGTGACGAGGTCGTGGGTCGGCCCCGGCCGGACGGCGGCCGCGACGAGGTCGTCGATGGCCGCTTCGAAATCGTTGTTCGGCTGCGTCCAGGTGGTCGACGTGCCGGCTTCGCGCGCCGCCTTGAGCGCGTAGGCCGCGAGCCGTTCCCGGCTGGCCGGCCAGGCGCCGACAATCGCCTGCCAGAGCAGGTTCTCGACGGGGGCATCCCCGAGCGGATGCAGCGCCCGCAGGTGCTCCAACACGGCCTCCCACTCGGCGGGCATCTCGGCGAGCACCGAAATGCGAGCCCGAACGTCTTCGCCGCGTTTGGTGTCGTGGGTCGACAGCGTCGTCATCGAGTGTGGAAACCCGGCCTGGCGCATGCGCTGCCGGTCGTGGAATTCCGCAACCGATATGGCAAACTCGTTAGGATCGGCGCCCACCTCATTGAGGGAGGTCAGCCGGCTGAACCGGTAGTAGGCCCGATCTTCGACGCCCTTGGCCATGACCATGCCCGAAGTCTGTTGAAAGCGTGCGGCGGCCGGATGCGCGGGGTCGCCCAGCAGCGGCAGCAGCCGGGTGATCTCGCTCTCGAGTTCCGGGCGGTGGGCGATAGACCGATCTGCCGACTCCTGGAGATTCTCGAGGCCCAGCGGCAGATAGGAGCGATAAACCGGAAACCAGGCCAGCAGTTCGGCCACGGCGTCGGCGGTGTGCTCGGCGCTCGGATCGTCTCTGTGAAGCAGACGGGCGATGCGCAGCACCTCGGAGCGCAGAATGCCATCGGCCACCGAGCGTTTGTTGCGATAGACCAGGTCTCCCCATGCGGCGCCATCGTCGTACAGCCGGGACTCCAAGGCGTCGAGGGCGTTCTGGCCGGCCGGATCAACGAGCACCCGGTCGACGTCGGCGAGGGCGTCATACCCGGTGGTGCCAGCGGTCGCCCAGCTCGTCGGCAGTTGCTCGCGCCCCTCGAGAATCTTCTCCACCAGCACGTAGGCACCGTTGGTCGCCCGGCTCAGCGCATCGAGGTAGCCAGCCGGGTCGGCGAGGCCGTCCGGGTGGTCGACCCGCAGTCCCTGCACAAGGCCGTTTCGCACCCAGCGCACGATCTCGGCGTGCGACTCATCGAACACCCACGGCACCTCGACGCGAATGCCCGCCAAACTATTCACGGCGAAGAATCGACGATAGTTCAGTTCGGCATCGGCGCGGCGCCAGTTCACCAGCTCATAGTGCTGCCGTTCGTGCACGTCGGCCGGGCTCGCACCGTGCTCGACCGTTCCGGCTGCTATCGGAAAACGATTGTCGAAGTAGCGCAACTCGCCGTCCACGAGCTCCAGCCGGTCGAGCTCGCCCGGACCGTCACCGCCCGAATCGTTCCCACTGTCTTCGTCACCGAGCACGGGAATGCGAATTCTGCCCTGGCCGAACGCCCAGTCGACGTCGAAGGCCTCGGCGTACCGCGACTGCTGGCCGTTCTGCAGCAGGTCCCACCACCAGGAGTTGTGACAGGGCGTCGCAACGCCCACGTGGTTGGGCACGATGTCCACGAGCACGCCCCGCCCGGCCTGGTGCGCCGCCGCAGCGAGCCGGTCCAGGGCAGCCGCTCCGCCGCGCGCCGGGTCGACGAGGGAATGGTCAACAACGTCGTAACCGTGGTCCGATCCTGCTTCGGCTTTCAGCAGCGGCGACAGGTAGACCCAGTCGGCGCCGAGATCGCGAATGTAGCCGACAATTTTCGCCGCAGCATCGAGGTCGAAACCCGCCGTGATCTGCAGGCGGTAGGTCGACAACGGCACGGCCACTGGCCCCGTCGCAAAATGTTCTCTGTCGAAGGTCACTGGCCCGGCTCTTCGTCCAGGCTCGGTAGCGTGATCAGGCCGGTGGCACCGGCCAGGGAAGCCGCAACGGAGTGATCGGGCGCAACTTCGGGTTCGTGATAGGCGCGCAACACCACGAGGGAGCGGCCCGCTACCGTTTGAATGGCTCCCGCCGGGCGGGCAATGGAATCGGCCCCCTCACCGGCGGTGTCGACCACAATCTCCCAGGCTGGGGCATATTCGTCGGGCGGCAGCGTGAACTCGACGTCCTTATCGTCGGCATTGAACAGGAGCAGAAAGTTCACGTCGGTGACGTCCTGACCGCGCACGTCGCGCTCGCGGATCCCGTTGCCGTTGAGAAACTTGGCGACCGTTCGGGTAAGATTTTCGTCCCAGTCCTCCGGCGCCATCGGCTCACCAACAGTGTTGAGCCAAACGATGTCGGGCAATGACTCACCCGCCACCCGTTTTCCGGGGCGACCGTCGAAGAATCGACTGCGCCGAAACGTCGGGTGTTCCCGGCGCAGGCGGGACACGGCCGCGGTGAATTCGATCAGCGGCACATCGGCTTCGTCCCAGTGCACCCAGGTCAGCTCGGAATCCTGCGCATAGGAGTTGTTGTTGCCGAGCTGGGTGCGGCCCAGCTCGTCGCCGTGCAGCAGCATCGGCACCCCCTGCGACAACAACAGTGTCGAAATGAAGTTGCGTGCCTGCCGAGCGCGAAGCCCACGAATCTCGGGGTCATCAGTGGCACCCTCAACGCCGGAATTCCACGACCGGTTGTGTGACTCGCCGTCGTTGTTGTCTTCGCCGTTGGCATCGTTGTGTTTTTCGTTGTACGACACCAGGTCGGCGATGGTGAAGCCGTCGTGCGCGGTGACGAAGTTGATCGACGCCATCGGGCGGCGCCCGGAGTGTTCGTAGAGGTCCGCCGATCCCGCCACTCGGGAGGCGAATTCACCGAGTGTGGAGGGCTCCCCGCGCCAGAAATCGCGCACGGTGTCGCGGTATTTGCCGTTCCACTCCGACCATTGGGAGGGAAAATTGCCCACTTGGTAGCCGCCGGGGCCGACGTCCCACGGCTCGGCGATGAGTTTGACCTGCGACACGATCGGGTCTTGCTGCACGAGCTCGAAGAAGGTGGAGAGCTTGTCGACCTCGTACAGGTCGCGGGCCAGGGCCGAGGCCAGATCGAACCGAAAGCCGTCGACGTGCATTTCGAGTACCCAGTAGCGCAGCGAGTCCATGATGAGCTGCAGCACGTGCGGGTGACGCACGTTGAGGGTGTTGCCGGTGCCCGTGTAGTCCATGTAGTACCGCTTGTCGTCGTCCATCAGTCGGTAGTAGGCCTCGTTGTCGATGCCTTTGAACGAGAGGGTCGGCCCCATGTGGTTGCCCTCGGCGGTGTGGTTGTAGACCACGTCGAGAATAACTTCGATTCCGGCGTTGTGCAGGCTGCGCACCATGCCCTTGAATTCCTGCACTTGCTGGCCGAGGTCACCGGTCGAGGAATACGCGTTGTGCGGCGCGAAAAACCCGATGGTGTTGTAGCCCCAATAATTGTTGAGGCCCTGTTCCACGAGGATGCCGTCGTTGACGAACTGGTGCACGGGCATCAATTCGATGGCGGTCACGCCAAGCTTTTGCAGGTGTTCGATGACCGACGGGTGCGCCAATCCCGCGTAGGTGCCACGCTGGCTTTCCGGTACCGAGCCTTGCAGCTTGGTGAGGCCTTTAACGTGTGCCTCGTAGATGAACGACTCACTGTAGGGCGTGCGCAGCGCCCGGTCACCGGTCCAATCGAAGAACGGGTTCACGACCACGCCGAGCATCATGTGCGAGGCGGAGTCCTCGTTGTTCGGCGAGTCGGGGTCATCGAAATCGTAGGAGAACAGCGAGGGATCCCAGTCGATGATCCCTGTCGCCGCCTTCGCATAGGGGTCAAGCAGCAACTTGTTCGGGTTGGCCCGGTTGCCGGCCGCCGGATTGTAGTCACCGTGCACCCGATACCCGTAGCGCTGGCCCGGTTGAACGAGCGGCAGGTAGCAGTGCCAGATATAAGCGGATGACTCGCGCACTTCGACGCGCGTCTCACCTCCGTCTTCGTCAATGAGACACAGCTCGACGCGTTGGGCGCCTTCGCTGAACAGCGCGAAATTGGTACCGCTCCCGTCAAACGTTGCGCCGAGGGGGTAGGCGGTTCCGGGCCAAGTTTCCATGAGACTCCTCGGGATGAAGGTGGGACACGGTCAGGTGCGAGGTTGAGCGACAAGACGGCGTGCGCGCTTGGATAATACGCTACAGGCATCCGCCGACATATGCGGTCACGCGCGCCTGCGCCCGGAACGGGCTCAGCCGAGTTGCTCGCGCACGAGCGGCGACACCTCAGTGCCAAAGAGCTCGATGCTGTTCATCAGTTTCTCGTGCGGCAGCGCGCCGATGCTGTATTTCAGGTCAAAGCGAGAAAGCCCGAGACCCTGCACGACGGTGGCGATTTTCGTCGCCACGGTCTCGGGCGAGCCGACGAAGACGGCACCGTCGCGGCTGGCATCCTGCTCAAAGCGTTCCCGAGTGGCGGGGCCCCAGCCGCGTTCCCAACCGATGCGGTTCTGCATGGCCTCATAGTGTGGCCACATTTCGTCGCGAGCCTCTGCATCCGTTGCGGCGACATAGCCCGGCGAGTGCTCACCGATCGGCAGTGTGGGCTTCTCAAACTTTGCCAGGGCGCGGTGATACAGGTCAACGAGGGGCGCGAACGCGAGCGGGGTGCCTCCGATGATCGCGAGCATGACGGGCAGTCCGTAGTGTGCGGCGCGAATGACCGATTCGGGACTGCCGCCCACACCGATCCAGGTCTTGATCGACCCGGATTCGGTCGGCGGAAACACGGTCTGGTTGCTCAGCGCAGCCCGGGTCCGGCCGGCCCAGGTCACCGGTTATTCCTTGAGCAACTCGGTGAACAGGTCCAGTTTCTCTTCGAACAGTTGCTCGTAGTCGCCGAGGTCAAGACGGAAGAGCGGAAAGGATTCGGTAAACGAGCCACGTCCGAGAACGACCTCGGCTCGGCCGCTCGACACGGCGTCGAGCGTGGCGAACCGCTGGTAGACCCGCACCGGGTCGTCGGAACTGAGCACGGTCACCGCTGAGCCGAGACGAATCCGGCTGGTCTGGCCGGCGATCGCAGCGAGCACCACCTCGGGTGCGGAGACAGAGAAATCGGCGCGGTGGTGTTCGCCGATGCCGAAGAAGTCCAGGCCCACCTGATCGGCCAGCACGGCCTCCGGCACGACATTGCGGAGCACCTGCGACTGATGGAGCGGCTGACCGTGGGCGTCGAAGGTGACGTCACCGAAGGTATCGAGGCCTAGCTCAAGTTTGTCCGTCACGCGGTAGGGCCTCTCACAACAACCGGCATCTCTATGCAGATGCGTATACCGAAGGAACCTGAGCCCGACACAGCTAATGCCACCAAACCCGTACTGGCGAGGCAGGATGGAGCGGACAGCAGGCACGAGCCACCAGAATAGAGCCGTGTGCCGCCGCGGCGCCCAACGAATAGGAGCCCTCATGACTGAATCCGACCTCATCAACGCCTGGGTCAAAGCCCGCGGGCACATTATCGCCGCTCAGGCGGCTCCCACGTTTTTGTTGACCGCGATCGTCGGCTTTCTAGCATTGGGTCTGGCAACCGCTGACCCAATGGTGCGCATCGCGACCGCCGGTATTCTGCTCGCTTCGGGTATTCTTGGGGCCGTGGCGCAGATCGCCGCGGCGAACGAAGGACTCGCTGTCATCGCTGACCTGCGCGCTCTGCAGGCGCCCAGTTCACTCGCTCAGTGCATTGTGGCCATGGGCAGGTGGGTCAATGTCGTACGGTTTCTCACGCCGGCGATCTTCGTCGTGGTGTACATCGCACTGTTGGCCGCACTTTTTCTCAGCACACGCTGAGCGACGACCGCCCTACCTCAGCGTTCGCCCGGAATCTACGGAAAACGGGCGTCACGGCTGCCGCGGCGGGCACGCCACCACTCCCAGGCCCTCGTCACGATGCGCTTGAGAAACGCGCCCGCACGCCGGGCCGCTGAGAACTCCGTTCCGAGCATGGCGAGGCCCAAAAAGACGACGAGCCAGCCCGGACCCGGCAGGGGAATCAGAACAACACCGATCACGACGATGGCCGTGCCGAGCAGTCCGAGGCCGAGACGATAAACGAAGAGTAGATAGGGGTGCCCGTCAACCCAGACCCGAACGCGGCGCAGGGCACGACGTACCGGATGCCGCGGGTCTCCGCCGCTGGTTATATCGCGGGACAAATTCTCAGACATTTACGCAACCTAATTCAGATTTCTGGGAAGTCGCCGCCGCATAGCACCGGGGGCCACCTCTATTGACGTAAACTTCGCACTATTCGACAGGCCGCACATTCGCCAGCCCTACTATCCGGCAGCGGTACTATTCGGTGCAGCATCGAGGTAATACCACTGGTGGTCAACCTTCAGAAAACGGCTGATTTCATGCTGCCGCTATGCCGTCTACACGAAAGTGCGCTATGAATTCCACAACGCCTTCTCTATCGAATAAACCGCCACCCACGGTACGCACGATATCGAGCCACCGCCACGTTATCGCCGCATCCAGGTCGAGTGAGACCGGCTTAGTGAGCGGATGCCAGGTATTCAGCAGATACTGCGCGTTGCCGCAGGCATAGGCGCTATACCGCGACCGCATCAGCCGTTCGGCTGTAAGCGGCACGGTAGCACCGCTATGAAAGCGGCCGCAGCAGACGGAATAAGTGTCCCCGCTCAGGCAGGGACACCGCTGCTCCGGAGTAGACATGACCTGTGGCGCCGATACGAGTGCGTGAAGCGGTGGTGTGCGTTCGGGCTCTACTTGGCCTGCGCGTTGGCGTACGCCTCGCGCACGGTTCCCGCGATGCGCCCACGGTCGGATACCTGCATGCCGTTGGCGCTTGCCCAGGTGCGGATAGCCTGCAGTTCGGCCCGGTCCGAACCGGCCGAACTGGCACCGCGCGGCTTTGCAGGCACGTAGCCCACGCGTCGTGAAACACTCGTGTACTGCTTCAGTGCGGATCGAAACTTTACGAGATTCTCTGCGGACAGATCGATTTCGTACGAGTCGCCCTCAAAGGCATATGAAACGGTGGCTCCGGAGCCATTCTCGATAACGGTGCCGTCGAGGTCGTCGAGTAGTTGAACCGTGGTCTTCTTCATTCTGAGATTCTCCAATGAGGTGTCGAATACATTCGGGATGGATACATTCGCCTGTGGCATTCACCACTAACGAAGTATCGCCGTCCAACGCCTTTTCCGATACCCGCCACGCGGTATTTCTTTTGTATTCACCACTCGTCCCCTGCAGAGTACAAGAGGATAGGCCCTACTCGTCACGGAAGAGACCCGATCAGCGGCCTGGTGGCATCCGTGTGAATGGGCGATGGCGGCCTCGCGGCGACGCTCATCCCGCCAGCACTCGCGCATCAGTAAAAAAAAATAAATCATCAGCGAAAAAAGACATATGGGCCAGAAAAAAACGCGAAAAGAACGTGGAGCGCAAAAAAACCCCGACGATGTCGGGGTTTTTTGGTACCTGGTGGATCCGAGGGGATTCGAACCCCTGACCCCCTGCATGCCATGCAGGTGCGCTACCAGCTGCGCCACGGACCCAGATTGTTGTTTCAAATCTCTCCGAAACAACTTTGTTAGCTTACTACACAGAATGTGATCTACGAAACCGCAGCTACTCCGCGACCTCTTCCGCCACCTCTTCCGCCGCCACTTTTGAGGGAATGCCGGTTGGAATCACCGGGCAGTCCTTCCAGAGACGCTCCAGGGAATAGTACTGGCGCTCTTCCTCGTGGAACACGTGCACGACCAGGTCGCCGAAGTCGACGAGCACCCAACGACCGGCAGCGCGTCCCTCACGACGCAGCGGCTTGTGGCCGGCCTCGATCAGCTTGTCTTCAATCTCACCGGCGATAGCGACAACGTTGCGCTCAGAGCGACCCGTGACGATAAAGAAAATATCGGCCAGGGGAAGCGGGTTCGAGACGTCGAGGGCAACCAGATCTTCGCCTCCCTTCGATTCGGCGGCAGCGACGGCGACTGTGAGCAACTCGAGGGCGTGAGGCGAAGTGGTCATGAATGAATCCTTGAGATTGTGCTGCGAGGCATTAGTGCGCCCGCGGCGATGATGGGGGAACGAAAGAAAGCGAGCCGCAGAGGCTCGCGAGGCAGGAGTGAGGTGGCCGCACACCGGCAGCCACTAAAAAATACCCAATAAGTAGCCGGTCACGAAGAGTGCCAGAACGCTGACGGCGAGAGCAGCCGTCGTGACGACCAGAACCATCGGTAGCGAGGCGCGCTGTTTTTTGGGCGGCGTCAACATGCCTCGCGTCGAGGCGTGCGTGCTCACAGCGCGACTCGCGCTGACCGGTGCCGAATCTCCGCCGAGCTGATCGGCGTCGAGTTGGTCCATTACGTGGTCCATCTCTGAGGAATCAAACAGGTTCGGATGCGCGCCGGTCGACCCGAGGCTGCGCGGCAGGTCGAACGAGCCGGTGATCATGATTTCGCCCGTATTGGAGATCGGACTTACGCTCTGACCCTGGTTGGGGATCAACGGCAAAATGAGCGCGTTCGTGGTGGTGGGGATACCGCCAGCCCCAATACCGCGACTGATCAGTTCGTCGAGGGACTGGTCGGGCGGTGGCACCTCGTCCCGGGCCGCATCCTCGTCGATCGACCAGTGTCCGATCGGCGGCGTCCAGCCGGTATACGCGCGTGGCGTTACGTCGTCTGCCCCGGTCAGGTCAGCCACGACCGGGTCAGCCACGATGGGTTCGGCGTACATCTGCTCGGGTTCGACGAGGTCGGCAGTGGGTTTGGCTGGTTCGAGCTCGATCAACTCGGCCTCGACGAGCTCAGCATCAACCGGCTCAGCATCGACCGGCTCAGCATCGACCGGGTAGCTCGCTTCATGCGGCAGTTCATCCGCACCACGCGCCTGTTCCTCACGAGCGTGCAGAGCGCGCAATTCCCGGCGACTCAGGGTGTGCGCGGCTCGAACCGGAGCCGAATCGACGGGTTCCGGTGCAGCGGATGCGGACGCTGCGGTGGGACGCGCGGGAGCGGTAATCTCGCTCGGTGCTCCCTGCTCTTGAACGGTGTGGTGTCGGCGCGATCGGCTCGATCGGTTCAATGACGGATTGTGTGCCGGTGCGGCAAACGAGGCCGGGCGGAGCGCTGCCGGGCTCAGCGCCGGAACGTCCAGGATCGGGATGGCGTCGAGCACCGCGGCGACTTCGTCGCCCTGATCGCGGGCGAGTTCACGCGCTTGGCGTCGGCTTAGCGGCTGATGGTCTCCCAACGTCATGCCACACTCCGATACAGATGATGCTTTGAGATGTACTGGACAACCCCGTCGGGGACCAGATACCAGACAGGGAATCCCCGATTGACCCGTGCCCGGCAGTCAGTGGACGAAATAGCCAGTGCCGGAACTTCCAATAAGCTTACGTCCTGGTTCGGCAAACCCGAAACGCTCAGCTCATGGCCCGGGCGACTCACAGCGACGAAGTGCGCCAGCTGCCAGAGTTCGCGCACGTCTTTCCAGCCAAGAATCTGAGTGATCGCATCCGCTCCGGTAATGAAGAACAATTCGGCGTCCGGGCGTTCTTCGTGCAGATCACGCAGTGTGTCAATCGTGTAGGTCGGGCCGACCCGGTCGAGGTCAACCCGGCTCACGGTAAACCGAGGATTGGACGCGGTCGCAATCACGGTCATCAGATACCGATGTTCGCCACGCGTTACGCCGCTCTTCTGCCAAGGCTGTCCGGTCGGCACAAAGATAACCTCGTCGAGGTCAAAACTCTGCGCAACCTCGCTGGCAGCAACGAGGTGCCCATGGTGGATTGGGTCGAACGTTCCGCCCATCACGCCGATGCGCGGACGACGAACTGTCACGTTACGATCAGGCTTCTAGTGGCCACCGGTGCTGGACGTAGGATCGTGTGCGCCGTGCGCGGCGGCGTAGGCATCAGCCTTGCCGCTGTGGCGGTTGGAGACTTCGCGAAAGCTCCACAGCACGACGCCGAGAGCCAGGAACAGGACGGCCGCGACCATCGGGTAGGCGATAATCGGCAACGGCAGGGCGATGTGCTCGACCTCGGTCAGTACGGCACTCACAAAAGACATCGGTTCTCCATTCACGCGCTACACCGTTCTGCGCGGTTTGATGGGCTGCGACAGGTCGCGGGCCCGGCGACTCACGCCGTTGTTCCAGTCTAGCCGGACCTGAGTGCCAGGTAGGGACCTAAGCGCGCACCTGTCCGGTGCCGCGAACGATCCACTTTGTACTGGTCAGCTCTGGCAAACCCATCGGTCCACGTGCGTGCAGCTTCTGGGTGGAAATACCCACCTCGGCACCGAAACCAAACTCGCCGCCGTCGGTGAACCGGGTCGAGGTGTTGACCATGACCGAAGCCGAGTCGACCTCGTTCAAAAAACGTTCTGCGTTCTGCAGGTCATTCGTGATGATCGATTCGGTGTGCCCGGTGGAATAGCGGCGAATGTGCGCGATGGCTTCGTCGAGCGAGTCGACGATTGCGACCGAGATGTCGAGACTCATGTATTCGGTGCCCCAGTCTTCGTCGGTCGCCGGGACCGCTGTCGGATAGATGGCGCGGGTGCGGGCATCCGCGTGGATGGTGACGCCGGATGCCGCGAGCTTGGCGAGCACGTCGGGAAGGAGCCGTTCGGCGGCGCCGCGGTGCACGAGCAGGGTTTCAAGGGCATTGCAGACGCTCGGACGGTGGGTCTTGGAGTTGTGCACGATATCGATCGCCCACTTTTTGGTGGCCGTCTCGTCGAGGAAGACGTGCACGACGCCGGCTCCGGTCTCAATGACCGGCACCTGGGACTCGGTCACAACGGTCTGGATGAGGTTGGCGCTGCCGCGGGGTATGAGCACGTCGACGTAACCGCGGGCCTTCATCAGTTCGGTCGCGCCGGCCCGACCAAACGGGTCGATGGTTTGCACCGAATCGGCATTGAGTCCGGCCGCTGTGATCGCCGCCTGCACGAGGTCGATGAGCACCCGATTGCTGTTTTCGGCGGCGGAACCGCCGCGGAGCACGACGGCGTTGCCGCTCTTCAGGGCGAGGGCCGCAAGGTCAACGGTGACATTGGGGCGAGCCTCGTAGATGACGCCGATAACGCCGAAGGGAACGCGCACCTGGCTGATCTTGATGCCGTTGGGTAGGCTGCTGCCGCGCACGACCTGACCGACCGGGTCGGTGAGCAGGGCGATCTGGTCGACGGAGTCGGCAAGGGCTGCGATACGGAACGCGTCGAGCTTCAGACGGTCGAGCAGGCCGGCCGTGAGACCGTTGGTGGCGCCAGCGGCGAGGTCGGCCTCGTTCGCCGTGACTATGTGCCCGACGTGATCGCGCAGCGACTGGGCAATCAGTGTGAGGGCCTTGTTCTTCACTTCCGTGGGCGCTGAAGCGAGCGACACGGAGGCGGCGCGAGCGGCCTCAAGGGTGGGCGTGAGCTGGGCTACATCGTTCAGAGACTGCAACATGCCCCTAGTTTACGCCGAGGCTGTAGCGAGAGACTATTTGGGATTGGTCAGGATATCCGCAGCGCTGACGGTGCGATCGAGGGTTCGAACCAGGTTCCGACTGGTTCGCCGCGCAGCGCCTCGGCCACCAGACCGGTCGCGGTCACGAGCACGGCGGTTCCAGCCTGGGCGGCAATGCGAGCCGCCGTCACCTTCGTGCTGGCTCCGCCGGTGCCGACACCGTTGACGGCCGTTGCACCGAATTCCATGCCGACCAGGGGGTCACCGGAAGGCACATGGCTGATGCGCTCTGCCCCGGGTAGGTGCGGCGGACAGGTGTAGAGGGCGTCGACATCGCTGAGGAGCACCAGCAGGTCTGCATTGATCAGGGTGGCGACGAGGGCAGCCAGCCGGTCGTTATCGCCGAATCGAATTTCATGAGTGGCAACCGTGTCGTTTTCGTTCACGATCGGAAGAATACGCAGCGCCATCAGGCGTTCCATGGCGCGCTGTGCATTGCCGCGATGGGTGGCATTGTCGAGGTCGCTCGCGGTGAGCAGCACCTGGCCGGCCACGATGTCGTACCGGTCGAGGCTGTCCTGATACCGAAAAATCAACAGATTCTGGCCAACGGATGCCGCAGCCTGCTGCGTCGCCAGGTCGGTCGGGCGTTCCTGCAACTGCAGGTACGGCATTCCGATCGCGATGGCGCCCGACGACACCAAAACCACCTCGGTGCCCCGAGCGTGGGCTTCGGCCAGGGCATCAACGAGGGGTGCGATGTTGCCGGATTTTTCGCCGCTGATCGACGAGGAGCCGACCTTGACGACGATGCGTGCGGCCGATCGCACGACCTGCTGGGAGTGAGCCCTCATCGGTCGCTGTTTCCTGGGCTGACAACGCTCACCACGTGCAACCCCACATGCAACTTGCCCTCCGGCGCGAATTATGGACGCAACACACGACCATCGGCAGCTTAGCGCAGCGCACCACCGCACCCGTTCAGAGCAGCGCGCGATGCTCTTCGCTGGCCGTCGGTTCGAACCAGGTGCCCACGTGCTCGCCGCGCAGGGCGGCGGCGGCCAGGACGGTCGACGTGACCAGAACGGCGGTGCCGGCCTTGGTGGCGAGGCGGGCGGCAACGACCTTGGTGCTCGCTCCCCCGGTACCGACGCCGGTTGCCCCACTCGAGCTGAATTCAAAACCATCGAGCGGGTCGTCCGCGGCGATGAAGTCGAGCTTTTCAGCCCCCGGCAGGTGCGGTGGCTTCGTGTACAGCGCGTCGACGTCGCTGAGCATGATCAGCAGGTCGGCGTGGATGAGCGTCGCGACGAGCGCCGCGAGGCGGTCGTTGCTGCCGAACCGCAAACCGTAGACGGCCACGGTGTCGTTCTCGTTGACGACTGGCAGAATGCGCAGGTCGAGCAGACGTTCGAGCGCGCGCCGGGTGTTGCTGCGGTGCGGTTCCTTGAGGGCGTCGCCCTCGGTCAACAGCACCGTGCCGGCCGCGATGCCGTAGCGGTCGAGGCTTTCCTGGTAGCGAAAGATCAGCACGTTCTGCCCGACGGCAGCGGCCGCCTGCTGTGTGGCGACGTCGCTGGGACGTTCTTCCAGGTTCAGAAACGGCATGCCGGTGGCGACTGCGCCCGACGAGATCAGCACGACCTCGGTGCCGCGACCGTAGGCCTCGGCCAGGGCGTCAACGAGCGGGGTGATCTGGTCGGATTTCTCGCCGCTGATCGACGAAGACCCGACCTTCACGACGACGCGCTTCGCGCCGGCTACGTTGTCTCTGGCTAAGCCACTCACTTCCGTGCTTCTTCCACTGTGTCGCTGTCGGTACTGCTGTCGACCTCGGTCCTGGCTTCGGTCTCGGTCTCGGTCTCCGCTGCATCCGTCGACGCGATATCGGCGGCAGCGATTCCCCCATTTGCCGTCAACTCGACATCGGCAAAGCGCACGTCTTCGTTGTATTCCTCTTCACCGGTCTGCCACATGCCGGCTTCGCGTTCGCGAATGAGTTCGGCACGAGCCGACGACTTGGCGTCCATCCGGCCGAAGTACTCTTCTCGGCGTTCGTTGCTGGTACGGCGTTTGGGCTCGTCGAGGCGGGAATCGGTTCCGCGCGGAGCGGTGATGAGCTCGGCGGTCGAGGTGAGCGTGGGCTCCCAGTCGAAGACGACGCCGTGGCCAGGGCCGATAATGACGGTCGACCCGGCGATGGCACCCGACTTGTACAGCTCGTTTTCGATACCGAGTTTGGCCAGCCGGTCGGCGAGGAAGCCGACGGCCTCGTCGTTGGTGAAGTCGGTCTGCTGAATCCAGCGTTCCGGCTTCGTGCCGAGAATGCGGTAGATATTGCCGAAGGTGCCACCCTCGACCTTGATGACGAAGCCACCCTCGTCCACGGCCTTGGGACGGATGATGATGCGCGGCTTCTTCGCTTCGGCTGCGGCGGCCTCGGCGCGGCCCTGTTCAACGACCTCGGCGAGAGCGTAGTTGAGTTGCTTGAGCCCTTCGTGGGTGACGCTGGAGATTTCAAAGACGCGGTAGCCGCGGGCTTCGAGGTCGGACTTGACGAAAGCGGCAAGCTCGCGGCCTTCCGGCACGTCGATTTTGTTCAACGCGACCAGCTGGGAACGCTGCAGCAGGGGCTTCTGGCCCTCGGGTACCGGGTAGGCGTCGAGTTCGCCGAGGATGACGTCGAGGTCGCTGATCGGGTCGCGCCCGGGCTCAAGCGTGGCGCAGTCGAGCACGTGTAGCAAAGCGGTACAGCGTTCGACGTGGCGCAGAAACTCGAGTCCCAGACCCTTACCCTCGCTCGCGCCCTCGATCAGGCCGGGTACGTCGGCGATGGTGTAACGCGACTCGCCCGACTCGACGACGCCGAGGTTGGGGTGCAGCGTGGTGAAGGGGTAGTCGGCGATCTTGGGCCGGGCGGCACTCATGGCGGCAATGAGGCTGGACTTACCGGCGGATGGATACCCGACCAGCGCGACATCCGCCACGGTCTTGAGCTCGAGGTAGACGTCGCCTTCCCAGCCGAGCGTGCCGAGCAGGGCGAAGCCGGGGGCCTTGCGTTTGGTCGAGGCGAGGGCGGCGTTGCCGAGCCCGCCCTGGCCGCCGGGCGCGACGGTCAGGCGCAGGCCGGGTTCATTCATGTCGAGGAGCTGGTTGCCCTCAACGTCCTTGACCACGGTGCCGATGGGCACCATGAGCTCGCGCATGTCGCCGTTGTGGCCATTGCGGTGGTCGCCCATGCCGGGGCCACCGTTGTCGGAACTGCGGTGCGGCGAACGGTGATAGCCAAGCAGGGTAGTCGTGCTCGAGTCGGCCACGAGCACGAGGTCGCCGCCGCCGCCGCCGTTACCGCCGTCGGGACCGGCGAGGGGTTTGAACTTTTCGCGCTTGACCGAAACGCATCCGTTTCCTCCATTGCCCGCTCGTAAATGCAGCGTCACGTGGTCAACGAATGTGGCCATGGAGTGCCCCTTTCAGGTGGCGCAAAAAATGCTTCAAAACAAGGTGCCATGAAACGACGTGCAATGCATCTGGGTCTGACAGAAAAATCTGTGACGGACAAACACGTCAGGGCGGACCGAAGCCCGCCCTGACGATATAACTGTGGAAACCTACTCGGCTGCCACCACGATGTTGATCACCTTGCGGCCACCCTTGGCGCCGAACTGCACGGAGCCGGCCGCCAAGGCGAAGAGGGTGTCGTCGCCGCCACGGCCGACGTTGACGCCGGGGTGGAAGTGCGTGCCGCGCTGACGAACGATGATTTCGCCTGCGCCGACAACCTGACCACCGAAGCGCTTCACGCCGAGGCGCTGGGCGTTCGAGTCACGACCGTTGCGAGTGGAACTCGCACCTTTTTTGTGTGCCATCTGTCTGTCTCCTCAGGCCTAGGCGATGCCGGTAACCTGAACGCGAGTGAGCTCCTGACGGTGCCCCTGACGCTTCTTGTACCCGGTCTTGTTCTTGAACTTCTGGATGACGATCTTCGGGCCGCGAAGGTTGTTCAACACTTCGGCGGTGACCTTGATCTTGGCCAGCGACGCCCCGTCAGAGGTGATCTTGTCGCCGTCGACGAGAAGCACGGCGGCCAGCTCGACGTTGCCGTCCTTGTCAGCCTTGATTCGGTCCATCGTCACGATGGTACCGACCTCTACCTTCTCCTGCCGCCCTCCGGCGCGCACAACTGCGTAAACCACTTTACGTACCAATCTCTGGGGAGCCATTGGGCTCCGAATCTGGAAATTCACTGCTGGAAATTCACTGGATAGCACGAACCGGTTGGCCCAGCGCACTCAGAAAACCTTGGCATTTGCGTTGATTTTTCCTAACGCACACCAAGGGTTGACTTTACCTGATCCGTTACCCGTGGTCAAACCAACGGCGCGGCGTGTCTGAACCAAACAGCGGCTCGTACACTTCGATCATGGCAATACTCATCGACCAGCCTAGCTGGCCGGCGCACGGAACGATGTGGGCACACCTCGTGAGCGACTCAGATCTTGACGAATTGCACACTTTCGCGGCCGCTGCCGGT
This sequence comes from Cryobacterium sp. CAN_C2, assembly GCF_015751745.1. NCBI lineage: Bacteria > Bacillati > Actinomycetota > Actinomycetes > Micrococcales > Microbacteriaceae > Cryobacterium > Cryobacterium sp. CAN_C2. Next base: position 70,516 of record NZ_JADOUX010000007.1, read on the forward strand.
ATTCCACCGCGTGGTTTCGACCTCGACCACTACGACGTGCCCGAGGCACGCTACGCCGACCTGGTCGCCGCTGGAGCCCTGCCGGTGAGCTTTCGCGAGATGATCGTGCGGCTCCGCTCCAGCGGGCTGCGCGTGACGGCTCGGCAACGTCGCGAACGGTAGTGCCGGGGGCGGGACGGGCGGCGTTACCGCGGCGGGGTATGTGCGGCGAGGTCAGTGCGCTGGGGCCAGGGGGGCACCATTACTGCCACGTGGCGTCGAAGCCGATCACGCTGCGGCGCACCTCACCGGTCGCGACGTTCACGAACAGGGTCGTCGCATCCGTTGCCGCAGCGTTGACCGGGTATCCGTCGGACAGTTCGGTGCCGCGGTTCGGCACGATCTGAACGGCCAGGAACTGGTCGTTCGGCGAGAGTTCGAAACCGACAATCGTTTCTTCAGCGGATGCCGGCGCATAGACGGTGCGCGCCTCGCCACCATGCACGAGCGAGAGGTATTGCTGCGCGGAGCCGGTCGCCGCATTGAACTCGGCGACGCGCTGCACGTACCCGCCATCTTGCCCGACGAGGAACCGCAGTTCTGCGGTGTACTGGGTGGTGCCTTCCACGCTTTGCGGCACAATGGTGGACTCGGCGCCCTGCGAGAGGTCGAGCACGTACTGCCCGTCGCGGTCGGAGACGGAAATGCGCACGCCGTCGGGCGCAAACGCGGTGAGGTTGGCAAATTGTCCGAGCGGAACCGGCGGGTCGAGTTCTGGCTCATTCTCGAGCGGGTTACCACCGGACTGGTCAAGCGGATTGATCAGCAGCAGGGTCGAGTCGTATTGCTGTGCGACGATGTCGGCGCGACGGGCCATGAATCCCCAGGTCGTGACGCTGAGAGGGGCGCCCTCAAGGTCCGGTACCGCCGTGGCCGCATTGGTGCGCAGGTCGAGCACGAACAGTACATTCTCGTAGTGCGGGCCGGGGGCATCCGCTGCGCTGGTGAATCGAAAGCCGAGCAGGGACTGGCCGGGCGCGGCCTGCAGGTCGTGCACGAGGCCAACGCCGGGCAGGTTGAGGACCTCGGCGGTGCCGTCGGCGTCGACGCGGTAGAGGGCGTTGGCCAGGTCGGCGTTCACGGTGACCACGGCGAGCTCGCTGCCCATCGGTACGAACTGTTGAATAGTGGGGGCCTCGAAGGCAACGGCGGTGTCGGTCGAGCCGATCGTGGTGCGCAGAATGCGGTCGGCGGCCCGGGTGCCGACTTCCGTGGAAGGCGCCGCGCGGCTGAGGTAGTACAGCGAGGGCTCGCTCGTGCTGAATTCTGCGCTCAGCGTCGATTCTCGGTCGACGGCGGAACCGGTGATTTCCCGAACCGAGACCGCATAGTCGGTGTTGTAGGCGAGCGCCTGAGGAAAGGAGATCACGACGGAGTTCCCGCTCGTCGTGACGTGAAACGCTGTGGCCGGTTCGATGCTGACCTGCTCCGGGGTGACCGGCGCCAGTTGACGGTTCGTTGCGAGCACCAAACGTGCGTTGGCGGACGACACCGCGGAGGTCGTGTCGACGTCGACGGCGGTGAGCCGAGGTCCGCTGAGCAGGTTGACTGCGACGAGGGCGAGACAGGCCACGACCAGGCCGCCCACGAGTATCCAGAGTGCGCGGCGAAACCGGCGCAGGGCGCTCTGCTGCTCATCCGGCTGCAGGTTCGCCGGCTGCAGGTTCGCCGGCTGCAGGTTCGCCGGCTGCAGGTTCGCCGGCTCAATAGACATAGGGGTCATTCGGCTGGTCAACGGGAAGAATCTCCACCGGCGTAATCGCCAGCGGGTCGCTCGCAGTGGCGCTCACGCTCAGATCGAACCGACCGGTGACCTGCACCCAGTCGTCGACCTCATACTCGGCCTGCCAGCCCGGCAGATAAACCGGAACGCCGATCGGCTGGGCGTCGACCGCGCAGCAGGTGACAACGAACCGGGCGACATAGAACACGTTGTCGGGGTCTTGGGCATCGGGCGTCACGAATCCGGTGACCTGGGCGGTCTTGTCGGCGTAAAAGGCGGGATCGGAGGATTGTGCGAGCAGTGATACCCACTCCCGCACGCTGAGCTGTTCGAAATCTCCGGTACCGATGAGTGCCGCGGCCTGGTCGGCGTCGTCGTCGGTGCCGAGTCCGCCAGAGTTCACCTCGCGCTGGGTGGCGGTTGCGCTCGTCAGGGTAGTGGGCGGAACAACGACCATGGCGACGCCCATGATGAGGAGCAGCACGACTCCCATGCCGGTCAGCGTCGTTGCAACCCGGCCAGTGTGCTCGACCTCGAACAAACGGCGGCGGGCGAAGCCGGCGCTCACAAGCACGAGCCCGATGACGGCCATGACAATCGTGAACACGAAGTAGCGCGGGTGGATATACAGGCCGAGCTGGCCGCTCAGGCCCAGCCAGAGGGTCGTCACAACGACCACGAGGCTGAGCACGACGCCCTGCCAGCGATCCGCCCAATAGCGCAGGGCCGCGCCTCCAGAGCGCTGTCGATTAGGCAACATAGTTCACCAGCAATCCGAGCGCCGCACTCATGAGGCCCACAACGACGGTGATCTGTATCAGGGTGTGGCTCGTGAAGGTCGTACGCATTAGGGCGAGCATCTTGACGTCGATCAAGGCGCCGAACACCAGGAACGCCACAATGCCACCGGGTAGAAAAGTGCTGCCGAAAGACAACACGAAGAAAGCGTCAACGTTGGAACAGACCGCCACGATGAAGGCCAGGGCCATCATGGCGAGCACCGACCAGACCGGGTTACTGCCGAGGGCGAGTAGCACCGACCGAGGAACGAAGACCTGGGTCAGGGCGGCCACGGCGGAACCGATGAACAGGGCCGGCATGATGACCGAGGTTTCACGAATGAAAATCTCCGTGGTCTGGCTGAACCGGCTCTCACGGCCGAGCCCACCGTGCTCATGATCGTGGCCGTTCGTCGAACCGGTCACACAGGCCGCTGCGAACTTGGTCGCCAGCAGGCTTTGCGGGTCGGGGTGCTTGCTGAACAACCAGCCGACCACGTTGGCGATGAGAAACCCGCCGAGCAGGCGGGCCACCAGAATGTGGCCATCCCAACCGAAGGCCTGGTGCGTGGTGATAATGGTGATCGGGTTCAAAATGGGCGCGGCGAGCAGAAAGGTGATCGATTCGGAGACGGTGAATCCGCCGACCATGAATCCTCGGGCCAACGGCACGTTTCCGCACTCGCAGACCGGAAAGAACATGCCGAGCAGCGAGATTGAGGCGCGCCGCAGCACAGGATTGCGCGGCAGATGCCGGGCAAGCACGCCGTGTGGCAGCCAGACCTGCACGACCGCTGAGAGCAGAATGCCCAGAAAGACGAAGGGTACCGACTCGATGATGACGCTGATCGCCAGTGTGAGGGTGTCCTGCACCCGGTCGGGCAGCTGCCAGTCGCTTAATTGCTCATCGACGAACGCCGGCGACAGGGCTCGAACGACGAAAACGGCGAGTACGACCAACGCCCCCGCGGTGATGCCGAGAGGCCATCGCCGCAGGAGAGGAAACTGCCCGCCGATTGCGTTACCGCCTTACTTGATTCTCGCGCCTATTCCTCTGTTCTAGTCGCCGCGCGGCGGCTGGCTGGGTGCCGACGCCGATGTGGACGCACCGGTCGCCGTCAGAATGGCCTGGCCGGTGGGACCACCGGCGGTCGTGACGCGGCGGCTGCGCGGGCGTCCCTGGCCGGGCAATTTCGGTTCCGGCAGAGAGTCGAGCACCGAGTCCAGCAGCTGGTCGGTGACCTGCTTGCTGGGGCGCCGTGCGGTGCGCGTCGACTTCTTCACCGGAATATCGAGAATATCAACGGGCTCGGAGCGCTCGACTGCGGGCGCCTGCACTTCGAAGGCTCCTGCTGCCGACGCGCCAGCTGACGTGTCTGTGGCCGAGTTGCTGCGGCCGCTGCGGGGTGCGGCATTCGCTGCCGCCGAGGCGACGGACTCGGCGGCTGCCTCGGATACTCGCTCACTGGCCGGGGCAGCCGATGCCGCTGGCTCGGCCTGTTCCGCTTTGGCCTGACGTGCGCGGGCCTGTTCGGATCGCGACTGCTGGCCGCGCCCGCCCTGGCTGCGGGAACGCGACTGGCGGCCACGGGACCGCGCGGTGCTGGTCCGTTCGGCCTGCTCGGTGCCGGCCTGCTCAGTGCCGGCCTGCTCAGTGCCGGCCTGCTCAGTGCCGGCCTGCTCAGTGCCGGCCTGCTCAGTGCCGGCCTGCTCAGTGCCGGCCTGCTCGGTGCCGGCCTGCTCGGTGCCGGCCTGCTCGGTGCCGGCCGGCTCGAATACGACCGGCTCGGTAGTGACCGTCGCGAGCTCAGCGTCCGCTGCCCGGGAGCCCGGCGCGCTGACGATCGCGATGGAACCGGTGCGGGTGATGGTACGTGCGGCGATGAGCGCGAGGGCCTGCTTGGCGTCCTCGGTGATGCCGTGGGTGCCCTGCCCACTCTTCGGAGCGTCGGAACCGGCGTTGCTGCCGGAGTGAGCGTCGCGGTTGGCACCGTCACGCTGACCCGAGGTGTCGCGGTTGTAACCGGAACCGTTGTTGCCGGAACCGTTGCTGGCGGCCGAGTTGCCGCCGCTCTTGGCTCGCGGGCGGCGTTCCTGCGGCGGCTGCGCGGTCTGGCGGTGCTTCACGACCGGGTCGTGGTGCACGATGATGCCGCGGCCGGCGCAGGCCTCACAGTTCTCGCTGAACGATTCCAGCAGGCCAAGGCCGAGCTTCTTGCGGGTCATCTGCACGAGTCCGAGCGAGGTGACCTCGGCCACCTGATGCTTGGTGCGGTCACGGCTGAGGCACTCGATCAGGCGACGCGACACGAGGTCGCGATTGCTCTCGAGCACCATGTCGATGAAGTCAACGACGATTATGCCTCCGATGTCGCGCAGGCGCAGCTGGCGCACGATTTCTTCGGCCGCTTCTAGGTTGTTCTTGGTGACGGTCTCTTCGAGGTTTCCGCCACTGCCGACGAACTTACCGGTGTTGACGTCGACGACGGTCATGGCCTCGGTACGGTCGATCACGAGGGATCCACCGGACGGCAGCCAGACCTTACGGTCGAGGGCCTTTTCGATCTGCTCCGAGATGCGGAACTCGTCGAACGCGTCGACCTCGCCCTCGTAGGTTTCAACGCGCTCGAGCAGGTCGGGAGCGACCTGGCTGAGGTAGGTCTCAATCGTCGAGCGCACATCAGGGCCGGCCACGACCATCCGCTGGAAGTCCTCGTTGAAGACGTCGCGCACGATTTTGACCAGCAGGTCGGGCTCGCTGTGCAGTTCGGCGGGCGCCTGGGCCGACTCGACCTGCTCGGCGATGTTTGCCCACTGCAGGCGCAGCCGGTTGACATCGACGGTCAGCTGCTCGTCGGTGGCACCCTCGGCGGCGGTGCGCACGATGACACCCACGTTGTCGGGCAGAACCTCCTTGAGGATCTTCTTCAGGCGGGCACGCTCGGTGTCGGGAAGCTTGCGGCTGATGCCGTTCATCGAACCGTTGGGCACATAGACGAGGTAACGGCCGGGTAGGGAGACCTGGCTGGTGAGGCGGGCACCCTTGTGCCCGATCGGGTCCTTGGTTACCTGCACGAGCACCTTGTCGCCCGGCTTGAGCGCGAGCTCGATGCGGCGGGTCTGGTTGCTGCTGCCGGAGTTCTCGGCGGCGGCGTCCCAGTCGACTTCACCGGAGTACAGCACGGCGTTGCGGCCGCGTCCAATGTCGACGAAGGCGGCTTCCATACTGGGGAGCACATTCTGCACACGGCCGAGATACACGTTGCCGATGAGCGAGGCGTCCTGGTTCTTGGCGACGTAGTGCTCGACCAGCACGCCGTCTTCGAGCACACCGATCTGGATCTTGTTGTGCTTGGCACGCACGACCATGAGGCGATCGACGGACTCGCGGCGGGCAAGAAACTCAGCCTCCGTGATGACGGGACGTCGGCGTCCCGCGTCGCGGCCGTCGCGGCGGCGCTGCTTCTTTGCCTCGAGCCGCGTGGAACCCTTGATGCGCTGGGGTTCGGTGATGAGTTCGGGTTCGCGCGGGGCGCGCACCTTGACGACCGTGTTGGCGGGGTCGTCGGTGCCCGAACGATTCTCGTCGCCGGTGCGACGACGAGCGCGGCGACGAACGGTCGTGGCCGCCTCCTGATCGTCGTCATCCAACTCGTGCTGTTGCTGCTGCGAGTGCTGCGACGAGCGGATGCCCGTGCGCGCTGGCATCGGCAGAATCTCCGGCGCCTGGAACAGCAGGGAGAACGACGGGCGAACCGGGGCCGCGACCTGATCATCCGTCTTGTCGTCTGTTTTATCGTCTGCGGAGGTATCAGCCATGGCGTCGGTCATCTGCTGCGCTCCGGTGACGTTGTTGTACTCCGCGATGGTCACTTTGGCGGGTGCGGGCTCAGCGGGTTCGCTCGGCACAACGGGCGACTCCCGTGCTGGGGCTACGTTTGACCGTGTGACCGGCGTCCTCCGGGTCGATTTGCGAGGGCCGAACAGGCTCTTGCGTTTCTTGTTTTCGTTGTCTTCCACCATCACTGGTGCGCTCCTTGACCGTTTGGGTGACCGCGCCACCCACCGGTTACTCTCTCGTGCGGGGTTGTCACCTTCGTGGAAACCTCGCGAATGTTTTACTGCGGCAACCGGCTTTGACCCCTGTTGGTGCTCAGGGACTGTGCTCTGGCTGCTAATACTTCGGGTCGTGGGACCCTTCTACTGGGCGACTGTTGCCCATTAAGCCTGTTTGGCGTCTGCTTGAGCGCGGCTCAACGACTACCCCCCGATTATCGCATGTAATCGCCCAAAGCTACGCCGCACGCGTGGCATAATCGCAAGAGTGCCACAGACAGAGCGTTCTCAGCGTCCAACAGGCCTGGCTGTTTTCCTGATCATCGCCGGGATTATCGCATTTGCAGCGGCCTTCGCCCTCACGCTCGACAAGATCCACCTGCTGGAAGATTCGAACGCTCAACTGAGTTGCAGCTTCAGCGTTCTCATCGGTTGCGCGACCAATCTCACCTCCCCGCAGGGCGCCGTTCTGGGCTTTCCGAATCCGCTGATCGGGATCGCTGCCTGGAGCGTGATCATCACTATCGGCATGGCCATTCTGGCCGGGACCAGATTTGCCCGTTGGTTCTGGGTCGGCCTGAACCTTGGCATGCTCGCCGCGGTCGTCTTCGTGATCTGGCTCATCGGGCAGAGCATCTTCGTGCTCGACGTACTGTGCCCGTGGTGCATGGTGACGTGGGCGGTGACCATTCCGGCCTTTTTAGCCGTGACCCTCTACAACTTCAAGGAGGGCAATCTGCCGGGCGGGGTATTCGTTCGCCGCATGGCCGGAGCCGCGTATTCCTGGATGTTTGTCATTACGATCGTCTGTTACATCGTGTTCTTCATCGTCGCGCAGGTCAACATGGACGTACTCAACCGGCTGTAGCCTGCAGCCGAATACAGGAATGGCCCCGCCTCACTCGAGACGGGACCATTCATGTTCTTTCAGTCGAACCAGAGGGCGAGCTCGCGAGCGGCGGACTCGGGCGAATCCGAACCGTGGACGAGGTTCTGCTGCACCTTCGAGCCCCAGTCGCGGCCGAGGTCGCCGCGGATGGTGCCGGCAGCGGCGGTCGTGGGGTCGGTCGTGCCGGCGAGAGCGCGGAAGCCTTCGATGACCCGGTTGCCGGCGACGCGGAAGGCGATGATGGGGCCACTTTCCATAAATTCGACAAGGGGTTCATAGAACGGCTTGCCCTCGTGCTCGGCGTAGTGCGCGGCGAGCAGCGAGCGGTCGGGTTCGACGAGCTTGACGTCGACGAGGGAGTAACCCTTGGCCTCGATACGGCGCAGAATCTCGCCGGTCAGGTTGCGGGCAACGCCGTCGGGCTTGACCAAAACAAGCGTTTCTTCGATCGGGGTGTTCATTCAATCTCCTTCTGGTGATCTATTCTCGAGCCGGTGATCATGCAGTAGGTCCACATCGCGGCAAACAGGGTTCCAACAAAGAACATGGCCGGGGTGACGAACCCGGTGGCGATGATGACCGCCTGCAGTAGCCAGCCGATCGGGTACGACCAGCGAAAGCGAAGCAGTCCGATCAGGGCGACCATGGCCAGGCAGAGCAGCACACCGCCGATGATCACGGCCAGCGGCGAGATTGGGCCGGGCTCGGTCGCCACGGACACGAGCCCGAGAGTGACCACCGCGCCCAGAAACACGACGATCGTTTCGAAACCGAGCAGGATCGTGGCAAGGCTGCGTCTCACCGAGCGCGGGCCCGACGAGCGGCGGAACATACCAGCGGCGGTGTTTTCAGCGGGAGCGTTTTCAGCGGCGGTGTTTTCAGCGCCGGTGTTTTCAGCGCCGGTGTTTTCAGCGGCGGTGTTTTCAGCGCCAGTGTTTTCAGCGCCGGTGTCATCAGGGGTTGCACCGTCAGCAGCGAGGCTCATTTCTCCATCCATTCGCCGGCGGCGGCGAGGGTGATCGCTTCGCCGACGAGCACGATTGACCCGGTGACGAGCACGGCGCGCCTGGGCGCCTCGGCGGCCCACTCGCGGGCGCTGTCGAGGGCCGCGGCCACATCGTCGAAGCGAAAAATGGCTTGGTGGTTGGTCCACTCGGCGATGTTGTCGGCGAGGTCGTCCACGCGCACGGCACGTTCGGAGTGCGGCTCGGTCACGTAGAACCGGTCGACCTGGGTCGTGAGGGCCGAGACGATGCCCTGCGCGTCCTTATCAGCGAGGATTCCGATGACCACGGCGATTTCAGTGAAGTCGAAGTAAGCCTCGAGCGCGGCGGCGAGGGCCGTGGCGCCGTGCGGGTTGTGCGCGGCGTCCACGAGAACGGTCGGTTCGATGCCGACGAGCTGCAGGCGACCGGGCGAGGTTGTGGTGCCGAGGCCTTCGGCGAGGAGGTCACCGACCAGCGCCTGGCTGCCCGCACCGAGGAACGATTCGACGGCGGCAATGGCGACCGCGGCATTGTGGGCCTGGTGGGTGCCGTAGAGCGGCAGGAACAGCTCGTTGTAGGTGCCGGCGAGACCGCGCACCGAGATGACCTGGCCGCCGACGGCGACGGTGCTCGAGAGCAGTTCGAAGCCCTCGTTCTCGCGCGCGAGGGTGGACTCGCTCAGTTCGGCGGCACGATCGAGTTCAGCCTGAACCTCAGGGCTCTGGGCTGCAGAGACGACGGATGCCGCCGGCTTGATGATGCCGCTCTTGGTGCGCGCAATTTCGGCGACGGTATTGCCGAGGCGCTGCGTGTGGTCGAGCGCGATCGGCGTGAACACGGCAACCTGCCCGTCGGCGACGTTGGTGGAATCCCACTCGCCGCCCATACCGACCTCGACCACGGCAACATCGACCGGCGCGTCGGCGAAGCACGCGAAGGCGAGCACGGTGAGCGCTTCGAAGAAGGTCAGCGGCACGTCGCCGGCTGCTTCGAGTTCGGAGTCGACGAGCTGCAGGTAGGGCTGGATGTCGGCCCAGTTGGCGGCGAGGATCTGGTCGCTGATCGGCTCGCCGTCAATGACGATGCGCTCGTTCAATCGCACCAGGTGCGGGCTGGTCAGCAGGCCGGTGCGCAACCCGTAGGCCCGCACGATGCTCTCCACCATGCGGCTCGTGCTGGTCTTGCCGTTGGTGCCGGTCAGGTGAATGATCGGATACGAGTTCTGCGGGTCACCGAGAAAGTCGAGGGCGCGGCGGGTCGGCGCGAGGCGCGGTTGCGGCTGAGCCTCCCCCACCCGCTGCATCAGCTCGGCGAAGACGGCATCGCCGGCCTCGCGGAAAGCGTCCAGCGGGGCTGGCTGGTTCATCGGCTCCTCGTCGTCGCCGCGCCCGGTGATGTTCTTCCAGTCGGCGCTGTCGGCGTCGTTATTCTGTGCTTCGGGGGTGTCGTTCTCAGACAAGGATGGCTCCGTTCACGCGTGCGACGGCCACGATGACGGCGCCCAGATTGACATAGTGGTCGGCTTCGAACCGCACGTAGTGTTCGACGGGAGCGCCGACTCGGGCTTCCAACCACTCCGACGGCAACTCGGCATAAAATTCCCCGGTCGACGGGCGGTGGGTGGAAAAGTTCGTGGCGAGGGTTTCGGCGGCCACATCGACCCCGCCGGCGAGGTCGAAAGAGTCGGCATCCGCTTCGTTCTGAAACACCACATCGAGACGGATGCGGTCGCTCACGTGAAAACCGGCCGACTTGCGGGTGTCCTGTACGGCCCGAATGAGGTCGCGGGCGAAGCCCTCGGCCTCGAGCTCGGGCGTGGTGCGCGTCGCGAGAAGCGCGAAACCGCCGCCGGGCAGTAGGGCGAGCGCTGCGGCCCCGTCTTCGACCGAGCTGTTCGCCTCGAGGGTCAGCTCGTACTCGTTCGGCTCAAGCGCGATCCCGCCTGCCGTGACACGGCCGTCGGTCTCGCTCCAGTCGCCGACACGAGCGGCTTTGATGACCTGCTGTACCTGCTTGCCGAGACGCGGTCCGGCGGCGCGGGCGTTGACGACGAGCTTGCTCGTGACCCCGTAGGCGGCGGCGCTGTCATCTTCGAGCTCGATCAGGGTGACCGTTTTCACGTTGAGTTCGTCGCGCAAAATGCCGACAAACGCGTCAAGTTCGGCGGTGTTGCCCGTAACGACGGTGAGGTTGGTCAGCGGAAGGCGCACCCGCAGGCCGGCCTGCTTGCGGAGCGACAGCACGGTGGAGCTGATCAGGCGCACTTGGTCCATCGCGGTGACGAGTACCTCGTCGGCGGGAAACAGGGTGGCATCGGGCCAGTCTTCGAGGTGCACGCTGCGGCCGCCGGTGAGGCCCTGCCAGATGCGCTCGGTGACAAGCGGCAGCAGCGGAGCGGTGACCCGGCAGACGGTTTCAAGAACGGTGTAGAGGGTGTCGAAGGCTTCGTGGGCGGTGGCTCCGTCGGCAGCGCCACCCCAGAACCGGTCGCGGGACCGGCGCACATACCAGTTGGTGAGTACGTCGGCGAAGTCACGCAGGCGCGCGGCGGCGACCGTGCTGTCAAGGGCTTCGAGGTCGGCCGTGACGCCGACGATCAGGTCGCGGGTCTTGGCGAGCAGGTAGAGGTCGAGCACGTCGGTGGAATCGGTGCGCCAGGTGGCGTCGTAGCCCGCGCTACTTTCACCGTTCGGCCCAGACGCGTTCGCGTAGAGCGAGAAGAAATACCAGGTGCTCCATAGCGGCAGCATGACCTGGCGGGCGCCCTCACGAATGCCCTCCTCCGTGACGACGAGGTTGCCGCCGCGCAGCACCGGCGAGCTCATCAAAAACCAGCGCATGGCGTCGGCGCCGTCGCGGTCGAAGACCTCGCTGACGTCGGGGTAGTTGCGCAGCGACTTGCTCATCTTCTGGCCGTCGTTACCGAGCACGATGCCGTGGCTGACCACGTTCTTGAAAGCCGGCCGGTCGAACAGGGCGGTGGAGAGCACGTGCAGCAGGTAGAACCAGCCACGGGTCTGCCCGATGTACTCGACGATGAAGTCGGCCGGGTTATGCGCTTCGAACCATTCCCGGTTTTCGAAGGGATAGTGCACCTGGGCGAACGGCATCGAGCCGGAGTCGAACCAGACGTCGAGCACGTCGGTGATGCGGCGCATCGTCGACTGGCCGGTGGGGTCGTCGGGGTTGGGGCGGGTGAGCTCGTCGATGAAGGGGCGGTGCAGGTCGGTGGGGCGCACGCCGAAGTCGGCCTCGATCTCGTCGAGCGAGCCGTAGACATCCGTTCGGGGATAGTCGGCGTTGTCGCTCTTCCAGACCGGGATGGGCGAGCCCCAGTAGCGGTTGCGGCTGATCGACCAGTCGCGGGCGTTGCCGATCCACTTACCGAACTGGCCGTCTTTCACGTTTTCGGGAACCCAGTTCACCTCCTGGTTGAGCTCGACCATCCGCGGGCGAAATTCGGTGACGCGCACGAACCAGCTCGAGACGGCTTTATAGATGAGCGGGTTGCGGCAGCGCCAGCAGTGCGGGTAGGAGTGCTCGTAGCTGGCCTGGCGGATGAGGCGGCCGTTGGCTTTCAGCAGCGCGGTGAGCGGCTTGTTGGCCTCGCTCCAGAGCTGGCCGGCCACTTCGGGAATGTCGCTGAGAAACTTTCCGCCATCGTCGAGCGAGAGGATGACGGGGATTCCGGCGGCCTCCCCGATCTTCTGGTCCTCCTCGCCGTAGGCGGGAGCCTGGTGCACGATGCCGGTACCGTCGCTCGTGGTGACGTAGTCGGCCACAAGGATGCGCCAGGCGTTCTGGGTGCCCCAGACCGATTCGTCGGCGTAGTAATCGAACAGGCGGTCGTAGCTGACGCCCTCCAACTCGCTGCCGAGCACGGTGCGGGAAACGGATGCGGTGGCGTCGGCCGCCGCGTCATAGCCCAGATCCGTGGCATAGTTGCCGACCAGGTCGATTGCGATGAGGTATTCCGCGCCAAGCACCTCGGCGGAGACGGCGGCCCCTTCCCTGAGTACCTCGGCATCGGGCGTGCCGTTCGGCCCGGCCGGCACGACGGCGTAGACGATTTCAGGGCCCACGGCGAGTGCGAAGTTCGTCGGAAGGGTCCACGGGGTCGTGGTCCAGGCCAGGGCGCGCACCGCGGTGAGACCGAGCGCTTCGGCCTTGGCACCGATCAGCGGAAAGGTGACCGTGACGGTCTGGTCCTGGCGCATCTTGTAGACGTCGTCGTCCATACGTAGTTCATGGTTGGAGAGCGGGGTCTGGTCGCGCCAGCAGTACGGCAGCACCCGGTACCCCTCATACGCGAGGCCCTTGGTGTGCAGCTGCTTGAACGCCCAGATCACCGATTCCATGAAGGTGATGTCGAGGGTCTTGTAGTCGTTCTCGAAGTCAACCCAGCGGGCCTGGCGGGTGACGTACTCTTCCCAGTCCTTGGTGTACTCGAGCACCGACTCGCGGGCGACGGCGTTGAACGCGGCCAGGCCCATCTCTTCGATCTGGCTCTTGTCGGTGATGCCGAGCTTGCGCTCCGCTTCGAGCTCGGCGGGCAGGCCGTGGGTGTCCCAGCCGAAACGGCGGTGCACCTGCTTGCCGCGCATGGTCTGAAAGCGCGGGAACAGGTCTTTGGCGTAGCCGGTGAGCAGGTGGCCGTAGTGCGGAAGGCCATTGGCGAAGGGCGGCCCGTCGTAGAAAGTCCACTCCTCGGCACCGTCGCGCGAGTCGATTGAGGCCTGGAAGGTTTCATCACTCTTCCAGAACGCGAGCACCTCGGCTTCGAGGTCGGGAAAGTTCGGGGACGGCACGATGGCCGCGCCGGTCGTGGTCTCGTCACCATTCGGGGCGTTACGGCTCTTGGGGTACAAAATGCTTCTCCTACCGGGACGGGTCACTGGGGCCCTGCTCCACGAGGACGAACGATTCTGTCGAAATCGCCGCGGTACCACCTCGCTTGCCACCCGTGGTTTCGACACGCTCAACCCACGACCGACCGCTTATTCACAGGCTGTAACGGGCCCGACTCGTTCGGTTCTACTGGAATGTCCACCCGAGGGTGGGCATCCGTTCTTCCGAAGACTTTCCGGTGATGGCCGGGTCACTGTCATTCGCGTTAATCGTACCGGATGAACAACCCGAACTCATCTGTTCTGAGCTACGCGGTGCTCACCTATCGAATGCCGGCCGGTCCTGTCACTGCCATCGATGAGCCGGGATACCGCCTGTCCCCCATTCGCCCGACGTGGCCTAACGTTGAGGAGTGCCCCGCACTGAACCCCTGTGACCAAATGCCCGGCGTGCAACCGCCGGGGAAAGAGAATCCTTATGCCCCTTCGGCACCCCGCCCGTACCCGCCGCCTTCTCGCCACCACCGCCGGCATCGTGGCCCTTGGCCTGTTCGTGGCCGGCTGCACCGCGACCGGCTCAGACAAACCCGTCGGTGAACCGATCAGCGGCGGCACGCTCACCTACGCCTCGGGCGACGCCGAACCGAGCTGCCTCGACCCGCACGTCGGCGGAAACTTTCCCCAGGCCCTGATCAGTGCGCAGTATTTGGAGTCGCTCGTCTCCCGCGATACCGACGGGCAGATCATCCCCTGGCTGGCCGAGTCGTGGACGGCGAGCGAGGACGGCCTGACCTGGGATTTCACCCTGCGTGACGACGTGACCTTCACCGACGGCACGGTTTTCGACGCCGCCGCTGTGCAGGCCAACGTTGCACACGTACAGGACCCGACGACACTGTCGTCAACCGGGTATCTCGCCCTCGGCAAGGTCACCGGCACCGAGGCGGTCTCCCCCACCGTCGTGCGCTTCACCCTCAGCGCGCCCGACAGCGCCCTGCTGGAGTCGCTGTCCCAGCCCTGGCTCGCGATCGAATCACCGACGGCGCTCGAACGCAGCCAGGACGAGAACTGTGCCGCCCCGGTCGGCACCGGCCCGTTCATCGTGGAAAGCTGGGTGAAGCAGAATGCGATCACCCTCGTGCGCAATGACGACTACGTCTCCCCGCCAGCGGATGCCGGCCACTCCGGCCCTGCCTACCTCGACAAGGTCATCTGGCGCTTCATCCCGGACTCGGCCTCCCGCTACGCGGCCGTGCAGTCCGGCGAGGTCGACGTGATTGACAATGCCCAGCCCGACACCATCGTGCAAGCCAAACAGAGCGATTCCCTCGAGCATCTCGATTCACCGCGCCCGGGGGCCTCCAACCGCATTGAACTGAACTCGGGCCGGGCCCCCTTCAACGATGTGCGCGTTCGTGAGGCATTCATGCGCTCCGCCAACGTCGACGACGCCGTGTCGAGCCTGTTCCTGGGCACCGCTACCCGGTCGTACTCGGCGTTGTCGAGTGTGGAAGCCACCGCCGTCTCGAATGCCGCACTGTTCGACTACGACCCTGCTGCCGCCGCGAAACTCCTCGATGCGGCCGGCTGGTCCGAAACGGATGCCGACGGCTACCGCGTCAAAGATGGCGTGCGCTTGACGGTGGAGTTTCCGGTGAGCACCAACCAGTCCATCCCGGCCGAGCAGAGTGTGTTCGAGCAGATTCAGGCCACGGCGAAGGAGACCGGCTTCGACGTGAAACTTCGCCCCCTGGACCTCTCCAGCTGGTACGCCGCCCTCGCCGCCAACGACTACGACGCGGTGAGCGCGCCGTACACCAAGGTCGGCCCGGACGTGCTGCGCATTCTGTACCACTCCGCCAGCATCGTGCCGGCGCCGAGCGGGTACTTCGCCAATCTCGCGCAGGTCAACGACCCCGCAATCGATGAGCTGCTCACGACGGCGGCCCGCGCAACGGATCCCGCCGCGCGCGCGTCCCTCTATTCCGACGCCCAGAACCGCATCCTGGAGGGCTTTTATATCCTGCCGCTCTATGACCAGCAGAACCACTACCTGCTGCGCAGCGACGTGGTGGGCCTGCGCACCCTGCCGACCGTGGCCGTGCCCACGCTGTACGACGCGTGGCTGAACCGGTAGGTCCCCGCGGGGCCACGCTGCGGGTGGTCCTGCGGGTGCTCGGCCGACTCGCTGCCCGCTTGGGTGGCGCGGTCTTTGTGCTGTGGGCGGTGGCCTCCGTGACCTTCTTTGCGGTGCGGCTCATTCCGGGCGACCCCGCCCAGGCGGTGCTCGGCGGCCCCGGATCGCAGGCCTCGCCCGAAGCCCTCGCGGCGGTGAGCTCCGAGTACGGCTTCGACCAGCCCGTGATCGTGCAGTACCTCACCCAACTCGGTCGACTCTCCACCGGTGACCTCGGCAGGTCTTACGCACTCAACATGGATGTCGGCCCGCTCGTGCTCAGCCAGCTCGGCAGCACCGTGCTGCTGGCCGTTCTCGCCCTCACCCTGGCCTGGCTACTCGCCCTGGCTCTCGCCACCTGGTCGACCCGCGGCGGCACGATCGCTTTTCGGGTGGGGTCGAGCCTCGAAATCGTCGCGGCAGCGCTACCGCATTTCTGGCTCGCGACCTCACTGATCGTCGTGTTCAGTATCTGGCTGGGCGTGTTGCCACCGATCAGCACCAACGGCGTCGCCGGACTGGTGCTGCCGGTGCTCACCCTGGCTGTTCCCCTCGCCGGCTTTCTGGGCCAGATCATGCGTGAATCGCTGCAGGTCGCCTTGGAAAGTCCGTTCGTGCTGTCGGCCCGCGCCCGCGGCGAGAGTGAGCGTGGAGTGCGCTGGGTCCACGCGCTGCGCCACGCCTCGCTGCCCGCGATCAGCCTATCGGGGTGGGCTTTCGGCTCGCTGATCAGCGGTGCGGTCGTCGTCGAGACCATTTTCGCTCGTCCCGGCCTCGGCCGCACCCTGCTCAATGCGGTCACCCTGCGCGACGTTCCGGTGGTGATCGGCGTCGTGATGATCGTCGCGGTCACCTACATTCTGATGACGCTGCTGACGGATGCCGCCAGTCGCCTGGTCGATCCCCGATTGCGTCTCCTGTGAGCGACCTCGAGGTACAGGCCGAGCTTGCGGCCCACTCCAGCCAGTCACGGCAAGCCGGCCCGGCGCGGCGCCTCGGCGTGGCCGAAGGAGCAGCCGGCGTGTTCGCCCTGTTCCTGCTGGTTGCAGCGGTCGCGCCTACGCTTCTCGCCCCGGGCGATCCCCTCCACATCGACCCGCTCTCAGCGTTTCAGTCGCCGAATTTCGCACACGGCTTTGGCACCGACGAATCGGGCCGGGACATTTACACTCGGGTCGTGCACGGCACCCAGTATTCGCTCGTCATCGGCGCCACCGCCACGGTGATCGGGTTGGGGCTCGGCATCGTGCTGGGCACCCTCGCCGGAATGCTCGGCCGCGTCGTCGACTTCACCGTGAACCGGTTTCTCGAGGTGTTGTTCGCCTTTCCCGGGCTGCTACTGGCACTGCTGTTCATCGTCATCTTCGGACCCGGCGTAGCGACCGCCACGATCGCCGTTGGGCTGTCGACGGCGCCCGGCTACGCCCGCATCATTCGCGCCCAGCTCCGTACCGTGCGCTCGGCCGCGTTTGTCGAGGCGGCGACCGTGCTCGGCCGCACCCGATGGCAGGTTCTGCTGCGGCACATTCTGCCGAACACCCTCGCGCCCCTGTTCGTGCTCGCGACCCTCGGCATCGGCCAGGCCATCGTCTGGGCGGCAACGCTCAGCTACCTCGGCCTCGGCGCCGAACCGCCAACCGCGGAGTGGGGCGCCATGCTCTCGGCCGGGCGCACGTACATCACCTCGGCCTGGTGGATGAGCTTCTTTCCCGGCCTGTTCATCGTGCTGACCGCCGTGACCGCCACGGTGCTAGGCCGCAGCATCGACCGTCGAATGAGGCACGCATGAGTGAGGTAGCGCTGACCGTGCGCAATCTGCGAGTCGTGTTCGGCGCGGCCGAACCCGTCGTTCACAGTGTGTCCTTCGACATCGCCCCGGGCGAGTGCCTCGCCATTGTCGGCGAATCCGGCTCGGGCAAGAGCGTGACCGCGCGCAGCCTGCTCGGGCTCGCCGGGGCGAACGCCCACGTCACCGCCGACCGTCTCGAGCTCGGCGGGCGCAGCGTGCTGGGCCTGACCGACCGCGCCTGGCGGGCTCGGCGCGGCAAGGACGTCGGCCTCGTGCTGCAGGATGCCCTGGTCTCGCTCGATCCGCTGCGACCGATCGGTCGGGAAATCGCCGACTCGCTGCGCCTGCACACCACCCTCGGTGCCGCAGCGCGGGTACGGCGGGTGCTCGAGCTGATCGAGGCCGTCGGGCTTCCTGACCCCGAATTGCAGGTGCGCAAACTTTCCGGGCAGCTCTCCGGCGGCGAACGCCAGCGGGCGCTCATTGCCGCAGCGATCGCAGTGGAGGCGCCGCTGCTCATCGCCGACGAACCGACGACGGCCCTCGACGTGACCGTGCAGGCGCAGATTCTGGGGTTGCTCGAGCAGATCGCCCTGGCGGGCACCGCGATACTGCTGATCAGTCACGACCTCGCCGTGGTGAGCCGCATCGCGCACCGGGTAGCGGTGATGCACGACGGCCGGCTCGTGGAGACCGGCGGCACCGCACAGGTTCTGGGGTCACCCCGGCAGGAGCAGACCCGGCGAATGGTGGCGGCGATCCCGACCGACAAGCCGCGCGGCACCCGGCTGTCTCTCACGGCCCGCCCGGCCGATGCCCCCGGCACGACCTGCGCTTTGTCCACACCGTTTCCCCGCGAGAGCACCGTCGTGCTCGAAGCCATCGGCCTGTCGAAGAGTTTTCGTCGCCCGGACGGCAGCCGACAGCTCGCCGTCGACGACGTCTCGTTCGCGCTACACCGTGGCAGCACCCTCGGAATCGTCGGCGAGTCCGGCTCCGGCAAGACCACGACCGCGCGCCTCCTGCTCGCGCTCCTGGCACCTGAGCACGGCGAGGTACAGGTGCGCGGCCAGCCGTGGAGCGCGGCCGGCGAGAAAACCCGGCGCGGGCTGCGGGCATCCGTTGGGGCCATTTATCAGGATGCCCTCGGCTCGTTCGATCCACGCTGGAACGTCGCCGAGATCCTCACCGACGCGCTGGGCTTGCGGCATGAGCGCCGCGCGCCGCAGACGACGGCGCGGCTCACCACCCTGCTCGACGAAGTGGGCCTCGCCGCTTCCGCTCTGCCCCGACGCCCGCTCGAGCTTTCCGGCGGGCAGCGGCAGCGGGTCGGCATCGCCCGGGCGCTGGCTGCCCGACCCGAGATTCTCATCTGCGACGAACCCGTCTCCTCCCTCGACGTGAGTGTGCAGGCCCAGGTACTCGATCTGCTCGACGACGTGCAGCGGGAGCACGCTCTGAGTCTGGTCTTCATCTCGCACGACCTCGGTGTCGTGGCGCATGTCAGCGACCAGATCGCTGTCATGCGGGCGGGACGCATCGTGGAGAGCGGGCCGGCGAGGCGTGTGTTCGCCGCGCCACAGCATCCGTATACCGCGCAGTTACTCGCCGCCGTGCCCCGCCTGCCAGCCTGAACCGGGTGCATTCGAGCGCCCGGGGAAGCCCCTATTCTGGGAAGAAGGCCCGATCGGGTAGATTGAATGGGCGCACTCAGGCACCTCACCATCGACACGGTGCCGAACATAACGAACCGGAGAGTCATGACCCACGCCGACCGCGTCCCCGAGAAGCCTGCCCTTGAGGGGCTTGAAGCCAAATGGGAGACCCGCTGGGAAAACGACGGCACCTACCGTTTCGCTCGCGAGAACGCCACCCGGGAGATGATCTACTCGATCGACACTCCCCCGCCGACCGCGTCGGGCTCGCTGCACATCGGCCACGTGTTCTCATACACGCACACCGACGTCGTCGCCCGTTTTCAGCGCATGCGCGGCAAGAACGTGTTCTACCCGATGGGTTGGGACGACAACGGGCTGCCCACCGAGCGTCGCGTGCAGAACTACTACGGCGTGCGATGCGACCCCTCCTTCGGCTACACCGAGAATTTCGTTCCACCGTTCGAAGGCGGCGACGGTAAGAGCTCGAAGGCCGCCGACCAGCTGCCGATCAGCCGCCGCAACTTCATCGAACTGTGCGAAACCCTCACCAAAGAAGATGAGAAGCAGTTCGAAGCGCTCTGGCGCACCCTCGGCCTGAGCGTCGACTGGACCCAGACCTACCGCACCATCGGCCAGGAGGCGCTGTTCACTTCGCAGCTGGCCTTTCTCGGCAACGTCGAACGCGGCGAGGCCTACCAGGCCATGGCGCCCACCCTGTGGGACGTCACCTTTCGCACTGCGGTGGCGCAGGCCGAGCTCGAAGACAAGGACATGCCCGCCGCGTACCATCGGGTGTCGTTCCGAAAAGCCGACGGCAGCACGATTGAGATCGAGACGACCCGCCCCGAACTGCTACCGGCCTGCGTGGCGCTCGTCGCGCATCCCGACGACGAACGATACAAGCACCTGTTCGGCACCACGGTGACGACCCCGGTGTTCGGTGTCGAGGTTCCCGTGCTCGCCCACCACCTTGCCCAGAAGGACAAGGGCTCAGGGATCGCCATGATCTGCACCTTCGGCGATGTGACCGACGTCGTCTGGTGGCGCGAACTCGACCTGCCCAACCGCGCCATCATGGGTTTCGACGGCCGCATCATCGCCGAGGCTCCTGAAGCGATCACGTCCGAAACCGGCCGTGCCGCCTACGCGCAGCTCGCCGGCAAGACCGTCTTCTCCGCCAAGCAGGCCGTCGTGGAGCTGATCCGGGCCAGCGGCGACCTGATCGGCGACCCCAAGCCGATTGTGCACGCGGTCAAGTTCTTCGAAAAGGGCGACAAGCCGCTCGAAATCGTCTCCACCCGGCAGTGGTATATCCGCAACGGGGCCCGCGACGAGAAGCTGCGCGCTCGATTGCTCGAGCACGGCACCGAGCTCGCCTGGCACCCCGAATTCATGAAGGTGCGCTACGAGAACTGGGTCAACGGTCTCACCGGCGACTGGCTCGTCTCCCGCCAGCGCTTCTTCGGCGTGCCGCTGCCGGTCTGGTACCCGCTCGACGCTGACGCCAACCCGGTGTTCGACCAGCCGATTGTCGCTACCCGCGACCTGCTACCGGTTGACCCCTCCTCGGATGCCGCACCCGGCTATACCGAGAGCCAGCGCGGACAGGCCGACGGCTTCATCGGTGAGGTCGACGTCATGGACACCTGGGCCACCTCCTCGCTCACCCCGCAGCTTGCCGGCGGCTGGGAGCGCGACCCGGAACTGTTCAACCTGGTCTTTCCGTACTCGCTGCGCCCGCAGGGCCAGGACATCATTCGCACCTGGTTGTTCTCCACCCTGCTGCGCGCGGAGCAGCAGCACGGCACGTCGCCGTGGCAGCACGCCGCGCTCAGCGGCTTCATCGTGGACCCGGACCGCAAGAAGATGTCGAAGTCGAAGGGCAACGTGGTCACCCCGGCCGACATGCTGGAACTGCACGGTTCCGACGCGGTGCGCTACTGGGCGGCATCCTCTCGCCTGGGCACCGACGCGGCCTTCGACCCGAAGAATCCGACGCAGATCAAGATCGGCCGTCGCCTCGCCATCAAGATTCTCAATGCGAGCAAGTTCGTCTCCATGTCGCAGGGCAGCCGTGACGCCCCGATCACCGAACCGGTCGATCAGAGCATGCTGGCCGGCCTCACCGCGGTCGTCGCCCAGGCCACGACCGCTTTCGAGAACTATGACCACGCTCGCGCGCTTGAGACCACCGAAAGCTTCTTCTGGACCTTCTGTGATGACTACCTCGAGCTGGTGAAGGAGCGCGCCTACGGCGAGCCCGGTCCGGAGCAGGCCTCTGCCGTCGCCGCGCTGCGCACCGCACTGGCCACCCTGCTGCGCCTGTTCGCGCCATTCGTTCCGTTCGCCACCGAAGAAGCCTGGTCTTGGTCCAACGACGGCTCGGTGCACACCGCGCCGTGGCCGGTCGCCGCCGATCTGCTCGGGAGCGACGAGGTGGCCGCCGGCAACATCGCCCTGCTCGATCTGGCCAGTCGCGCGCTGACCGGCATCCGTCGTGCTAAAACGGATGCAAAGGCGTCGCAGAAATCAGAAGTGGATTCCGCTGTAATATGCGGTGCACCCGCTGAGATCGCACTACTTACCCTGGCCGCCGCCGATCTCAAAGCGGTTGGTCGGATTCAAGAATTGACCTTTGTCGACGGCAGCGAACTCGCTGTGACCGACATCGTGTTCGCCACCGTGTTGGAAAGTTAGGAGACCAGATGACAGTAACCGTGCGCCCGCTGGGCGACAAGGACTTTTTCGCTTGGCTGGGCCTGTTTGAGGGCTACAGCGCGTTCTACGAGAGCGAACTGACCGATCAGAAGGCTTTGCAGGTCTGGAGCTGGATCATTGACGCCGGCAACGACCTCAACGGTGCCGTGGCGGTCAACGACGATGGTGACTTCGTCGGTTTCGCGCACTACCGCAGCGTGCCGCGCACGCTCAGCGGCGACCTCGCCCTATTCCTTGACGATCTGTATGTTGCTGAGGACCACCGCGGTCAGGGGGTCGGCACACTGTTGATGGAATTCACCAAGAACTATGCGCGTCAGCACAAGCTGGCCCAGGTTCAGCTGGTGACCGCCGCCGACAACGCGACCGCGCAGGTGCTTTACGATCAGCTCGGCACTCGGACCGACTGGGTCACCTACGAGATCGACGTCTAGATCATGCAGCTGGGCACCCGGTGGACCCTCGGCGGAACTCTGCCGACCGGGCTTCCACACGTCGTCGAAATCGCCGTGCGCGCCGTCGAAGAGGATCTCACCGCTCTCGCCGTCGACACCAGTACGTGGCGCTGGACACTGACCTGGCTGGAGGCCAAACCGGTGATTGAGCTCGACGATGGGACCGTAATCCGCTTCAACCCGGTGGATGACAGCGCGACCATCACGCAGCCCTCAACCACCGCCGATGATGACGATGAGGAATGGATCTGAGCTCTCGGTCAGCCGCGGGCCAGAATTTCGCCGTGCGGTATTCCGAACCAACCGTTCGGGTCACGCACCCACTCGCGCCAGGCCACGGCTATCCGTTTGAGGTCGCCCAGGTCGGCCACTCCGGATTCGATGGCGTGTGCCGCGAAACTTGATTCGGTCAATCGCACCGCCCACGATTCACCCCACCACTCGCGTTCCGCATCGGAGGCAAAACACCAGACGGATGCGCTGCAGGTCACGTCGGTGAACCCGGCCCGTCGAGCCCAGGACTTAAGCGAACGCCCGGCATCGGGGTCGCCGCCGTTCCAGTAGTCCGGCGCGAGCCGACGCGCCAGATCGACGGTGATCGTGCCCGGGCCGCAGCCGACATCGAGCAGCACTCCTCCGGTGCACAACTCCGGAATCAGGTACGCGGCCGAGTTCGCCACCGTGCGCCAGGTGTGCGAGCGCAGCACGCTTTCATGTCGGCGGCCTTGGCTAGTGTGGAGGCATGGCTTCCACCGCGATCAATCCCTTTCTTGCCCGCAGCACCCTGCCCTACCAGCTGCCGCCCTTCGCCGAAATAGCCGACGAGCACTATCGGCCGGCCTTTCTGCAGGGCATGACCGAACAGCTCGCCGAGATCGGTGTCATCACCGGCACAGCGGATGCGCCCACCTTCAATAACACCCTCGTTGCTCTCGAGCGCAGCGGGCAGACGCTCGCGCGGGTCACCGAGGTCTTCTTCAACAAGAGCTCTTCCGACTCGAGCGACTTCACCAATGACCTCGAAGAGGAACTCGCGCCGCTGCTGGCCGCTCACGCCGACGCCATCCGGCTCGACCCCGCCCTGTACGCGCGCATCGCCGCCCTGCACGGGCAGCGTGCGAGCCTCGGACTCGACGCCGAGTCGCTCTACCTGATCGACCGCTACTTCACCGAGTCCACGCTCGCCGGGGCCGGCCTGGGCGACGACGAGAAGCACTCGCTGCGTGATTTCAACGCGCGGCTGTCGATCCTGACCACCCGCTTTGAGAAGAACCTGCTAGCCGATACGAATGCCCTCGCGCTCATCATCGATGACGTGGCCGAGCTTGACGGTCTCACCGACGGCGAGATCTCCGCCACCGCCGAAGCAGCCAGGGAGCGCCACCTCGACGGCAAATACCTGATCAGTCTCGTGCTCCCCACCTCGCACCCGTACCTCGCAAGCCTGACCAACCGGGGGGTGCGCGAGCGGTTGCTCGCGGCGAGCCGCGCTCGCGGCATCCGCTCTGATGCGGCCGGAGCGGCGAACGACAATCGGCCGCTCGTGATCGAGATCACACACCTGCGTGCCGAGCGGGCCCGGCTGCTCGGGTTCGACAGCCATGCCGCGTTCGTGACCGCCGACGAAACCGCCAAGAATCCCGGCGCGGTCTGGGAGCTGCTCGGCCGCCTCGCCCCGGCCGCTGCCCGCAATGCCCGGGTGGAACAGGCCGACCTGCAGGCTGTGATCGACGCCGAGGGCGGCGGTTTCGAGCTGGCCGCCTGGGACTGGGCGTTCTACACCGAAAAGGTGCGCCGGGCGAAGTACAACGTTGATGCCTCCGCCATGCGCCCGTACTTCGAACTTGACAGCGTGCTGGTCAACGGGGTCTTCTACGCGGCCAACCGGCTTTACGGCCTCACCTTCACCGCCCGGCCCGACCTGGTCGGCTGGCACCCCGAATCACGGGTCTTCGAGGTCAGTACCGAGACGGGTACCCCGGTGGGGCTCTACATTGGCGACTTCTACACCCGCGATTCCAAGCGTGGTGGGGCATGGATGAACGCTCTGGTCTCCCAATCCACCCTGCTCGGAACCGACACGACCGTGGTCTGCAACAACCTCAACGTGTCCAAACCCGCCACCGGCCAGCCCACGCTGCTCACCTACGACCAGGTCACAACCCTGTTTCACGAGTTCGGCCATGCCCTGCACGGGCTGCTCG
This sequence comes from Cryobacterium sp. CAN_C2, assembly GCF_015751745.1. Classification (NCBI taxonomy): domain Bacteria; kingdom Bacillati; phylum Actinomycetota; class Actinomycetes; order Micrococcales; family Microbacteriaceae; genus Cryobacterium; species Cryobacterium sp. CAN_C2. The sequence continues at coordinate 94,835 of NZ_JADOUX010000007.1, forward strand.
CCCGCGCGACCTACCCCAAGTTCTCCGGTACCAATGTGTACCGCGACTTCGTTGAATTTCCTAGCCAGGTCAACGAAATGTGGATGCTCTGGCCCGAGATCCTCGCGAACTATGCCCGCCACCACGAAACGGGAGAGGCGATGCCGCAACAGCTCGTCGACCGCATCCAGGCCTCATCGGCCTTCAACGAGGGCTTTCTGACCAGCGAATACCTGGCCGCCGCGCTACTCGACCAGGCCTGGCACCGCATTGACGCCGGTACGACCGTCACTGACGTGGCCGGCTTCGAAGCGGATGCCCTCGCTTCCGTTGGCCTGGACAATCCCGTCGTTCCCACTCGCTACGCGAGCACCTATTTCGCCCACACGTTCTCGGGCGGGTACGACGCCGGGTACTACTCCTACATCTGGAGCGAAGTGCTCGACGCCGACGCGGTCGAGTGGTTCACAGAGAACGGCGGCCTTAACCGCACCAACGGCGATCGCTTTCGTGACCGCCTGCTCGGAGTCGGCGGCACCAAGGATCCACTCGAGGCCTACCGGCACTGGCGCGGCCGTGATGCTCACCTGCAGCCCCTGCTCGACCGACGGGGCCTGAACTAGGGTGCGAGTTCGCGTTCCGTTTTTCCCGCCTCGATCTCGGAGGGTTCCGGTCCCGACCAGAAACCCTCAAGAATAAGGATGCGCGGCTGGTCTGCCGCAGTGTAGTGTCTCCTGCCATGGACATTCCAGTGAGTCGAGACGAAGGTGCTGGTCGACGACGATTTCTGTGGATCACCGCCGTCGTTTTGGCCGCGATGCTCCTGATCGGACTCATCTTTCACTACCTCCGCGAGAATATCGACAGCTCGGTGCCGGGGTGGGGCGTTCTGAGCGGAGCGGCGAGTATGCTCTACGCAGATGGTGAAGCAAACCTCTGGGCCTGGATTTCCGGGCTTCTCCTGGCAGGCGTTGGTGTCGTCCTCTGCGTCATCGGTCTGAACGCCCGCAATGAGGGTGAGACCGGGCTTTCGTACGTTGTTCTCGGAGCTGTGGGCCTCGAGATGTCCGCCGATGAAATCGCTCAACTGCATGAGAAATTTGCCCGGTTCACCCCGGGGGCGACGTTCACCTTCGCCTGGCTAACCATCGGGGTGCCGCTGGCCATCGTCGCGGGCATCGTTGTGCTCTGGATTGCGCGAAGCATCGACCGACGTCTCCGTCGCCGCCTCATCGTCGCCGGCATCGTCTACCTGCTTGGCGCGGTCGGAGTCGAGGCAATCAGTGGCATTGTGGTTGGTGGGCAGCAGGACGACCTCGCTCGGGCCAGCCTGGAGTACCACGTGCTGCTCGGCATCGAGGAAGGGTTCGAGGCGACGGGTGCGCTCCTTGCCTTCGCCGCGGTTCTGTACGCGCTGAGCATCGAACGCACGGCGGCCGGAATCGTAATGCGCACAGGTTTCGGCGGCGCCAGCGCCGCACGCGGGCACCCTCGGCACATCGACTGAACACACGCGGCCAGCACTCGTCACAGTCGGCTACCCTGAGCGAGGCCGGTGCCAACCGAGCCACAGCATGCAGATACCTCCGACCACGAGGCCCCAGAACGCCGACCCGATTCCGACGATGGTCATGCCGGAGGCCGTCACTAAAAACGTCGCAATGGCACTGATGCGATGCTCGGGTTCCGCCAGCGCACCGGTAATACTTGTGACCAGGGCGCCGAGGAGCGCGAGACCGGCGACGGCGATGATGAGGATCGGCGGTGACGCCGCCACGAGGGCAGTCGCGAGCCCGGACCCGAGGCCGAGTATGAGGTAGCCACAACCCGACGCGACCGTCGCGACCCAGCGTTTCGCCGGGTCACGGTGGGCGTCTGGACTGGCCATCAGCGCCGCCGTGATCGCCGCCAGGTTGATGTTGTGCGCTCCAAACACCGAGCCAACCATGGTGCTCATGCCCGACCACACCAGCACCGAGCGCGGCGGAGGGCGGTAGCCGAAGGTCGACAACACGGCGAAGCCGGGCACGTTCTGGCCCGCCATCGTCACGACGAACAACGGAAGGCCCAGGCTCACGATCACCAGCGGGTCGAAGACCGGGGCGACCAGGGTCAGGGCTGGCGCGGATGTCGGTGCTGACAGCCAGTCCGTTCCAGCCGTGACCCCAATCCCGATCGCCGCGACGACCATCGCGGCCGGTACTGCCCAGCGCGGAGCCAGGCGGTACAGCACGAGCCAGACCAGCACGACGGGCAGAGCCAGTAGCGGTTGTTCAATCGATGCCTGGATGGGAGCCAGGCAGATGGGCAACAAAATGCCGGCCAGCATGGCGCCGGCGAGCGGTTTGGGGATGCTCGTGATGGCCCGGCCGAGCCGTGGCCACAAACCAGACACGACGATGAGCACACCACAGAAGAGAAAGGCCCCGACGGCAGCACCAAAATCATCGGTCGTGGCGCCGGCCGCGACGAGAAGGGCCGCGCCCGGGGTTGACCAGGCAAAAGAAAGGGGCATTCGAAAATACCAGGGCAGTGCAATGCAGAGCACTCCTACGAGAAGGCACAGCGCGAGAAGCCCCGACGACGCTTGAGACTCAGACGCACCAACGCCTCGCAGCCCGGCGATGACCAACACAAACGAGCTCGCAAAGCCCGTGATGGCCGCCACAATACCCGTCGACGCCGGCTGTAGGAGGCCACGTGGGCCGTCTCGCAGGCCACCACGCTGTGGCCGTTCGCTCATTCGTTGCTCCCCCAGTTAGGTTTTCCCAATCCAGGTCTGACGCCGCAGGCTGCCAAGTTCTCAGATCATCCTGTCGCGACCCCGCACACGGATAGTGGCGGAGCCTGTTTACCCTCCGCCCGGCCCAACGCCCGCAGACGGCGCAGTGCACCGGCCCGGTTGTCAGGCGGATTTTACCTGACGGGTCTTGTGGAGCACCATTTCAGCGGGTGCGTTGTTCAGCACGGTGTCGCGGGTGATGATGACACGCTCCACGTCGGTGCTGGAGGGCACCTCGAACATGACCGGGCCGAGAACCTCTTCGAGGATGGCCCGCAACCCGCGAGCACCGGTCTTTCGTAGTACGGCGAGGTCGGCGATGGCTTCCAATGCCGGCTCCTCGAATTCAAGCTCCACGCCGTCGAGCTCAAACATGCGCTGGTACTGCCGAACGAGCGCGTTCCTGGGCACGGTCAGAATCTGCATGAGTGCCACCTGATCGAGCTGGGTGACCGTCGTGACCACGGGAAGTCGACCGATGAACTCGGGAATCAGACCGAACTTGTGCAGGTCTTCGGGTAGAACCTCGCTGAACAGGTTGATGTCATCGCCCTTGATGTGCAGGGGCGCCCCAAAGCCGATGCCCTTCTTCCCGGCGCGGGACGAGATGATGTCTTCGAGTCCGGCGAAAGCGCCAGCCACGATGAACAGCACGTTCGTGGTGTCGATCTGAATAAATTCCTGGTGTGGGTGCTTGCGCCCGCCCTGCGGGGGGACCGATGCGATCGTACCCTCGAGAATTTTCAGAAGTGCCTGTTGAACGCCTTCGCCCGAGACGTCGCGGGTGATCGACGGGTTCTCGGCCTTGCGTGCAATCTTGTCGATCTCATCGATGTAGATAATGCCGGTTTCAGCCCGCTTGACGTCGTAGTCTGCGGCCTGAATAAGCTTGAGCAGAATATTCTCGACGTCTTCACCGACATAGCCGGCCTCGGTGAGGGCCGTCGCATCCGCTACGGCGAAGGGAACATTGAGACGCTTGGCGAGGGTCTGGGCAAGGTAGGTCTTGCCACAGCCGGTCGGGCCGATCAGCAGAATGTTGGACTTGGCGATCTCAACGTCGTCGTGAATGGCCTCGGCTGCGGTGAGCGTAGCGCGAGACCGCACGCGCTTGTAGTGGTTGTAGACGGCGACGGCGAGGGCACGCTTGGCGGGTTCCTGGCCAATGACGTATTCCTCAAGGAAGCCAAAAATTTCTCTGGGCTTGGGGAGGTCGAATTCACCGGGGGTGGCTTCAGAACCGGCTTCGGCCAGGCGCTCTTCGATGATTTCGTTGCACAGCTCGACGCATTCGTCGCAGATGTACACGCCGGGGCCGGCGATGAGCTGTTGTACCTGCTTTTGGCTCTTTCCGCAGAAGGAACACTTGAGCAGGTCGGCACTTTCGCCGATTCGGGCCATGTCAGCCTCCTCCATTGGTCTCTCTGCAATTGAGCCTAGCCTGTGCATCCGACAGTTACGTGCAGCACGCGACAAACCGAAACGGCGCGCCGCCCGAAGGCGACGCGCCGCTTGGACCGGTTCAGGTCACAGACTATTTGACAAGCATCGGAAGGTTCTTCCGGCTGGTCAGAACCTGGTCGATGAGCCCGTATTCGAGGGCATCCGCCGCGCTCATGATCTTGTCGCGGTCAATGTCCTTATTGACCTGCTCGACGCTCCGGTTGGAGTGCTGCGCGAGCGTCTCTTCGAGCCATACCCGCATGCGCAGAATTTCGGCCGCCTGAATCTCAATGTCGGACGCCTGACCTCCGCCCTGGCCGCCAACGGACGGCTGGTGGATGAGGATGCGCGCGTTCGGCAGTGCGAGACGCTTGCCCGCGGTGCCGCCGGCGAGCAGCACGGCAGCAGCGGATGCCGCCTGACCCAGGCACACGGTCATAACGTGGGGGCGAATGTACTGCATGGTGTCGTAGATCGCCGTCATGGCCGTGAACGATCCACCGGGCGAGTTGATGTACATCGTGATATCGCGGTCCGGGTCCTGGCTCTCGAGCACGAGGAGCTGAGCCATCACATCATCGGCCGAAGCGTCGTCAACCTGTACACCAAGAAAGATGATGCGGTCTTCGAACAACTTGGCGTAGGGGTCCTGACGCTTGTATCCGTAGGCGGTGCGCTCTTCAAAGGTGGGCAGAATGTAGCGGGAATCGGGCATGTTCGTGGTCGAGCCGCCCATCGAGCTGTAGGCAGTGCCACCGAATGTGGGGATAGTCATGATTTCTTCCTGTTCAGTTTCGGTGGACTACTTGGTGGCGTCGGGGTCGGTGCCGCCGCCGCCGATGACATCCGAAGCGGATGCCCGAAGGTGGTCGACAAAACCGTATTCGAGGGCTTCCTGGGCGCTGAACCAGTTGTCGCGGTCACCGTCGGCGTTGATCTGCTCGGCGGTCTTGCCGGTCTGCGCTGCCGTGATCTCCGACAGTCGTTGCTTCATGTCGAGGATGAGGCGCGCCTGGGTCTGGATGTCGGCGGACGTGCCACCGAATCCGCCGGACGGCTGGTGCAGGAGCACGCGAGCGTTCGGGGTGATGTATCGCTTGCCCTTGGTACCCGAGGTGAGCAGGAACTGGCCCATCGACGCCGCCATGCCGATTCCGACGGTGACGATGTCATTGGGTACGAACTGCATCGTGTCGTAGATCGCCATTCCGGCGGTGATCGAACCGCCCGGAGAGTTGATGTAGAGATAGATGTCGCGCTTCGAGTCCTCGGCTGCCAGCAACAGGATCTTGGCGCAGATCTCGTTGGCATTTTCGTCACGGACCTCTGAGCCGAGCCAGATGATGCGGTCCTTCAGCAGTCGGTCAAATACACCGTTAGTGGGTGTCGGGTCGGCCATGTCGTGCTCCGTTTCAGTTGTCGCTTCTCAATGAATCTATCGGAGCGCGTGCGGCAAAACGGCTCTGTTCGCCCTCGGCAGATTACCGGCTGCCGCACACAGCTCCTGCAGCATGCGACAGGCCGACGGGAAAGAATCCAGCCGGCCCGTGCGTGCATTCAGACGCTACTTCTTGGCAGCGGCTTTCTTCTTCTTGGGCTTCTCGTCGATCTCAGCGTCAGCGTCAGCCTCGGCGACTGGAGCGTCATCGGCGTCGCCGGGTGCGGCATCCGCTACGGCTGCACTGTCGACGCCGGCGTCGACCGGGCCGGTGAACTCGCTCAGGTCGACCGGCTTGCCGTTGGAGTCAACGACCTCGGCCTTGCCCAGGGCAATGGCGAGAGCCTTGTTGCGGGCAACCTCGGCGACCATCGACGGAATCTGACCGTTGGTGTTGAGCGTCTGCACGAACTCGCTCGGGTCCATGCCGTACTGGCTGGCGCCCTGAATGAGGTACTGGGTGAGCTCGTCCTGGCTGACCTTGACCTGCTCCGCTTCGGCGATCGTATCGAGCAGAATCTGCTGACGGAACGTCTTCTCGCTGGCTTCGGTGACCTCGGCGCGGTGTGTGTCGTCTTCGAGGCGGCTTTCGCCTTCGAGGTGACGGTTCACCTCGTCGAGGATGATCGCGGCGGGAATCGGAACCTCGACCGATCCGAGGAGCGTCTCGATGAGACGCTCGCGGGCCTGGCTGCCCTGGCCGAAGACCTTGGACTTCTCAACCTGAACCTTGAGGCTCTCGGTCAGTTCGGCGATCGTGTCGAACTCGCTCGAGATCTGAGCGAAATCGTCGTTGGCCTCGGGAAGCTCGCGCTCCTTGACGGCGATGACCGTTATCGTGATCTCGGCCGTCTCACCCTCGTGGTCTCCACCCATCAGGTCGGAGTTGAAGGTGGTGGTCTCGCCGGCACTGAGCGAATCGAGCGCCTCGTCGATGCCGTCGATGAGGTCGCCGGAGCCAACCTCATAGGAGATGCCGCTCGCTGTGTCGACTTCTTCGCCGTCGATTGCGGCGTTCAGGTCGATCTGGGCGAAGTCGCCGGTCTTGGCGGGGCGGTCGACCGTGATGAGAGTGCCGAAGCGGCTGCGCAGCTTGTCGAGTTCTTCGGCAACTTCTTCGTCGGATACCTCGACGGCATCGACGGTGAGCTTGAGGCCGGCGTAGCTGGGCAGGTCGATCTCGGGGCGCACGTCAACCTCGATGGCGAGGAGCAGGTCACCAGAGAAGTCGGTGTTGCTCGGCCATTCGACAATGTCGGCCTCGGGGCGACCCAGCGGGCGAAGCTTGTTCTCTTCAACGGCCGCACGGTAGAAACCGTCGAGACCCTCGTTGACCGCGTGCTCCAGAACCGCAGCCTTCCCGACGCGCTGATCGATGATGGCCGGCGGGATTTTTCCCTTACGAAAACCGGGGACGTTGATATCTTCGGCAATGTGGCCGTAGGCGTGGGTGATGGCTGGCTTCAGTTCGTCGGGGCTCACCGTGATGGTGAGCTTGGCGCGCGTGGGGCTCAGTTTTTCGACCGTGGACTTCACTCGAGACTCTCCTGTGTATTGAAACGGTGTGCTGCGGGTAATGTCGGGGCGACAGGAGTTGAACCTGCGACTTCTCGCCCCCAAAACGAGCGCTCTACCAAGCTGAGCTACGCCCCGGATCTACTTCGACCCGTTGGTACTACTTTGTTGGGGAATCAATCTGGTGGCGCAGGCGAAAGCTCGCGACAGGCGGAATGACCTCAGTAAGTCTAATGCACGCCTTTCGAGCGGATGCGCCCGCACCGGCATCCGGTACCCGGTTTCCTGTACTACGATGTTTCCGTGCCCAGAAGTCTTGGGTCTGGGGATGTAGCTCAATGGTAGAGCCTCAGTTTTCCAAACTGATGGCGCGGGTTCGATTCCCGTCATCCCCTCCACACAACGAAAGTCGTCGGCCGAGAGCCCGCGGCTTTCCCCTTCTAACGGCCCCACGTCAGCTGCTGCGAACAAACTCAATGGCCGTGGGTCGGAGCGAGCAGCCGTGGCCCACTGCCGACGGCCAAGTTTGATTCCGACCTGACGGCGTCGTGCGCGGTCGGCGGAGTGCCGGCCTGGTCGCCGGGCTTGACCACAACGAACTGGCCCATCATTCCCGCGTCCTCGTGCGCGAGCATGTGGCAGTGGAACATATAGGGAAAGTTGGGATCGGTATATTCCGCGAACTGCATGATCAGTTCGTAACGCACGCCGGGCTCAAGGTAGATCGTGTCTTTCCAGCCCGAGAGCTCGGGTGGCGGAGACTCGGTACCCACCCGGAGCACCTGAAACTGCACGGCGTGTACGTGGAAGTTGTGCGGTAACGGCATGGCGTTGTCGACGGTCCACACTTCGGTCGCACCGGCCTCGACGGTCTCGTCGATGCGCGCCATGTCCATCAACCGGTTGTTGATGGTATATCCGTTGAGGGTGAAGGAACGGTCGGCGGAAGCATCCGTTTTCTTGAGCGGTTCGATGCTCGCCAGTTTCGTGGACACGGCGCCGATGCTGCTGAGCGTGTCGGCCGCGCGCAGCTCCATCACGTCGAGCGTGTCATCGCCGGCGTTGCGGGTTGCGGCTCCGGCCGAGGTGCCAAGGTCGGGTGGGGTGGACTGCAGGTTCACGGTCTCGCCCGGCACCAGCCGCACGAGCACTTCGGCGCGCTCCCCCGGTGACAAGCGGATGCCCTCCATCGCTGCCGCCTCGTTCAGCAGTCCCCCGTCGGTTCCGATCAGGTCAAACGACCGGCCGTCGCTGAACCCGAAGTCATACATGCGCGCCGTCGACCCGTTGACGAGGCGAAGGCGCACCACCTCGGTTGTCACGTCGAGGTACGGCGCGCGGGTACCGTTGACGAGCAGCTGGTCGCCGATCGGGCCGATGTAGCCGCGCACGTCGGTGACGAACTGACCGTTCGCATCGAAGCGACGGTCCTGCAACATCACGGGAATGTCATCGACGCCATAACTGCGGGGCAGGGTGAGCGCCGCCTCAGCGGCATCCTGCACCAGGAACAGACCAGCCAGGCCCATTTCGACCTGGTGCTCGGTCTTTCCGGCGGGGTGCGGGTGGTACCAGAGCGTCGATGCGGGCTGGTCGATCGAGAAGTTCGGGCTCCACTCTGCGCCCGGCTCGACCATCTGGTGCGGGCCGCCATCCATTTCGGCGGGCAGGTTCATGCCGTGCCAGTGCACGGTCGTGGCCTCATCGAGGTGGTTCTTGACGTTGATGCGCACGTTCTCGCCGCGCTCGGCAACGAGGGTCGGGCCGAGATAACTGCCGTTGTACCCCCAGGTGTCGGTGACTACTCCCGGCATGAACTCGGTCGTTCCGGCCTGGGCCGTGAGATCGAAGACGCGCTCACCGTCGTCAGTGACGGTTGACTCGGCAAGCGGCGGGATTGCGAGCGGGTTCACGAAGTCAATCGTGCCGACGGTGTCGATGACGCCGGCGCCGTTGTCGCTTGAGCAGGCGGTCAGGCCCACGGCGAGTACGACCGCGCCGACCACGGCACCGCTAATCAGGGTGGCAACACGACGGCGCGGCCGGGTAAATCGACGAAAGATCATGAGCTTATTTTCGCAGCTTGCCCGACGCACTCACACCACGGAGCCGTGGAGCCTGGGCGAGGTCAGGCCTGGCACCGCGGGCACCAGTACAGTTTGCGGGCCGCCATCTCTTCGAGCACGATATGGGTGCCGCAGGCCCGGCAGGGCAGGCCTTCCCGCTTGTAGACCCAGTGCCGGTCAGCGCGATTCTTCATGGCGAGCCGGTATCCGGCACCCTCAAGCTTGTCCATCGTCATCATCTGGCCGGTCGCGACGCCGATGTGCAAGAGGTGTGCCCAGTCCTGCCAGAGCGCCCGCACGGTCTCGTTACTCAGCGACTTGCCGGGGGTGTGCGGGTTCAGACCGGCACGAAAGAGCATCTCGGCACGGTAGACGTTGCCGATGCCGCTGACCACGCTCTGGTCCATCAGCAACCGGCCAATCGGCGTGGGCTTCGTGCGCACAACGCTCACGAAGCGTTCCTCGGCTTCGGGGGTGTTGCCCAGCTCCGGGTCGGGTCCGAGCTTGCCGATGACCGCTTCGACCTGGGCCGGGTCGAGCACCTCACACGCGGTCGGTCCGCGCAGGTCGGCGCACACCGTGCCTGTCAGCAGGCGAACCCGCACCTGGCCGACCGGCTCGGGCGGAAAGGTGTCGGCGAGGTCGACCTCCTTTTCCTGCTCCGACATGCGCACCCGGGTGCGGCGTGGCGCTCCGATGCTGAAGATTGAATTTTCGCCGCCCGCGTCGAAGGTCGGGGCTGCAGCTTCTGCAGCGAGGTCGGTGCCGTGCTGATTGGTCTGGCCCATCCGGCCGTTGGCCGAGGCCATAGTGGCATCCATCAGAATCTCGCCGGTGAAATCCCACGCGCCGTACATTCCCAAGTGGATGCGCAACCACAGTCCGTGGTCAAACTCCAGAAACATTTGCTTTCCGACGGCGCGGGCATCCGTTATCGTGTGCTCGTTGAGCTGCGCTGCACCGGCCACAAATCGACCCTGCGGGGAGGAGACGGCGACCCGGCGACCGACGAAGTTACGTTGAAATTGCCGGGTAATGCGGTGGACGGAATGACCCTCTGGCACCTCAGCTCACCTGCCGTCGACGTTCACGCCTTTTCCGGCGATCGTTCCGGTTCGCTCGTATTCGCCGAGCTGACGGATGCGACGCGCGTGGCGCTCCCCGTCACTGAACGGCTCGGCAATGAACGCGTCGATGAACCCGGTGGCTTCCGCGATCGTGTGCTCGCGAGCGCCGATCGAGATGACGTTGGCGTCGTTGTGTTCGCGGGCGAGCCGTGCTGTGCTGAGGTTCCAGACCAGGGCTGCGCGGGCGCCGGCTACCTTGTTGGCCGCCATCTGTTCTCCATTGCCCGAACCGCCGAACACGACGCCGAGCGCTTCGATGCCGCTCTCACGGTCGTCAACGGTGGCCTGTGCGGCGTTGATGCAGAAGGCCGGATAGTCGTCGAGGGCATCGTAGGCCTGTGGTCCGTGGTCGATGACGTCGTGGCCGGCCGCACGCAGGTGCGCGATCAGGTGGTGGCTGAGGTCGAGTCCGGCATGGTCCGTGGCGATGTGGATGCGCATGTGAGCAGTCTATTTAGTGCTGACCGCCGCTGTGAAAAATGGGTTCGCGGGTGCGGCTGCGCTTGAGCTCGAAGAATCCGTCGTAACTGGCGAGCGCCACGACGCCGTCCCACAGAGAAAGAGCAGCGTCACCCATCGGTGCTGGAGAGATAACGGGGCCGAAGAAGGCGACACCGTTGACCGCGATCACCGGGGTGCCGACGTCCTGGCCGACGCGGTTGATGCCGTCGAAGTGGCTGGTCCGCATCTCCAGGTCGTATTCGTCGCTGTCGGCGAAGGCTGCAAAGCCGGCGGGCAGGCCAACCTCGGCGAGCGCAGCCGGAATGACTTCGTCGGGATTGCTGTTGCCGCCGGGGTGAATTTGCGTACCAAGCGCGTCGTAGAGCGCCTTGATCATCGGCTGGCCGTGCAATGCGCCGGCGGCAGCAACGAGGCGAGTGTACCTGAGCGCCCGCGGAAAGAACGCCGCGTACTCCTCGCTCACCTCCTGGTCTTCATTGAGAACCGCGAGGCTCATCACGTGCCAGGTCACCTCGAAATCACGCAGGTGGGCGACCTCGTCAACCCACCGCGAAGTCATCCAGGCCCAAGGGCAGGAGGGGTCAAACCAGAAGTCAACGGAATCAGTCATGCCACCAGCCTAAGCAGAACTGCCTGAGTCATTCCCGACTCTGAGGATTGCCATTAGGGCAATGCCCCCCGTGTGGGGGTATTATAAGGAGGTTCAAAAAAATCTGCACCACGCAGTACAGCTTTGTCTTTGCACGCACAATATCTCCACGGGAGAATTTAACATGCCATTTGACCGAAGCACGCCCAAGACGAATTCGGGCGCAATGAGCGCCGCGGCCGCCCGGCTCAAGCCCACAAAAGCTCTCCGTCGCCGCCAAATCGCCGTATCCGACGTCAACGTCGTCGACAAACCCATCATGAAGCGCGCCCTCGGCGGCACCATCGTGGGAAACACCATGGAATGGTACGACGTGGGTATCTTCGGATACCTCATCACCACCATGGGTCCGGTCTTTCTGCCGGAGGCGGACGCATCCGTCCAAACACTCTTCCTCCTCGGCACCTTCGCCGCGACCTTCTTCGCCCGTCCCCTCGGCGGCGTGTTCTTCGGGTGGCTGGGCGACCGGATCGGCCGCCAGAAGGTGCTCGCGACCACGCTGATTCTGATGGCCGCCTCGACCTTCGCCGTCGGGGTGCTGCCCGGCTACGCACAGATCGGCATCTGGGCGGCGGTGCTGCTGGTGTTCGTCAAGCTCGTCCAGGGCTTCTCGACCGGTGGCGAGTACGCCGGTGCTACGACCTTCGTCAGCGAGCATGCTCCCGACAAACAGCGCGGCTTCTTCGCGAGTTTTCTCGACATGGGCAGCTACCTCGGTTTTGCCATCGGCGCCTCGCTCGTCTCGGTGCTGCAGCTCACGCTCGGTCAGAACATCATGCAGGAGTGGGGTTGGCGCCTCCCGTTCCTCATTGCCGGGCCGCTCGGCCTGGTCGCCATCTACTTCCGCATGAAGATTGACGAGTCTCCCGCATTCCAGGCCACCCTTGATGCCCAGGAGAAAGCGCAGAAGAACCCCGCTGGAGGCACAGCCGAGACCTCGAAGAGTCCGATTGCCGTCTTCAAGGCGCACTGGCGCAACATCGTCATCGCCATGATCCTCGTCGCGGCCGCGAACACCGTCGGTTACGCGCTGACGTCGTATATGCCCACCTACCTCACCGAGAACAAGGGCTATGACGAGCTGCACGGCACGGCATTGACGATTCCGATTCTCGTGGTGATGGCGCTGTGCATTCCGCTGGCCGGCCGTCTGTCGGACCGCATCGGGCGTCGCCCCGTGCTCTGGATCGGAGCCATCAGCACCGTCCTGTTGTCGTACCCGGCATTCCTGCTCATCGGCGTCGGCGCGGTCTGGTCGACCCTGCTCGGCTTGGCGCTCATCGCGTTCCCGGTCACGTTCTACGTCTCCAACCTTGCCTCCGCCCTGCCGGCCCTGTTCCCGACGGCGAGCCGTTATGGTGCCATGGGCATCTCGTACAACTTTGCCGTGGCCATCTTCGGCGGGACCACGCCGTTCATCATCGCAGCGCTCATCGCGGGCACCGGCAACGACATGATGCCGGCGTTCTACCTGATGGGCACCTCGTTCATCGGGGCGATCGCCATCTTCTTTCTACGGGAATCGGCCAACCGACCACTGCCGGGCTCCATGCCGAGCGTGAACACCGAGGAAGAAGCGCACGAACTGGTCAAGACGCAGGACGACAACCCCCTGCTCGACACCGACAAAATGCCGTTCGATCACACCTACGAGCCGCCGACGAACGCCATTCCGATTCGAGAGCCGGCCGAGCACTAGTATTCGTGTTCGCGGGCGTGCGTCGCCGGCTCCCGGTCACGCACGCCCGCTGCGTACACGTCAAACGGATGCTCCCAGTCGCCCGACGTAGAATTCTCGGATGACCACTGCACCAATCAGTACGGCGCCCATCGGTGCGGCGCCCACGAGCACTGCGCCCACCGCTGTCGAGTCAGACGCTGTCGAGTCAGGCGCTGCGGTCGAGTCAGGCGCTGCGGTCGATTCAGGCGCTGCGGAGTTGAGCGCGCCAGCAGCCGAATTTGCCGGTATTGACCCGCACGACCTCGAGGTCACCCTGCGGGTGCTCGCGTCCCTCAGCGACATCGACCCGGACAACGCCGACTTCGTCACCGTGCGCCAGGCCACCGCCAAGATGTTCAAGTCGGTCAAAATGGTGCGCCGCATCGAGAAGCGCGCGGTGATCGCCGACGCCGATCGCAGCGTCATCGCCGCCACGGCCACCGGTGCTCCCACCCGCATCGACGACGAGACCCGCGGCGCCCAGCTCTCCCTCGGCACGAACGCGGCGACGGCCGGCGAGTTGCTCGTTCCGCGCGCCTGCTATATCTGCAAGCAGAAGTACACCGTGGTCGACGCGTTCTACCACCAGCTATGCCCCAGCTGCGCCTTGTCGAGCCACGCCAAACGAGATGCCCGAACGGACCTCAGCGGCAAGCGTGCACTGCTCACCGGCGGCCGTGCCAAGATCGGCATGTACATCGCCCTGCGCCTACTGCGCGACGGCGCCCACACCACCGTCACGACCCGGTTTCCGCGTGATGCGGTGCGCCGCTTCGCCGCCATGCCGGATTCCAAGGGTTGGCTGCACCGTCTGCGCATCGTCGGTATCGACCTGCGCGACCCGGCTCAGGTGATCGCCCTCGCCGACTCGGTCGCCGCCCAGGGCCCACTGGATATTCTCATCAACAACGCCGCCCAGACCGTGCGCCGCTCGCGCGGGTCCTACTCCCCCCTCGTCGAGGCAGAGGATTCGCCGCTGCCCGATGGACCGCTGCCCGAGATCGTATCGTTCGGGCACACCAACGATGCGCATCCGCTCGCTCTCGCCGCGTCGGTCAGTGGTCACCCGCTGCTCGCGGCTGCATCCGGCGCCGGCGCCCTCACAGCGGATGACCTCACCCGGTTGGCCCTCACCGCCGGCTCCTCGTCGCTCGAACGCCTCGCCGCCGGCACCGCCATCGACGCCGGCGGCCTCGTGCCCGACCTGCACGAGGTGAACAGCTGGACCGCCAACGTCGAAGACATCGACCCGCTCGAGATGCTCGAAGTGCAGCTGTGCAACACGACCGCGCCATTTCTGCTGGTGAGCCGTCTGCGGTCCTCGCTCACGGCATCCGCTGCCCGGCGCACCTACATCGTGAACGTGTCGGCGATGGAAGGGGTGTTCGGTCGTGGTTATAAGGGGCCGGGCCACCCGCACACCAACATGGCCAAAGCCGCACTCAACATGCTCACCCGCACCAGCGCGAAGGAGATGCTCGACGACGGCATTCTTATGACCAGCGTCGACACCGGCTGGATCACCGACGAACGCCCGCACCCGACCAAGGTGCGTCTGGCCGAGGAGGGCTTTCACGCCCCGCTCGACCTGGTCGACGGTGCCGCCCGCGTGTACGACCCGATCGTGCGCGGTGAGGCCGGCGAAGATCTCTACGGCGTGTTTCTCAAGGATTACAAGCCCGGAGCCTGGTAGCGCGTCGTCGCCCTGCAGCTCGCGCGCCAGCATCTCTCGGGCGCGCGTGCAGTTTCCGACAGCGCCACCCGGCATCGAGCCGACGCCTGGCTCACGGTGATGCCGAGGAAACCAGAGGTCAGGGATTTAAAGATGCGGCTATCGGGTGCGACGATACGGCTGTGTTATCTCGGCTCCGGGGGGCTACGCCGCGGTTGAAATTACGGTGAGCACCATCTTCTTCGGCATCGGCGAGGCCCACCGGTTCGCCTCTAACATGGGCGTGACAATCATTACGGGCTGTCAGGTTCGAGAGGAGCACGATATGACCGAGGACACCTTCGATCGAGACGTTGTTCGGGCCTTCAAGTCCTTCATGGACCGTGTGGTCAGTGCAGCGGATGACCGGGGCCGGCCGGGCCTGTCGCCCCTCGGCGAGGTGGTCACCGCGCACCTCGGTAGGGACGCGTCGACCCTGCCGGTCGTGTCGGAGTCTCTGGCCGATCATCGCCTCGTTGACGCCGACATTGCCCTGACCACCCTGACCGATTCGGATCCGGCCAATCTCCTCGGGGTGTCCGGTGGGCAGCAGCGGTTTCACTCGACACTGTCCGAGCTGGTGGCGAGCCCGTTTCAGGGCTTTGGTCCCGGTCCGGTGGACTACTCCGCTCGCGCGACCGGTGCGACGTCGACCCGTCAGGTGGTCTCGTTCGGACTCCGGCTCATCCGTTTCCATGACCAGCCGATCGCTGTGCTGCAACGCGCCGCGAACCCGCAATTCGGGCGATACTCCGCCGAACTCGAAATCATGGCGGTGTCACCGCAGATGGTCACGGACTTTCTCGAGCACCTGCGGAAGCTCATGATCGAGCACAGCGTGCTGCGCGGTCAGGTGCTGTCGTTCGTGCAAACCGAATACGGGGCCGGGGCCGGAATCACATTTTTGGAACGGCCCGTCGTACCGCCAGCGGCCATCGTGCTGCCGGAGGGAATCCTCGGCACCATCGCCGACCACGTCATCGGAATCGGTGAACAACGCCTCGCGCTGCTCGCCGCCGGGCAGCACCTCAAGCGCGGTGTACTGCTTTACGGACCTCCCGGCACCGGTAAAACCCTCACGGTGCGCCATCTGCTGAGCGAAACACCGGGTATCACGGCCGTGCTGCTTACCGGGGCCAGCATCGTGCACATCGCTGCGGCCGCCGAGATCGCGCGCACCTTCGCGCCGTCAATTGTCGTTCTGGAGGACATCGACCTCGTCGCGATGCAGCGCAACGCGACTCCGCAACCGCTGCTGTTTGAGGTGCTCGACGCCCTCGACGGACTCGACGGCGACGCCGATGTGGCCTTCGTCATGACCACCAACCGGGTCGAGGTACTCGAGCGGGCCCTCGCCGAACGTCCAGGCCGGGTCGACCTCGCCGTTGAAGTGCCGTTACCCGAGCTCGCGGAGCGCGAGCGGCTGTTTCGCCGCTACGCTTCCGGGCTGCCGTTCAGCCCGGCAGCCCTCGACGCGGCCGCCCTCCGCTCGGAGGGCGTGACCGGTTCCTTCGCGAAGGAGCTCATTCGCCGTGCCGTGCTGCGCGCGGCCCTCCGCGCCGAAACCGTCGACGATGACGACCTGCAGATCGCCCTCGACGACCTGTTGTCGGCGGGAGAAGACCTCACCCGACGACTCCTCGGCACGAGCAGCGGCGATACCCCGCGTTGGCAGCCGCACGATGCCCCGTTCGACGCCGACGTGTCACCGAATCCAGTGCAGTGACCGGCCGTGCGGCTGGGTGAAGGCGATCGGCTCACTGCCCTGCGCCAGAATGAAAGCGGATGACTCCGCCGGCGTCGCCGTGAGTCGCTCCGCTACCCCCGGCACCACGCTGTATCCCTCGTTCGAGAGCCAGCGCACCGGCAACCGCGTCATCTGCCCGGCGAACCGATTACGGTCTGTCTCGTTCAGGTAGGCAAGCACGGCGGTGTGGAATACGACGACGGTCGCCTCAGCCGGAGCCCGAGCCACGAGCGCCTCGATCTCGTCGTTGAGATCACCGCGCACGATCTCGACCGGGTGCTGCCGGGCCACCGCAACTGCGGCCCGCAGCCGGGACCGCCGATCGTCGTGCTCCGGCCAGATGAGCGCCTCGAGCCACGCCACGTCCGCGTCACTGTGCACGTCGAGCGGGTTGAGGTCGATGCCGGCGCGCCAGACGATGTCGGGCATCCGTTCGGGTAGTGGCACGGGGCCGCTGACCACACAGTCGAGCAGCACCGGGCTGGGACCATCGACAGGATGCAGCATCCGCTCGTCGCCGCCGCCACTGCCACTGCCACTGCCACTGTCACTGTCACTGTCGGCGAACCGATACCGGTAGCTGTACCGGTCGGGATGCAGGCAGAGACCAGCGGATGCCCCCACCTCGATGAGCGCAAGCGGTCCGGCGAGCGCCGCCAGAGCCGGCAGCAGCACGGCGCAGCGACCGGGCTCGTTGGTCTGCGTCGCGTGGGTCAGGCACGTCGCGGCGACGTCGGCCCAGTGTTTCGGCAGCCACGCGGCGAACGGTGCATACTCCCCCACCGGCGCCCCGTGAAACCGGGCCGCGCTGAACATCAGGTTCGGCTGCCGCTTGGCCGCGGGCAGCTCGTCTATCAATGACACGAGCTGGGGGTCGTCCGCAATGCCAACGGCCCACCGTTCGTAGCAGGCGCTCAAGCCGCGGGCTTCGACCTCGGCGAAGGCCCGGTAGCGCGCGCTGGTGGCGACCAGCGGATCGGTGCTCTCTCTCATGTGCACATCGTAATCATGGTTAGGCTTGCGAGGTGCGATGGCTCCACGAGTGCCAGAGCTTCACAATCGCGAATCGAATCGTGAATCGAATTGGAGAACCTGTTGCCTGGAGAAAACCTCACCCGCATTGAAGCGGCGGAGCGCGCAGCGCTCGTAACCGTAGCGAGCTACAACGTTGTGCTCGACCTCACCACCGGTCCCACCACGTTTGGCAGCACGACCACGGTCAGCTTCACCGCCACCCCAGGCGCCTCGACCTTCATCGACGCCATCACGGCGCAGGTTCACTCGGTGACCCTCAACGGTGCCGCGCTCGACCCGGCCGTCGTGAGTGACGGCATCCGTATTGCGCTTGACGGTCTGAAGACCGAAAACGAGCTCGTCGTCGTCGCCGACGCGCTGTACACCAACACTGGAGAGGGCCTGCACCGCTTCGTCGACCCGGTCGACAACGAGGTCTACCTGTACAGCCAGTTCGAGGTGCCGGACTCCCGCCGGGTCTTCGCCGTGTTCGAGCAGCCCGACCTCAAGGCTAAATTCTCCTTCACCGTCACGGCGCCGAGCGCGTGGCAGGTCATCTCCAACTCCACCACCCCCGAACCGACCGATGCCGGCAACGGTGCCAGTACCTGGGCGTTCGAGCCGACGCACACCATCTCGAGCTACATCACCGCGCTTATCGCTGGTCCCTACGCCGTCGTGCGCAGCTCACTCACGTCGAGTGACGGACGCACCATTCCGCTCGGTGTGTTCAGCCGCAAGAGCCTCAGCGAATACCTCGACGCCGACTACATCCTCGAGAAGACCCGCCAGGGCTTCGCCTACTACGAGGAGAAATTCGGCTACGCCTACCCGTTCGACAAGTACGACCAGCTGTTCGTGCCGGAGTTCAACGCCGGAGCGATGGAGAACGCCGGCGCGGTCACTTTCACCGAAACGTACATCTTTCGCTCCAAGGTGACCGACGCCATCAAGGAACGCCGCGTCGTCACGATTCTGCACGAGCTTGCCCATATGTGGTTCGGTGACCTGGTCACCATGACCTGGTGGAACGACCTCTGGCTCAACGAGAGCTTTGCCGAGTGGGCGTCGACCATCGCCACCGCTGAGGCCACCGAGTGGCACGAGGCGTGGACCACCTTCGCCGTGATGGAGAAGAGCTGGGCCTACAAGCAGGACCAGCTGCCGTCGACCCACCCGGTCGTCGCCACTATCCGCGACCTCGACGACGTGCTCGTCAACTTTGACGGCATCACGTACGCCAAGGGTGGGTCGGTGCTCAAGCAGCTCGCCGCTTGGGTGGGCATCGAGGCGTTCTTCACCGGCGTCGGCTCGTATTTTCAGAAGCACCAGTGGGGCAACACCGAACTGCGCGACCTGCTCGTCGAGCTGGAACTGGCCAGCGGTCGAGACCTCAGCGGCTGGGCCCAGCTCTGGCTGGAAACCGCGGGCGTCAACACCCTCAGCCCCGAGATCGCTGTCGACGACGCCGGCATCATCACCGGCTTCACGGTACTGCAGACCGCAGCGGCCGACTATCCCACCATTCGCCCGCACCGCCTCGCGATCGGCTTCTACACCTTCAACGATGCACACAAACTCGTGCGCACGCACCGGGTCGAGCTCGACGTCGACGGTTCGCGAACGGATGTCCCCGCCCTCGTCGGCCACGCGCGTGGTGACCTGATCCTGCTCAACGACGACGACCTCAGCTATGCCAAGGTGCGCCTCGACCCGGCCTCGCAGGCCTGCGCCCTCGAGCACCTCGCTGCTATTGAAAGCCCGCTCGCCCGCGCCTTGGTCTGGGGTTCGGTCTGGGACTCCACCCGCGACGCCGAAACCACGGCGCGCGACTTCGTGCATCTGGTGCTGAAGAACGTTGCCACTGAAACCGAGTCGACCACGCTGCGCACCGTGCTCGGCCAGGTCGTGCTCACCGCCACCTACTACGTGGCCGCACCGCACCGCACCGCCGTCACGACCGAGGTCGCCGACGCGCTGTGGACGCTAGCGCAGGGAGCGGCGGCCGGTAGCGATGCCCAATTCCAGTTCGTGAAGTTCTTTGCCTCCGTCGCGGCCACCTCGGCGCAGCTCGACAACGTAGCCGCTCTGCGCTCGGGCAGCACCATGCTTGACGGACTCACGGTCGACACCGACCTCGCCTGGGAGTTGCTCACCGCCCTCGTCGCCGGCGGCCACGCTGACGCGACCGAGATCGACGCAGCGCTCGCGGCCGACAACACGGCCACAGGCGCCCAGTCGGCCGCCCTGGCCCGGGCAGCTCTGCCCACCGCCGAGGGCAAGCTCGCCGCCTGGTCGTCGCTCATCGACGTCGATACGGCCGCGACGACCATCGTGCGCACGACGGCCGCCGGGTTCCTGAGGGTGAACGACTCGGGGCTGCTCGAGCCGTTCGTCGCGACCTACTTCGACATGCTGCAGGCGGTGTGGGCTGCCCGCAGCTTCTCGATCGGCGAGAAGCTCGTGATCGGCCTCTACCCGGCACCGCTGAACAGTCAGGCTCTCGCCGACGCGACCGGCGCCTGGCTCGATGCGAACCCCGAGCCGGCCGCCCTGCGCCGCCTCGTGGTTGAGAACCTGGCCGGTGTCGAACGTTCACTCAAGGTACAGGCGCGCGACGCCGAATAGTTCGCCAGTCCTGCACGACTGCGAACCCCGCGACCGTCCATAGGCTGGTCGCGGGGTTTTCACTTTCGCCCCGACGTTCACAGCAAACTCCACGCAAACCGAGAGGATGTCGCTGCTGTGCTGCCTGCATCGGGTTGCGCCGGCCGCATAGCGGGGCCCGGCTAGCAGCGCCGAGGCCACGTCACGGATGCCGCCGAAGCCCCTCGGTAGACTGGTTCTGATATGAACTGGAAAACTTTCTGGACCGACCTCGGTGCCTACTTCGCTCAAATTCCGTGGACTGCCTATGGGGAAAAGATCTTTGCCGTTGCGGCGATCATCGTCATCGCCTTTGCCCTGCGCTGGGCTCTGCAATTCGTCATTCGGCGGGTCGTGCAGCAGATCGTCTCCGGCGTCAAGAAGACGCAGAAGGTCGATGACACCCAGGCGCTGAACGTGTCGCCGATGGCGGCGGTGCGCGTCGTGCAGCGCTCGCGCACCCTCGGCGCCGTGCTGGCGAATATCGTGAACGTGTTTATTCTGATCACTGCTCTGCTGCTGATCGTCACCACACTGAACAAGGACATTCTCGGCTCCTTCGCGCTGCTCACGGCGGCAATCGGTGCCGGCCTCGGTTTCGGTGCGCAGAACATCGTCAAGGACATTCTCAACGGCCTGTTCATGGTCGTGGAAGACCAGATCGGCGTGGGTGACATTGTCGACGTGGGATTCGCATCCGGTATCGTAGAAACGGTCGGCATTCGCATCACCCAGGTGCGCGACATCGACGGCACACTCTGGTTCGTTCGCAACGGCGAGATTCTTCGAGTCGGCAACATGTCGCAGGGCTGGGCCCGCGTCATCATCGATCTCGCCATTCCCTACAGCTCCGACGTCGAGGCCGTGCAAGACGAGCTTCTGCGCGTGGCCAGAGCCCTCGCGTCGAGTCGCAAGTGGCGCGCGTTCATTCTCGAAAAGCCCGAAATCTGGGGCCTCGAGTCGATCAGCGCCGAAGCCCTCGTCACCCGGCTCGTGGTCAAGACCCGGGTTTCGGCCAAGTGGGACTTTGCCCGCGATCTGCGCCTGCACATGAAGAAGGCCCTCGATGGCATGGGCGTGCCGCTTACCCCTCTCAACAGCGTGGTCATGACCTCCGGCGACGGCACCATCGACGGATCGGCCATTGAACCGGCCGAGGGCGCCATCGACGCGGCCGAAGGGGCCGCGGCCGCCGTGCCCGACGTCGTTGACGGCGTGCGCACCGGCCCCGTCTCGGTGCGGAAGCCGCGCAAGGCCAAAAACGTTCCGGCTCCGATGAAGACGCCCGACCCCGAAACTCGCGGTGACGGCATTGGCTGACCCTGCCCCACAGAACGAACCCACAGAACGAGCCCACAGAAGAAAGCTGCCCCACGTGACCTCTGAACGACACCCCACCGACCAGCCGACTGCCCCCGCCGCCGTGCACCTGCGCGAGGGTGAGAACGGTACTGCCGCAGTGCCGACGTTCTTCGACGAGGTCGGCGGAACTTCGTTCTTTGAAAAGCTCGTGCACGACTTCTACGTGGGCGTGGCTACGGACCCGGTATTGAAGCCGATGTACCCCGAAGACGACCTCGGCCCCGCCGAACACCGGCTGGTCATGTTCCTCGAACAGTTCTGGGGCGGCCCCGGGACCTACAGCGAGCAACGCGGTCACCCGCGGCTGCGCCAGCGGCATGTGCCGTTCAAGGTCAATCCGGATGCCCGCGACCGGTGGCTGGGCCACATGCGCGTTGCCGTCGACGCGGCCAATCTGCCGCCGTTACAGCAGGGCATTCTCTGGGATTATCTGGAGCGCGCCGCGTTCGCGATGGTGAACAGCTTCCAGGAGTAGACCGCGCCGCGTTACCACAGGCGCATGGTCGCCCCTGATCGTGACCAGCTCTCGATAGGCTCGCCCTCGAGCGGCACGCTTCGCACACGCGGCCAGCTGACGCGCGGGATCCGCGTACACGAGCACCACGCCACACGGCAATCACGGTCGTCTTGCTTCGACTGCCCCGAGCACTGCCTCACCCCGAGCACTGCCTCACTCCGGCCCTGACCCTGTTGCCGCCGCGATCGAGGCCGGTGACGACTATCGGTTCTCCGAACCAAAGGTGCTGCAGCGCGTCATGGCCCATCGCGCACCGGCCTGATGAACTGAACCTCGAGGTGGCCCGGCACCGGGCACGGTGAGTCCGTTGCAGCGCGAGAGGGGCTATCTGGCCCGCAACATCGCCGACGACGCGGTGGCGCTGCTGCTGGTCGTGGCGGTGCAGGCCGACCCGCCTTTTCATGAGGCTCGGTTCTTCGCGGTGGGGTTTGCAAGTGCCATCCTTCCGCTGGGACTTCCCGCCGCGGTGAACACGGCACTCACGCAGGCGGCGGGCGCGCTCGCGCAACAACGCCCCGGTCAAGCGGCTCAGTGCGGTCGAGACCCTCGGCGCCACCGAGGGCGAGGGCATCCGCTCCCGCCCGGGTTGCGATTCAGCCGACCAGAGACCTCACACGGTCGGGCTGGCGACCAGCTGGCGTGTGGCGATGATCGCCGCGGCAACGTCCTGCCCGACCCGGATGGCGCCGTCAACGTGCTGGTATCCCTTGCCGGCAATGTCGCTGCACGAGAAGGAGATCGGGCCGACGGGGCTGCGTAGTTCGGCACCGTACCGAACGAGTCCGCCCATGTCGAAGCTGGCCGCGTAGGCGCCGCGGGTCCATTCTTCGGAACCCCAGTCGCTTTCGTAGTAAACAACCGGGTGCAGCGCCTGCTCGCCGTAGTAGTGCGACAGTGACTCGAGGACACGCGCCTTGCGCTCGTCGGCGCTCAGCGCGAAGACGGCATCCGCTTCTTCGTCGGAGACGAAACCAACGAGGGTGCCGCGCGGGTCGTTGAAGTTGGTGTTGTCGTAGGCCTCATGAATGAGCTCGTAGGGGCTGAACGCGGTGCCCGAGAGGTCGTCGGCACGCCAGAACGGTGTCTCGTAGACGGCGTGCACCTTGATCACACAGCCCATCGAGAGGTGCTGGTGCAGCTGTTGCTGGCGTCGCGGCAAGGCTGGCACGAAGCTGATACGGCTGATCAGCGGCGGCGGAACGGCCACGATGGCGTGTCGGGCGGTCACCGTCATGCCGTCGGCGACGACCGTGACGTCCCCGTCGCTCCAGGCCAGGCTGCGCACCGGCTGCGCGAGGTAGACGTCGCCGCCGAGTTTCTCGGCCAGTAACAGCGGCACCTGCGCCAGCCCGCCGACAACACGCTCGTCGAGAATGAAATCTGCGTCGACGAGATTGCTGAACGACCCGGCACTGGCAGCCATGAGCAGAGCTTGCAACGCCGAGAAGGCGTGGGCGGGCTTGGTGAGCATGGCCCCAGCGATGAACATGCCGATGTTGTCGCGAGCTTCCTGGTCATCGGTCTGCTTCTCGAGCCAGCGGCTGAATGACACCTCGTCGAGTTCTTTGGCGAGCGGATGCTCCCACGGGCTATCCGGGTTGATTTCAGCCACGAGGGCGTCGAGTTTGTCGATCAGGCCGACGATCTGCGCCTCGGTCCGGGCCGGTACCGGAAAGATGTCTCCGTCGAACCGGCTGACCACGCCGGCACTGTTGATGTAGACGTTTCGACCGGCCCGGTAGCGCGGATAGGTGGCCAGGCCTAACTCGGCCAGCGTGCCTTTGAGTGCGTGCTGGTCGGGCGAGACCCACTGGCCGCCGATCTCGAGCATGGCTCCCTCGATCCGGTCGGTCAACAGGCGCCCGCCGACGCGGTCGCGGGCTTCGAGCACGGCAACGCTGAGGCCGGCTTTCTGCAGCGTGGTCGCGGCGGTGAGACCGGATGCCCCGGCGCCGATAATAACGACGTCACGATCGATCGTGGTCATGGTTGCTCCTGTATTGTCTGGCGGGTTAGTATCCGGGAATGAGGGTGTACTTGATCGAGAGGTATTCGTTGATGCCTTCAAGGCCGCCCTCACGACCGAGCCCGGACTGTTTGACACCGCCAAATGGTGCTGCGGCGTTCGATACGAGACCCGTGTTGAGGCCCATCATTCCGGTGTCGATACTGTCGATCATACGGTGCCCACGGGTCATATCGTTGGTAAAAATATAGCCGATCAGTCCATATTCGGTGTCATTTGCCAATTCAATGGCCTCTTCATCTGTTTCGAAGGTGGTGATTCCGACGACCGGGCCGAAGATCTCTTCCCGCACCATGCGACTGTCGGCACTTACGCCGGTCAGCACGGTGGGGGCGTAGAACGAGCCGGGCCCGTCGGGTCGAATGCCGCCGGTGAGCAGCGTGGCGCCGCGCGAGAGGGCGTCCTGCACGAGGGCAACGATGTTGTCGACGGCCGCGTCGGTCACGAGCGGCCCGAGATTCACTCTTGGGTCGGTGCCGGGTCCCTGCACGAGGGCGTTGACCCGGTCGGTCAGCTGACGGCTGAAGTCCTCGGCGATCGATGCGTGAACGATGAACCGATTGGCTGCCGTGCAGGCCTGGCCGGTGTTGCGAAACTTCGCGAGCATGGCGCCGGTGACGGCCTTCTCGATATCTGCATCGGCGAAGACGAGGAACGGGGCGTTGCCGCCGAGTTCCATTGACGTGCGCAACACGTTCTGGGCCGCCTGGGCGATGAGCGCTCGCCCGACAACCGTGGATCCGGTGAAACTGAGCTTGCGCAACCGGGGGTCGGCGATGATCGGGGCCGACACCGCTTGCGACTGCGTCGTCGTGATCACGTTGACGACGCCGGCCGGCACGCCGGCATCCTCGAGCAGCTGCACAAACAACAGTGTGGTCAGCGGAGTGAGTTCGGCGGGCTTGACGACGACCGTGCAGCCCGCTGCGAGCGCCGGGGCGATCTTGCGGGTGGCCATGGCGAGGGGAAAGTTCCACGGCGTGATCAGGTAGCACGGGCCGACCGGTCGATGGGTGACCACCATCGTGCCGGTACCCTCCGGGTTGGCACCGTATCGACCGCTGATGCGCACGGCTTCCTCGCTGAACCAGCGCAAGAATTCGCCGCCGTAGGTGACTTCCCCGTTGGCTTCAGCGATCGGTTTGCCCATTTCGAGAGTCATGAGCAAGGCGAAATCTTCGCGACGCTCCTGCAGCAGGTCAAATGCTCGGCGCAGTATCTCGCCACGCGCGCGAGCCGGGGTGGCCGCCCAGGAGACCGCGGCCGCAACGGCCGCATCGAGCGCGCGGGCGCCATCAGCGGCGGATGCGTTCTGAATTCGTTTGAGAACACGCCCGGTCGCCGGGTCGGTCACCACGATGGGTTCCCCGGTGCCATTTTGCCACTGCCCATTGATGTAGAGCTGGTCGGGTATGCGGGCGAGCAACGCAGTGCTGCGTTCCTTGACGGAGAAGGCAACGGCGCCCTCCAGCAGGACGCTCATGCGGCGGCCAGGCCGTCGGCCAAAACCTGCAGGCCCTCGAGCAGCAGGTGGTCCGGAATGCTGAGCGGTGGCAGAAAGCGTATGACGTTACCGTATGTCCCGCAGCCCAGCAGGATCACGCCCTGCGCGTGGGCGGCTGCGATGACCCGACCGGTCAGTGCGGCGTCTGGTTCCCCCGTGGCGGGGTCGACGAGCTCGATGGCCATCATGGCGCCGCGGCCGCGCACCTCGCCGATGCGGGGGTCGGACGCGGCGAGCGCACCGAGGCGCTTGCCCATGATCGTTCCGATGGTGGCGGCCCGTTCGACCAGGTGCTCAGCTTCATACGTGTCGATGGTGGCAAGCGCGGCGGCGCAGGCAAGCGGGTTACCGCCGTAGGTGCCACCGAGGCCACCGGCCTGCGGCGAGTCCATGATGTCGGCGCGTCCGGTGACGGCCGACAGGGGCAGTCCGCCGGCGATGCCCTTGGCGGTGCAGATCATGTCGGGCACGATCCCCTCGTACTCGCAGGCGAACATGTGTCCTGTACGGGCGAAGCCGGTCTGGATTTCATCGGCGATGAACACAACCTCGTTGGCGCGGCACCAGGCAAGCAGGGTGGCGAGAAAGCCCCGGGCGGGAACGATGAAGCCGCCCTCGCCCTGAATGGGTTCGATGATGACGGCGGCAAGGTTGCTCGCCCCGATCTGCTTCTCGATCTGCGAGATGGCACGGTTCGCCGCCACGACGCCGTCGAGGCCGCCGTCTCGCAACGGGTACGACATGGGTGCCCGGTACACCTCGGGCGCAAAGGGACCGAAGCCATTCTTGTAGGGCTGGTTCTTGGCTGTCAGGCCCATGGTCAGGTTCGTGCGGCCATGGTATGCGTGGTCGAAGGCCACGATGGCCTGCTTGCCGGTGAAGTGGCGGGCAATCTTGACAGCGTTCTCCACCGATTCGGCGCCGGAGTTGAACAGCGCGCTGCGCTTCTCGTGGTCGCCGGGCGTGAGACGGTTCAGTGCTTCGGCCACCTCGATGTAGGAGTCGTAGGGCGCCACGGTGAAGCAGGTGTGAGTGAACTGGGCCAGTTGGGCAGCAACGGCCTCGACGATGCGCGGGGCGCTGTTGCCAACACCGGTGACGGCGATCCCCGACCCGAGGTCGATGAGCGAGTTGCCGTCGACGTCGACGAGCACGCCCCCACCGGCGGCCACCACGTACACCGGCAGCGAGATGCCGACGCCGGCCGAAACCGCCTGGGCTTTGCGTTCACTCAGCGCACGCGATTTCGGCCCGGGGATGTTCGTGACCAGCGTGCGTTCCTGTGCCAGGGTAGGGCCGCCAAGCGGCGTGCCGGTGAGACGAGGAGTGTCTACAAGTGTCATAAGAGTGTCCGATCCAAAAAAAACGGCGGTATCGCGGCCACGATGCCAGTTCGGTAAGGCTAGACAGATGGGAGTTTCGATGACATGTCCCAGCTGTATAGTTGAATGACTAACTCTCGCCAACTCGTATAAGGCATCATGCTTCCCACCCTGCGCAGGCTCGTCGCCCACCCGAACCTCGGACTCACGGTGCTCGGCGACGCCGACCCGGCCGCGCTCGAGACGATGCTCGATAAAGCCGTCGACTGGGTGCACAGCTCCGACCTGGTCGATCCGACCCCGTTCCTGTCAGCCGACCAGGTACTGCTCACGACCGGTACACAGTTCGGCAGCGACCTGACAGCGCCCGCAGACTACCGCTCCTATATAGAGCGCCTGCAGGAGCGGGGCATCACGGCGCTCGGTTTTGGCACCGAGGTCATTAGGGACGGCACGCCCGACGGGCTGATCGCGGCCTGCCGCTCGATCGGGCTGCCGCTGTTTGAGGTTCCCTATCGCACTCCGTTCATTGCCGTGGCCCGGGCGGCCGCCGACCTGGTGGCCGAGGATCGGTATGCGCGCGCTACCTGGGCACTGCGGGCACAGCGTGCCATCGCGCTCGCCGCGCTCCGACCCGACGGTTTGAGTGCGACACTCGCCGAGCTGTCGGCCCAGCTCGGCCACTGGGTCGCGCTGTTCGACGCGAGCGGCACACTCGACCGGGTGTTTCCCCGCGCCACGTTCACCGCTGCCCCCGAAGCTCTTGCCACCGTTCAGCACGAGGCCCGGCGTTTGCTCGCCCGCGGGCAGCGTTCCAGCAGCGCAGTTAACGCGAATGGAGAGACCCTCACCCTGCAAACCCTCGGTGGCCACGACCGCCTGCGCGGTGTGCTCGCCCTCGGCGGTCCGCGAGCGCTCGACCGGGCCAGCACCGAAGTCGTCACGAGCGTTATCGCACTTGCCGGGTTGGCCCTGGAGCAGAACAACGCGCTCGATCGCGCACAGGGATTGCTGCGCTCCGGCCTGATGCACACCCTGCTCGGGGGTGACCAGAAACTCGTCGATCAGATCTCCCGGCAGATGTGGGGTGCGCTCCCCGTTGCACCGGTGCTGGTCGCGGTCGTCGATGCGCCGGCTCTCCGCCGCGACGCGATCACCGAGTATCTGGAGCTACGCGTCGAGGACTCCCCCGGCCAGCTGTTCTTCGCCCGCCAGGACGACACCATCGTGCTGTGTCTGGACCGGGCGGCCCACGGCATCCTGGCAAATCTGTGCGCCTTGTTTGAGTTGCACGCCGGACTGTCTGAGCCGACCACCTATCGACAGCTGCCCCGCGCGCTCGATCAAGGCCAGCAGGCGCTGGCCCGGGCGCGGGAGAGCGCACCGGGCGTGACCGAGTTCAGTGTTGTCGCCCGCCAGGGTGTGCTGGCACTGCTGGCAAGAACCGATGCCCGCGAGGTCGGCCTGGCAACACTCGCACCGGTTCTGGCACACGATCGGGCGCACAACACCGAGCTTCTGAGCACCCTGCGGGTCTGGCTGCTCTGCAATGGGCATTTCGGCGAAGCCGCCACCCAGCTCGGGGTGCATCGCCACACGGTGCGCAGCCGCATTCAGCAGGCGGAACAACTGCTGTACCGCGATCTGGGGTCGTTTCCGGCGCGCGCGGATGTCTGGGCGGCGCTGCTCGCGACCGACACCGCCGGTCTGTAGCCGGCTAGGCCTTGAGGGTCCACGGCTTGCGCCGCACCAGAACATGGCCGCGACTCGTGCTGAGGCGGGTCCACAGCCCCGACTCGAAGAGCTGCACCGGTTCGTCTTCGGCGAGAAACCCCAGGCTGAACGCGGCAAAACCGGCGCCGGTCGGCACGAACTCGAGGCCGTCGACGTGACGGCCCCAGACCTCGGACCGCACGCGTTCGACGATCAGCTCTCCAGTGCCCTCCGGCAGGGCGGCGGCGACCTCGTCGATACCGGTCCGAGCGGCCGCTTCGAGGTGCGCTGCTGGCGTCTGGCCGTGCGGTTCCCAGCCGCCCTTCGGCGGTGAGATACCGGCCCAGGTGACGGTGTTCACCTCGAGGGGAACGGTCACGATGACCGGCCGGGTCAGATCAGGCGCGGTGGATTCGAGGCGTTTGAGGCGTTCCAGCAGGGACCGCACCGGCACGACCTTGTCGAGGTCAACCGGCTCCTGCAGGGAGAAGGTGCGCAGGCCGAGCACGGTCGGACTCGCGTCGAGCAGACCACGCGGATAGAAGATGGCGGTGTACACCGCAAGAACGCCCTCGGACGCCATGAGGCGCACGGAACCGTCGAGAACACGCCCGGAACGTGAGAGAAACACGATCAGGTCGCTGAGGGACTGGGAATCGGTAAGAGTAAATGACTGGCTCATCATCTCCTAAACTACCAAGATACGAAACACCCGCATGCCGCGGTCGCGAACTTGCCCGAGGAGACAGCATGCACAAGCCGATGGAAGGCCTTCTGGCCGTCCTCGATCTGACGGACACCGGTGCCCGCACCAACGAGGACATCTTCACCGGTCCGTCCCAGTGGATGCCGCTCGGCCGCGTGTTCGGGGGGCAGGTGCTGGCCCAGTCGCTCGTCGCCGCGATGCGTACCGTGCCCGACGAACGGCACGTGCACTCGATGCACGGCTATTTTCTGCGCCCCGGCGACGTCAACCAGCCGATCACCTTTTCGGTCGAGCGCATTCACGATGGTCGCTCGTTCTCCACCCGCCGCACGCAGTGCTACCAGGACGGCGTGCCGATCCTGTCGATGATCGCGTCCTTCCAGGACACCGACGAGGGTCTGGAACACCATCTGGAAATGCCGACGGATATCCCCGATCCGGAAGGCCTGCCGACGGCATCCGCCTCGCTTGCGCACATCGACCATTCGGTGGCGCGCTATTGGGCGAGCGAGCGCCCCTTTGACATGCGGCATGTTCCCTCACCGATCTATCTCAAGGTCAACGGTGAACACACCTCCCGCCAAATGGTGTGGATGAAGACCTTCTCTGCGCTGCCCGACGACCCCGACCTGCACCGCGCGGCGTTGGCCTATGCCAGCGACTACTCGATCATGGAACCGATCATGCGTCGGCACGGCGTCGCCTGGTCCTCTCCCGGCCTCAAGGTCGCGAGCCTGGACCACGCCATGTGGTGGCACCGCTTCGGTCGGGTCGACGAATGGCTGCTCTACGTGCAGGATTCCCCGAGCGCGCAGGGCGGTCGCGGTCTGGCCACGGGCAGCATCTTCAGTCGCGAGGGCGTACTTCTGGCCACCGTGGCGCAGGAAGGCATGCTGCGCGTCCCCATCGTTCTGGAGTAGCGCGCCAGCTACCAGCTCGGTCTGGACTTTAAGAGCACGCGTTCGTCGGGCATCCACCGAATATCAACCCTCGCAATGTCATTTTCGGCCACGGTCGTCGTGCCGGCCGCGCTGATTGTGGTGCCGGGCCCGAAGATCCAGCCGGCGACGATTGTCTCGCGGCCGGCCCGGTCGGTCACGAACAGGGCATAGGGCTGCGCACCGAAGTCAGCACTGTTGTGCGCATAGCTGCAGTTCGCGTCGATGCGGGTACCCCAGTCTTCCCGGTGAGGCGGAATGTGGCTTTGAGTGGGCTGGGTACCATCGCGGTCATGGCCACGGCCGGTTCGCCTGCCCCGATGCCGGGCTGCTCGAGCCAGCCAGGCAGGACCAGTGCAGCGGATGCAGCGACCGCGGCGGCCACGACCACGCCTCCGGCGACCAGCAGGCGGGCCCGCCGAGAGCGACGAAGCGGTATCCGATGTCGAATCGGCGGAAAGGCCGAGCAGTAAGGCCTGTTCGCTCGGTACCTGGGCGAGCAGCCCGGGCAGACCCACGAGGTGCGCGACCGCCTGGCTGCAGCCGGCGCAGTCATTATTCGTTCGTAGTCATGGCCGTCCCCCGATACCAGGGCGCCGAGCACGTTGGCTCCATCCCACTCGCTGTACCGATCCGCTGGAGGGTTCCTCGCTCCGTCACTCCTCACTCCGTCGCTCCTCGCTCGTGCAGTGCGAGTCGCCGGGCTCGCAGGCCATAGTGCAGCCTCGATTTCACGGTGCCTTCGGGAATGACGAGGTCCCGCGCGGTTTCGGCCACCGACTGGCCCCGAAAATACGCACAGACGATGACCGCCCGGTGGTTGGGTGAGAGGTCATGGCGTGCGTCCGAAACCAGCCAGGCGTCCAGCAGCGCGTCGGTCTGGTCGCCGGTGGGCACGTCGGGTAGCTGATCTGTCACAATCTCATGCCGGGTCCTGGCCGAGCGCCGATCGTCGATCACGAGGTTGCGGGCCACCGTGAACAGCTAGGCCGCCACATCGGTCTGATCGACTGGTCGGGGCCGTAGCCGGGCACGCAGTAACGTTTCTTGCACGACATCGTCGGCGAGGGCAGAATAGTGGGTCACCCGTACAACGTAGTGCTACAGAAGTGATCCGTGTTCGTCATGGAGGGCCGGTAACAGTTCAGCGCGCTCAACCGTCATGGCCTACCTCCCCTGCTGACACGGTTACTGTGCGATTAAAGTTTAATTGCAGCGCTAATGTAGTGAACAAAATCGCCAGTCACTTCGTTATCAGCTGAAGCAGCAGCGATTTACCCGCGAACTCGTGTATTGAGGAGCACCATGACACCGGAACTCAACCTGACCCGTCGCAACATCATCGTGGCCGGAGGAAGCGCTGCTACAGCCGTGGCCTTGGCCGCCTGCAGCAGCACGCCGGACGCTGGCACCACCGATCCGAGTCGGTCGGGCACCGATTCCGGCTCGCCGACCACGGCAACCCAGATCGCCAAGCTCTCCGACGTCCCGGTTGGCGGCGGCATCGCGGTCACGCTGGATGGACAAGCAATTCTGCTCGCCCAACCGACATCCGGCACGGTCGTTGCTTTCAGCGCAATCTGCCCCCACCAGGGCTGCAAAGTGAAGCCGGCGGCGACCGAATTCGATTGCCCCTGTCACCAATCGCGGTTTGACTTCGCGACCGGGAATGTACTCGGCGGTCCGGCGCCGCGGGGGCTCGACACGGTGACCGTCACGGTCGACGGCAACGCCGTCATGTCTGGTTGACGACAAGCCTGACCAGTCGCCAGCGGTTCCTCAGCGCCGGGAAAACTCTACCGGGGCGTCGAGGTACGGCGCCCAGGCCGCGCGTTCGGTGTCGTTGATGCGACGCGGACGCTCGCTCGCAGCGTCGACGAGCACAATCGTGGTGTTCGCCCGCGCATACAACACCTCGGGTGAGACCCCTTCGGGGCTGCACACCTCGTAACACACCTCGAGGCTGGCCCCACCGAGCTTGCCGAGCCACAGTCGCACGTCCAGCGGCTGGCGCAGGTACGGCACCGGCGCCAGGTACTCGATCTCCTGCCGCGCAATCAGCGTCAGGGTCGCAGCTCCCGGTCGACCGTCGAGCACGGCCGTGCTCGCGCCGATCGCCCCGTCGTCGGTCGCCCAAAAAGCCAGGATGCGCGCCTCCTCGAGTAGGCGCAGCATCTCGGAATTGTTCACGTGACCGTACGCATCGAGGTCGGACCAACGCAGGCGAATCGGTACGTGCAGCTTCATAAGGTCTCCCGGTCTGTCTTAATCGCGGGTGAGCTTGCGGTAGGCGGAGCGGTGCGGCTTGGCCGCATCCGGGCCGAGCCGCTCGATCTTGTTCTGCTCGTACGACTCGAAGTTGCCCTCGAACCAGTACCAGTTGGCCGGGTTGTCGTCGGTTCCCTCATACGAGAGAATATGCGTGGCAACCCGGTCGAGGAACCACCGGTCGTGAGTGATCACCACGGCGCAACCGGGGAACTCGAGCAATGCGTTCTCAAGCGAACCGAGGGTCTCGACGTCGAGGTCGTTGGTGGGCTCGTCGAGGAGCAGCAGGTTGCCGCCCTGTTTGAGGGTGAGCGCCAGGTTCAGGCGGTTGCGCTCACCACCGGAGAGTACACCGGCCTTCTTCTGCTGGTCGGGGCCCTTGAAGCCGAAAGTCGACACGTAGGCGCGCGAGGGGATCTCGATCTTGCCGACCTGGATGTAGTCCTGGCCGTCGGAGACGACCTCCCACAGCGTCTTGTTCGGGTCGATGCCGCCACGGTCCTGATCGACGTAGGAGATGTCGACCGTTTCGCCGATCTTCAGCTCGCCGCCGTCGAGCGGTTCCTTGCCGACGATGGTCTTGAACAGGGTGGTCTTTCCCACTCCGTTCGGGCCGATGATGCCGACGATGCCGTTGCGCGGCAGGGTGAAGCTGAGGTTGTCGATGAGCATGCGCCCGTCGAAGCCCTTCTCCAGCTTGGTCGCGTCGATCACCTGGGCGCCGAGGCGCGGGCCGACCGGAATCACGATTTCTTCGAAGTCGAGTTTGCGGGTGCTTTCGGCGGCGGTGACCATCTCTTCGTAGCGAGCCAGGCGGGCCTTCGACTTCACCTGACGGCCCTTGGCGTTGGAGCGTACCCACTCGAGTTCGTCGGCGAGACGACGCGACAGCTTCGCATCCTTCTTGCCCTGCACGAGAAGGCGCTCCTGCTTCTTCTCGAGGTAGGTCGAATAGTTGCCCTCGTACGGGTACAGGTGTCCGCGGTCGATCTCTGCGATCCACTCGGCCACGTGGTCGAGGAAGTACCGGTCGTGCGTCACGGCGAGCACAGCGCCCGGGTACTTGGCGAGGTGCTGCTCGAGCCAGAGCACGCTCTCCGCGTCGAGGTGGTTAGTGGGCTCGTCGAGAAGCAGCAGGTCGGGCTTCTGCAGCAACAGTTTGGTCAGCGCCACCCGGCGCTTCTCACCGCCCGACAGGTTGGAGACTTCGGAGTCGCCCGGCGGAGTGCGCAGGGCGTCCATGGCCTGTTCGAGCTGGGAATCGAGATCCCAGGCATCCGCTGCATCGATGGCTTCCTGCAGTACGCCCATTTCCGCGAGCAGGGTATCGAAGTCGGCATCGGGTTCGCCGAGGGCGAGGCTGATCTCGTTGAAACGGTCGACCTTGGCCTTGATCGGCCCGACACCCTCCTGCACGTTCTCCAGCACGGTCTTGCCCTCGTCGAGCTGCGGCTCCTGCATGAGGATTCCGACGGTGTAACCCGGGGAGAGTCTCGCCTCACCATTGCTCGGGGTGTCCAGGCCCGCCATGATCTTCAGGATGGTGGATTTTCCGGCACCGTTCGGGCCGACCACACCGATCTTGGCGCCGGGAAAGAAGGACATGGTGACGTCGTCAAGAATCAGCTTTTCGCCGATCGCCTTGCGAGCGCGGACCATTGAGTAAATAAATTCGGCCATAGTGGTTACCAGTCTATTTGCCGGGTGGACCCGACAAGACACAATCCGGTCGACAGAATGGGCGCGACCACGCTGTGGAAGCCGTCGCTAGCCGGCCCAATCTGGCCGATCAGGCATTCGTTGGCGAAACGCAGCGAGAACTGGACCGAGTCCGCGGCGAGATCAGCCTGGGTGCGGTCGAAGGTCACTTCCATGGCGTTTCGGTCGAACCCGCCGGCCACGAGCGCGTCGATGTAGGCGCGTCCGTCGGCGGCAGGGTTCGCCTTGGTGACGGCGGCGGCGAGAAAGTTGAAATAGACGAGGTTTTCGGCGGCGGTTCCGGTCGGCAACAGGGTCGGGTCGGGCTCCGGTATGCTCGAGGGCTCCGGTATGGGCGAGGGCTCCGGTATGGGCGAGGCGTCTGGTGTAGACGAAGTGGACGGCGCCGTCCCGCTGGCGGCGGGCTCGGCCGGGCCGCCGGTGCACGCGGTCAGGCTGAGACCGAGGATCAGCACCGCGCCCACCGCACCCACGGTGAACCACGAACAGCGGGCGCGCCGTTTTACCGTACTCGCGTTCATATTCTGCCGTGCTGCTTCTGCCACGCTCACGAACTGCCTCCCCCAGTCCACACGCGTGGACAATATTACGAGTCTAAACGCGCATACTCGTCCCGATCTGCGTCGGTGTCGATCGGAACAAAGCCGTCTCTGGAACGGTCGGTGTGTGCCCGCTCCGCCTCATCTGCGGTGGCCGATTCGACGGATTCCGCGGATTCCGCGGATTCGACCGGTTCCGGCCCGGTCTGCCCAGCACCCGCAGGGTCCGGCGCACCACTCCGCACCGACGTCGTGGTGTACCAGGTCAAATCGTGGCCGACGGAGTCAGCAACAATTTCAACGTCCGTTCCAGAGCGTTCTGCGTTGGTCCAGCTGCGAATGATCAACCGTCCCGACACGATGACATGCTCGCCCTTGCTGAGGGATTGAGCCGCATTCGTGGCCAGCTGGCGAAACATCGCGACGGAGTACCAGCTGGTGTCGTCGTCGACCCAGTCGTTCTTGGCCCGGTCAAAATGACGTTGGCGGGCGGCCAGCCGAAAAGACGTGATCGGAGCTCCGTTTTTGGCGAAGGTCCGGCGGGGGACGGTACCGATGATTCCGGATACCGTGATGTGCTCGCTCATAGTTTCTCCCGGCACGGTTATCGCGTAAACACGATCGCGCAAGCGCCGAACAAACAGTCGGCGCACACGCCCCGGGAACGGCAACTCGTGCCAGTCTTCGCCGTTCCCGGGTCGCACACTGCGAGTGTGCCGCCCGAAACGACCTCTCGGTTGAAGCCATCCTAATCAGTGGAGAATCCCGCAGCCGAGCGACTGTGGAGGAGAAACTAGCTCACGAGGTAGTGGGAGTACGACTTGCGAATCTTATTGACCTTCGGCACGGCGACCGCCATGCAGTAACCCTGACCGGGATGCTTATTGAAGAAGTCCTGGTGGTACTTTTCGGCCTCGTGATAGTCGCCGAGCGGCTCGATGGTGGTCGTGATGGCGGAGCCCCACCACTCGTTCGCCCGATCGCGGGCGGTTTCAAACAGCTGCTTCTGCTCGTCGTCGGTGAAGAACATCGCCGACCGGTATTGGGTACCGACGTCGTTGCCCTGGCGGTTGAGCTGGGTCGGGTCATGCAGCGTGAAGAACACGTCGAGAATAACACTCGCCGGAACGACGTCGGGGTCAAAGGTCACCGCGACGGCCTCGGCGTGACCGGTGCGCCCGCTGCAGACCGCTTCGTAGGTCGGGTTGGCGGTTGTACCGCCGGTGTACCCCGACACGACATCGCTCACTCCGCGCAGCACCCGATACACGGCATCGAGACACCAGAAACATCCACCTGCGACCACGAAAGTTTGCACCGGGCCAGCCTAACTGGTCGGTCGCTGCGGCCACAGGTCGAAGCGGCACTCTCGGAGCGCGTTCGCCCGAAGCGGATGTCAGTGGTCGCCCATACGGTGAAAGAATCACCCGCGGCCGGCTGAGTCGCCACCACGAAGGAGCACGTATGACCACTCTCAGCGCACCGATTGCTCACGCAGTAGTTCCCGAAGTTCGTGGCCGCAGTTTCATTCTCGTGCGCGACGGGCTGTGGCGCATCGTCGATCCGGCTGGCGCCGTCATCGGCTATCTCGAACGCCATGCCGGCGTCGACGGCGACCGATTCAGCGCCAGACGCGTGGTGTTCGCGACCCGCACCCGAGACCTCGGCGTCTTCTGTCGCATCGACGACGCGGTTGACTGTTTTCGCTAAAGCGTCATCTACTAGAGCGACATGTAATAGTGGCAACTGCGCGGGGGCACGCCGCGGCTGGTCCCCGCGAACAGGGTTCGACGCGGATAAAATCCACCACATGGAATGGTGGAATAGCTTCGTAGCCTGGTTTACCGATGTCAGCACCCAACCGATGGTTTTCACCGCGGTCGTGTTCATCGGCGCGATCGTCATTGCCAGCGTGCTGGCGGCGTTGATCTCCCGCGGGGCCGTCAAACGGCTCCTCACCCAGCGGGATCGTGAGATCAAGGTCGCCGCGATCTCGACCCTTATCGATGCCGCCACCGAAGCATCCGTCTGGAATTCTTTGACACCGCAGGAGCAGGTCATGAGTGACCGGGCGGTTGGCCAGGCCGACATTCAGGTGCGGTTGCTGCCGATCCGTGGATCGGGAATCGCCGCGAACTGGGCCGCCCACGAGCTCTATGAGCTCAAGCGCACCTCCGCCACCTTCGGGTACCAGCTGGAGCCGGCCCTGGTCGAGTTTCGTGACCGCTTGGTGGACTGGCAGAACAAGCCGGCCCGAGCACGCAAGATTTTTCAGAGCGATCTGGACCGCTGGAAGGCGCAGAACTCCTCCACCGAGAAGAGCCTGCTCGCTGAACAGGAAGCCTGGGTGGCCCAGCAGCACCACGACCAGTACAGCGCGACCGATTTCGCGCCGGCTCCGCTGCGGGCCGCGCCGCTCACGCCTGCGGCCGTCAACCGCACCCCGGCATCCGTTTCGACAACATCGCCATCAAGCGCGTCGCCGTCTACCGAGACCCAGCGCCTGCTCGACGACGTGAACAAGCTCGAGGTGCGCAGCACAGACCCGCTCACGCGGTCGTCGGCGGCCCCGACGCTCTAGAGGCAGCTCGACACGCTGGATGGTGTCGACATCACTGCCACCACTCGTCGAACAGCGAGGCGGGTACCCGCCGCTTATGCTCGGTGCTGAGGTAGCGCGTTTCGATCGCCGCGGCGACCTCGTCCTCGACCGGTTGGCCCTCGAGATAGTCGTCAATGTTCTCATACTGCAGGCCGAGATTGGCCTCATCGGTCTGGCCGGGAGTGTGGTCGAGCAGGTCAGCCGTGGGGTCTTTCAGATAGAGCTGTTCGGGCGCGCCCAGCTCCGTCAGCAGGGCGCGGCCCTGACGCTTGGTCAAACCGGTCAGCGGCAGAATGTCCGTGCCGCCGTCGCCGTACTTGGTGAAGAATCCGGTGACCGCTTCGGCGGCATGGTCGGTACCAACCACGAGCAGACCGAGCTGGCCTGCCAGCGCATACTGGGCGATCATGCGGGAGCGCGCCTTGACGTTGCCCTTGGTGAAGTCGGTCATCGCAACGTCGAGGCTCGCCAGGAACTCGCTCTCGAACCCGTCGACGGCGAGTTCGATATTGAAGGTGGCCTGCGATCGCGGGCGGATGAATTCCAACGCGAGTCGGGCATCTGCTTCGTCGCGCTGCACCGCGTAGGGTAGGCGCACGGCCACGAAGGTCGCCGGGTGGCCCTCGTCGACGAGTTCGTCGACTGCCAGTGCGCAGAGCCGGCCGGCGAGGGTGGAGTCCTGGCCTCCGCTGATGCCGAGCACGAGTCCCTGGGCGCCCGTGTCCTTGAGGTATTCCTTGAGAAACTTCACCCGGCGACGCACTTCTGAGGCAGGGTCAATGGTGGGTGAGACGTTGAGTTCCGCGATGATTCGCGCCTGAAGTTCTCGCATACTTGAATCTAGCAATCCTCGACAATTCGCGCAGCGACCGCACCCGAAAAAACGCCCAGAACAGGCCAACCACGCCTGGTCATCGACGAGCGCTCAAGGCACGCCGCACTCCGGCGCCCCGCACTCCGGCACCCCGCCGAAGCGAGAAACGATTCTCTCGCGGTGCCCTCGGTAGGAATCGAACCTACGACAATCGGATTGCGGCGGACCCTTCTTGGCTCAGCGACTCTCATTGCGAAACCTAGACTGATCTTGTCCGATCTCGATCTGATCAGGAGTTCCCTGTGATATCTGGCACAATTCTATCGCAATACCTCGGCCCATCTCGGCTGGTCTCGACGCAATAAACGTTGAATAAACGTGCGCGCATCAAGTCCCACTGTTCGACCCCAAACCCACACCCGTTCGACATACGATACCGAGCGCGAGCCGAACTCCTGGTCTCGGGTTCCACACCTGACGTGGTGACCGCCTGTGACTAGCCCCGCGCTTCCGCACAACGGTCGCGACCGCGCTTAACCGATCTGGGCAGGCGTCTAGGGAGACCGCGAAATCCGCCCACATCCAGGGTGTGGCAAGCCAAAGGCAAGTTACCCGACTGGCCGTCGGTGAATCCGTTCGTCTACCGCGTCCGGACGAGCTTGGAACGACATCGCAACGCGCTGCCTCGCGAGGCGGGCAGCGTTCCGAGCATCCTTGATTGTCAGCCTGTTCGTGGGCACGCGCCCAATGACCTCCTGCATCGCGAGCTGCACGACCAGTGACTCGACGGGCACAGAAGGCTTTCCCCGATGAGTCCTAGCCTGGTTGTCCATCTCCGCGTCGACGCGAAACCGGGCACTATTGCGGTGCGCATGGGTCACGATTGTTCTTATGAGTCGCTCGAACTGCCGCTGCCGCTCCTCGCGCTGAACCTCGGCCTTCGCACTCCGCACAGCCGCCGCAACGTCGCGGCCGGTCAGTAGGTCGACCCGCCGCATCCGCTCTGCGACTATGTCGACGGCTCGGGCGTAGACGACGTCCTCCACCGACACCGACGGCAGCCCGATGCGGGCACGCGACGATACGTAGGCCTCGGCGAACTCGTGCATGCGGGCGCCATTCTTGAGCATGTGCTCGGTGAGCGATTCGGCGAAAACGGTGAACTGCCGCAGATGCTCTGGCCGCGACGGGTCATTGAAATAGGCGTCAGCTTCGCGCTCGTTGGTGCGTCGCTCAGCCACGGTCGTCGCGTGCAGAAGTTTCGGCGGGAGGCCGGCCCGGCTCAGGCTGCGCTTGCGACGTCTCGCTGCAGCGTTGGCTTCTAGCTCGGACTGGTAGATCTCCGGGTCGCTGCGCCGGTTGCGCTGTAACTCGGCCCGGCGATCCTTGTTGCGCTCGGCCCACTGCCGGGTGATCTGCTTCGTGCGCTCGGGGTCGGCATCCCGCCTGGCCGCGGCGCGGGCATTCACCTCGTCGCGATGCGCCTCGTAGTAGCGGTTGTAGTACTCGCGCACCTTCTCGCGGTTCTCCGCCACCCACCGCTGCTGATACTCACGCTTGCGCTCGGGGTGCTCCTCCCGCCAGCGCTTCGCACGCTGCCTCCCCCGCGCCCGCACCTCCGCCTCGCGATGCCGGCGAGCCGCAGCCCGACGCATCGAATCCCGATTGAGCTCCCGGGCCCGGTCGAGATGTTCGGACCGCCATAGACGATTCAGCTCGCGGATCCGGTCGCGGTTCGCCGCCACATACTGGCGCCGCTTCTCCGCCTCGTCAGACGGATGCTCCGCCAGCGCCTTCCGCGGCGCGGCGTTTTCCTCAGATGGGTCGTTCATGATCGCG
This sequence comes from Cryobacterium sp. CAN_C2, assembly GCF_015751745.1. Classification (NCBI taxonomy): domain Bacteria; kingdom Bacillati; phylum Actinomycetota; class Actinomycetes; order Micrococcales; family Microbacteriaceae; genus Cryobacterium; species Cryobacterium sp. CAN_C2. Next base: position 135,003 of record NZ_JADOUX010000007.1, read on the forward strand.
GCTACTCGGCCGGCGGCGGGGCGAGCTCGATGACCAAAGCAAGCAGTTCAGAGCGATGCGCCGTCGGATTCGCGATCACACGCCCGACCGCGAGTCGGAGCCGCTCGGCATCCTCGTCCGCGATCCCGGCGACGGGCTCCAGGCAGTACGCGATGTCGTTCTGCAGGTGGGGGCCGTCATCGTCGACGGCGACTTCCGGATAGTAGAACAGCGCGGCCAGCGCGGTGCGGCTGAGCAGGTCGTCGAATTGCTCCTGCGGGATCGTCATGGTGCAGCCTCCTGTGCGCGGACCTGGGTGAGCCAATCATGCCGCTAACAAGAGGTACGCCAGCCCAGACGTGCCGTTAGCCGTGCCGCGAAACGAGTATGGACTCGTCGAAGTGCTCGACGTCGTTGGCGAGCAGCGTCCGGGTGATGCGCCGGCGTGCCACGGCTTCACGAACGCGAACCGTGATCAATTTCAGCAGGCTGATCGGCCCGATCAAAACAAACTTGAGCGTGTTGAAAAGGAACAGCAACACGAGCAGGTTCAGCCAGCCCGGACCACCAACTTCGACCTGCGCTCGGCAATAGATAGCTGCGAGCGAATAAGGAACGGCGAGCAGCATCGCAGGCACACCCCACTTCAGCCCGCGCCGCGTATTGATTGCGTCGATCACGATGGCGGTCGGCATGAAACGGCGCAAGAAGAAGTAGCTGCGGGCGATCGCGGCCAGAATGAGGTCGAACATGGCGCGGCCTTTCAGACGTTCGGCAACAAGAACCTGAAGGGACTGAAAGTTATGCCGTAGCAACGAGCGTCGGCGCGTAATAGAGGTTGCCTGCCAACACTGTAGGACTGGATGCGCACGGGCGAAAGTGCCGCGTGCCAATTGGCAAACGGATGCTTGCTCGCGCTTTCCCGCACGGGCTCGCGCTAATCTGCACGCCATGACGGCGAGCGAACGAATGAATTAGTCGAAACGGCCTTTGCCTGTTTACCCGTCCATAACCCCTCCGGTCACCGCTTTGACCGTCGCTCGCCTTTGGCCGGAAGCACGGCCTCATACTCGCGGTCCTCAGTGCTGCTCAGCCCAAACCTCCGCCAGCTCGGTTCCTTCGGCTGCGCGAGCACTTCGTTCTGCTCTGGGTCACAGGCTCCTCGGCCGGCGTCTCGGCAGAGGTGCTGGGCGCTAAAGGCGGGTGCGGGCAGCTTGGCTCTACCACTGACGGGAACCCGATACCCTGTCCATTTGCGGTCCTGGGCGATGTGGCCATCGCCTTGAACGAGGCCGCAGTAGCCGCAGTTCTGGGCGATGTAATACGTCTCCACCACTTTGGAGTATCGCTTTTCGAAGTACGTTGGCTTCGGTAAGCCACTTGCTGTGATCTGGGCAATGATGCTGGCCTGTAGCCGCTCCTCGACACGTTCAGGCAGCCAGGGCTCATAGTCGTCAAGCCAGACTGCGGCCGTCTGGCCGCATCTTGTCTCAATGTCCACGTCAACCACGTACCAGTAAGAGATCCATTTGCCGCATTCTTCGCTCCAACATTTCGCCATCGCGGTGGCGACGTAGGCACTGGTAACAACGGGTTCAAGCTTTGGAGCGAGGACCTGGCTGAAGAGCAGGTCAAGCCCGTGAGCAAGCGGAAGTGTCGTCCTCGACTCGGCCAAATCGAGGGCGAGATCGATAGTGATGTTGTCGACGGTGCCGTTCAGATGCTCTGCTCGCACATCATTCACCGATTCACGGTTACGAGGGCCGACGAGCCACAAGACTTCGAGGCCCACGGCCGTATACCGCGCGTTTCGCCGACTGACCTCGGCGTCACTCTGCTTGGACCACTGCGCTTCGACGGCGATACGCCGGCTTCCTCGAACAAGCAGTACGTCAATGATGAACGACCGATCATCCGCTGGAGATTCGACGATTGCTTCGAATCCATGGGCCTCACCGGCGGCAGCAATCAACGCCTTCGTTTGAAGATGCTCTGGCGACTCCGGGCCGCCCTCGTGCCTTGTGCAGTCAGCTGACTTGTGAGCAAAAAACTGCAAACCGTTCGGCGAAGTCTTCGGGTATCCGGGCTCTCCGCAGACCATGGCGACGCCTGCGTCCCTGTAACCCTGTTTGAGGGCGACCCATTCCACATGATTTAAGCGCCATGCTTCAACACGCTGGTCTTTGTAGTGAGCGACGAGGGGCACGAGCCCGAGTCTAGTAGCGCGGTGCGACATGAATTGTGGAGGTGTAGAGGACTGGCTCGAGGACGGCTCGAGGAATTCCGGCTCAAAGGGAAACGCCACACCTACTTCAAGACGAAGATTTCATCGCGGGTCTCTGGCCAGCTCGATTCGCCGGGTACCGCGTACACGCTGACGGACCAGGCGGAATCGCGCGACTAATGGCCCGGGTGCCAATGCGCGAATCGATGCATGAGCCTCAGGGCAGTCCTGCCAGGCTTAGGTGAGACCGGACTCGGCACGATGAACGGTGGAGTGCGCGGGCTCAGCATCTACGCCCTGACCAATTTCACGGCTACATCCGCAGCTGTTGCCAGCGCGATCGTGACCGCCTCGTTTGGCATCGCCGAGCAGGCACACAAGCTTCGAACGGGCCAAATCACCGAAATCGAATTCCTAGAGAACGCGGAGCTCGTGTCTCTTGACGCGGCCGTGAGTGCGCTTTCTTCATTCATCGGCCAAGCAGCAATCCCGATCCCTGTGTTGGGTGCTGTCATCGGCAACGCCGTCGGGATGGTGATGTACCGGTCAGTCAGAGACTCACTATCCAAGCGGGAGGAGCAGCTGATTGAAAAGTACCTTGAATATCAAAGGGCTCTCGATCAGAGGCTCGATGACGAATATCAGGCTCTGATCGAGCAATTGAACGAGGGTCTGGATCACTACTTCAATCTGCTCGAAAAGGCTTTCGATCCGGAACCGCGGCTCGCATTCGTCGGCTCGATCTCTCTTGCGCATGAAATCGGTGTATCGACAGAAGATCTCTTGGTCAGCGAGGAGAAAGTGTCCACGTACTTTCTCGACTAGTAGAGACAGGGGAAATGAAGGTGCTCGTAGAAACCGTGCAGTCAACCAAGTTCTACCTAGTGACCAGCTCCGCGGTTCGGGTTGATAGAGTGCGTCTCGGTCCATCTTGCGCGTGGCCTTCTTCCGCAAGCCGGTGCGCTGCTTCGCGGGCGACTCGAGCGCGTGCGGCGTCGAGTTTCTGTGCCGTCGATTCCGGAGCTGCACCGAGGGGTCGATTTCCAGTGATGCCGTAGCGGTCACGATAGGCGGCGACGGTGCATCCGCTTTGGTGCCACGCGGCGGCGGCCGACCCGCGTGGTGCGGCGCCGAGGGCTCGAGTCCACGGCTCCCCCGCGAGCAACGCTTGGTCGAGCACGGCGGACGCTCGCGACTCGATCAGGTCGGCGCGCTCGACCAACGCCTGGTATATGGCAGCATCCATCGGTCCGAGCGCACGAGGGATCAAGCCGGCAACGAGCCGCGGAGAACGGCGGCTGCGACCTGCCCCGGTATCTCGCGACACGACCGCGGCGACCCTGGCTCGCAGCACTGCCGCGATGTCCTGAGCATCCTCGAAACCCCGAGCCGCGACCACGCGTGGAAGCAGGCGCGCCACGTCAACATAGTGCGCCTCGGCTCGCCGCAGCTCCGCGGTCAAAGGCCCGAAGGCATCCGAATTGATCGCCTCTGAAGCCTGTCCAGGCGAGAGCCCACTCGCTCGCACCAGAGCGGCCCACCGGTCGTGCTGCGCGGCGGCCGCGAGGGTCTCGTACTCCGCCGCGAGTTGCGCCACCGATCCCCACGCATCCTGCTCGGCCGCCAGAGTCTCGTGGGCGGACAGCTCGGCCCCGACGTGCTGCAAAATGCCACAGAGGATGCTGCGCGCCGTCACGTCCGCAGCGTCACCCGGCCGCGGCCCCACATGGGCAACATCGGGCCGGTCGACAGCGACGTAGGCGCTGTTCGCCTCGCGCCCGCGCGTCATCGCCACGTACAGGTTCTCGCGCGGCATGCTCGGCGCGACGACGACGTGCGCGGTGTCGGTCGTGATCCCCTGCGCCCGGTGAGAGGTGACCGCGTAGCCCAGCTCGACGTGCTGAGCGACGTACGAAGCCGGAAGCAGTACCGTGCTCCCCCACCGCCGACCCTGCCGCCGCACCTCGACCGAACCGTTCCGATGCACGCCGATCACATTCCACCGATCGCCGTTGCGCACCCAGCTGCGCGACGCATACAGCCGCCGGTCGTTGCGCCGGGTGATGACCGTGTCGCCGACGGCGGCGCGAGTTCCGTCGTGCAGGGCGACCTCGTGCAGCGCGTCGACCCGGCCCTCTAGAATCAGCTCGGTGCGAGCGCGCACGTTCAGCGCTGCGACGGCCTCGTTTGAGTCGCTGATCAGCACGGCCGACTTGCCCGAGCGGATGTCCGCCCGCCATGCCTCGTAGGCAGCATCCGCCATCGCCTCGGTGCTGCCGTCGCGCAAGCGGTCATGCGAGCCGTACAAGTCGATCACGTCGGGGTTGCCTTGGCGCAGCCCGAGGGACGCTGTCTTCTCCCACTCGTGCACGAAGCGGTGCACATCGATGAGTTCGGGCGCATCCGCTCGATCGTGCACGAGCAGCGAGAACGCACCGCCCGCCTCGACCGACTGCAGCTGAGCGTAGTCGCCGACCAGTAACACCTTCGCCCCCGCATCCAAGGCCTGAGCGGTGACCCGATCCAATGGCATTGTGCCCGCCAGCGATGCCTCGTCGATGATTACGAGCTGGCCAGCCCGAAATGACGAGCCCTGGTCAACATGGGTCTGCCACCATTTGGCCAGGTTCTCGGTCGCGATACCGAGATCCGTCGCCAGAACCGTCGCCGCGGCAGCCGACGGAGCCAGCCCAACCACGGAGCCGGTTCCGTGCGTTGCCTCCCACGCTCGCCGGAGCGCGTTCATCGCCGTCGTCTTGCCCGCGCCGGCCGGCCCCACCAGAACATCGATGAAACGGCCCGAACCAGCAACGGACGCGAGCGCCTCGAGCTGGTCGTCAGCAAGCCGCCCGCCACCCGGCAATCGAGAACGAGCGGCCAACCCGAGCGCCACGCGTGGTGCAGTCAGAAGCGCGGCCCGCTCGAGCAGCCGAGTCTCCGCGTCGAGCAGCTCGGTCGAGGTGAACACGACGGAATGCTTCGGCCGAAACACCGACGCCCCGTCCTCCCGTTGAAACTCCACGGGGCTCACGGCGAGCTCTGGCGGCGTGAGGCGCAGGGACGCGCGCTCGGCAGCATCCACTACGAGACCGACGACGACTTCCCGATCGGAGGCCGACGCGAACCGGTACGGCATCGTCTGGCGCGCAGCCTCGGCCGTGAGATTCCAGTGCCGCCAGGTGGCGCGCTTCTCGCTGACGGCCGTCATCACGCTCACCCCGAGCGCATCCACGGCCTGGCGCGGCAGGTCCTCGGCACGCAGCAACACTGGGGACAATTCGGCGACCGTCAACATTTCGTGCTCGAGCACGTGCGCGGCGCGTTCGCGCCACGCCGCCGTGAGGTCCGCGAGCGAGTGTACCTGTTTCGCCGGCCGCGTGGCGAGCGTGGCCTGCGCACGCAGCTTCATGATCGTCACCGGCGTCGGACGCCGCCCGTGACCGGTCACAAACTCCTCGATCAACCTGTCAGTTGCGACATCGATGTGCCGGGCCCGCGTCGAGAACTCCGCAACGAGCGCCTCCGGCACTCCCGTCAGCGCCCACGCCGCGTGGCGATCTCGCCCCCGTTCCCGCATCTGCCACCGCACGCCGAGCGATCGCGTGAGCTCGTCGGCAAACAGCGTCTCGTGCAGTTCGGAAAGCGCCACCACGGCCTCGTGCATCGGCCGGCCGTCGAGGGAGCGCCACTTGCCGTCGAGCACGGTCTGCACCTTGTTGCTGATCACGACGTGCGTGTGCAGGTGCGGGTCGCCGGCCCGGCTGTCGAAGTGATCGAACGCCGTCGCGATCAGTCCGGTCACATCGACCTGCGCCACGGTGCCGCCCTGCGCCGTCGAGCCGGTGCGCGTCGCCGCGACCTCGCGCTCCATGTACGCCAGCACCTCGGCCACCGCCGCATGGTGCGCGTGCACGATCTGCTCCTGGGTGATCGCATCGCCCACACCCCAGAGGATGCTCGCCGACTTCGGAATCGAAAACGTAAAGTCATAGCCCGCGACGGCCCGACGGCGTGCTGCGTCCGACTGCTCTTCAGCGGATGCCGCGGCTCGTTCGGTCGGACCGAGCTCGCCTCTCGGGTCGGAGGCGCGGTCGTCGGCCGGCCGATACATCGGGTACGCGCGACCGAGAGGTTCGCCGGTAACCGGGTCGCGTCCCAACCCGATGAGTAACTGCAGCTGCGCTTCAGTGATGACATCGCCTTCAACGATGAGTCCCTCGCCGAGGCCGCGGAGGCCGCCGCCCATCCACCGTCCCGGCGGCGTCCCTTCCTCGGTGTAGTAACGAGTCAGCGGAGTCGACAGAAGTCGCTTGCCATCACCAGCGGCGACCGTGCGCAGCAGGTATTTGTAACCGTCCCCTGCGCTCATCACCCGCATCGACACCGTCACCCCAGTTACCTCCATAGTTGCATTGAAGGTGCGCCGCGACCGCCAGAGCATTCGACAGACGCTTCTTCGTCGCAGGATTTTTGCAAGCAACTGGGCAAGTATTCCGCCAAGATTATTCAGGCCATCGTGGCCAACGATTCACCGCGCCCAACCGCTGGCGGAGGCGACATCCTTCGGGCATACGAGCGCAGCAAGGCCGAAGGTGGTCTATGTCGCCACGGTCGGCCGTAGTGGACGACGCTCGACCCTCAGCGTGATGGACCCCGCGCTTCGGCACCCCGTGCCGCCCCAGGCAAAAGGCCGTAAACCCTTCAGCTGCATCATCCACTTGGAACACGGAAGCCCTGTCAAGGACTGGCCAGCAGGAGTCTCGAGGGCTGCCTCGATTTCAGGTCGGCCTTGAAAGATCTGAGCCTGCTATACCTTTGGGGTTCCAACGCACGGGCTGACACCGCATTTTTCGGAAAGTTCGCCAGGATCCCTTGTTTTTACAGGGAACGGTGCGGTTCTCTCCTACGTATTTCACCTTGCTGGTTCGGGTCGTCGCCTCTTGATTCTGATGAGTAGACGATGAGTAGACCAAAGGCGCCGGATCGAAGGCTAAGCGTCAACTCAACGTGCACCTCTCGCCGCCCTGGTGACGCTCGTGATGGCCTCGAGCTATTCGCGCGTTCGCGCCGCGTAAGCGGATCCTTCAACGCACCGGAGGGTCTCGATGGGCTAGACCTAGGGCGAGTGGGTGCCCATGATCTTCCCGAGAGTGATCGCCACGTCGAAGTCCCGATCCCACGTGAGCGCGACAAGATCGTCGAACTCCGCCTCAGGGCGGAGCAGATTGAGTACGTCGGCCTCGAACACTGAGCCCGGTTCTGCGAGAGCGAGCGCTTCGTCGTGGAAGCGACGGTACTCGTCGGGTGCCCGGAACATGACCGAGTAATCTCCTTTGGGGAGCTCTCCGACGGAAACATCCCACTTCGCCTCAAACGTCTTGAGCGTCAGCGCTACGTCGTCGGCGTTGAACGGCTCGGACAAGAGCTTCGCTCCAGTCGCTTCGCGGGCCGAATCCAACGGAAGCGTCTCCGACCAGAGCACGGATAGGTGGCGCTCAAACCCGATCTCTTCGCGAACCGTATTGTCGAGCTTCAGGTAATCGGTGTCCAGATACCCGCGTACGCATCGGGCGATCCAGAGGATCGGGGCACCAATCAGATTGACCCTTAATGAGTCGGCGTCCTGGCCGTAGACGGATGCTCGGATCCTCGTCAGAAGCTCGTTGCAGTGGTAGTCCTTGAGGAATCTGAACAAGTGAGTTGACTGCCGCGGCAGCCCATCCCAGAGTGAACTCTGAAGGAGGGGGAAGTCATCCAAAATCAACTCCAGCTCGCGAAGAAGCGCGGGCTTGGCGACCGATGACACCAGAGAGTCGTCAGGCTCGTCCCAGCGCCCAGCGCCCTCGTAATCGAATTTTGCCTTGCACTGGGCGTACACAACAGCTTGAGCACAGGTGTTGAACAACTCCGGGCTCACCTGGTACTCAATCTCGCAGTGATAGTTGAGGTTATATCGCCCAAGCTCTTGGTCGGTGACCCGCTCGAAAACCTGCCTGGCTGATAGCACGTCCCTCGCAGCCCGGCCGAGGATCCGCTCGACCTCGCCAGGCGAAACGCCGGCGGGCAGCTCGTTTGGGCGCAACTCATCGACTATCTCCTCGATCGTAGAGTTAAGCCGCTGAAGCGTCATCCTGATCAGGCCACGCACGGTGTCGATACGGAGCCGCTGCCCCTCGTCTTGGAGCATCATCTGTTCAACGATCAGGTCGAGGTCCGCCAGGAACGGGTAATTTTCACGTATAAGCGCGTGCCGTCTCCCTCGGGCGTTCTGTTTCGTGAACATCTCGGTAATGATCAGGCCGAGCGAATAGACGTCCGCAGGTTTGCCTATGCCGTGAGCATTGTTCCTCATCATCTGTTCGGGTGCGAGGTAGTTCCGGTTCACCAAGAGATCGTCGCGCTCCGTAAGCGCAGAGTCCTTGAAGTGCGCGATGCCGAAGTCGGCCAGGACTAGTCGGCGCGCGTCAGGGTCGACGAGCACATTCTCGGGCTTAATGTCGCGATGCACGATGCCGCCGCTGTGCACGTACGCGAGCGCGCCGCAGAGTTGGAGTGTGTAGTCGAGGAGCACTTCGGCATCGAATTCGTCGCTGATCACGTTTCGCAGGGTCATAGGGTAAAGGTCCATGACGTAGTAAAAGAAGTTCGCGTCGTCCGAGCGTGCGTGGATCTTTACGACGTTTGGATGGTTCGCCGTCTGGCCATACCCGATCTCCTGCTCGAAACGCTTGTTGCGAGCGGAGCCCTCATTGGAATCCTTCCTGATCCGTTTGACCGCGAAAACCAGGTCGTCGGGCCTGCGGCGAGACTTCCAGACGACGGCTGATCCGCCCTGTCCTAGGGCTGATTCGAGTTCATAAGTGACTCCGTCGATGATGAGTGACTCATGGTTCGGCATGAAGCCACGCTACTACCGCCCCCGTGGTGCTTGCGCGACAAGTCGAATCGAGGCCAGCCGGTCATCCGTCGCGCGCTTCACGAGATCGCATCCAACGCGATTCGTCATCTTCATCCTCGATCTGCAAAAGGCGTGGGAGTGGGTTCTGTGTTGGCTGCAGCGCTGGAGCAGTCGAGTCGGCGAGGATCGCAGCGCGCGCGGGACACCATAAGGTCGTGTTCGCGAAGAACGTGATCCAGAGGCTATTTATCGCCTGGATTTCTCGACACTTGCCTAGCCATGGCCTAGCATCGGTGTCCATCGTCGCGTACCTTTCGCAGGGTGACTAGAGATCGTTTTGAAGAAGCGACCGCCCGACAGATAGTGGCGCTTCACCTCGGCGTTCCCGTCGACCTGCACGACGACGGCCGATCCCCTGGAATGGTGGATGCGATCATTCGGGGCAGCAAGGGTAACTACCCGCTCGAGGTTGTCAGCGATCACGAGGTGCCATACGTGCGCCAAGCTGCGGCTCTTGAGCAATACGGACAGTTCCTCCAGGTCCCGGGAATTAGGAATTCCTGGCATATGACGCTCACACGTCGCGCGAGAATCCGCCATATCCATGAGGAACTGCCGTCCTTGTTGCTCGCGATGGACCCGCAATTACCCGATGAAATGGACGGCACCCACGTGCCCCGAGCTTTTCGTGATCTCGGCATTCGTCGCATGAGCAAAATGTCAGTAGAACCCGTGGGGTGGAATGTGATCCTTTCCCAAGGCGGCTGGAGCGGCTCTGCCGGGACGGACGAGCTCGGCAACTGGATAAGTAACGTCCTAGCGGCGCAAATGGACGTGGCCGCGAAGCTTGCCCGATACGGCGGAGTTGAGCGCCATGCTTTCATATGGGCAACGGTCGGCAGCCGCTTCGGCGCACAACTCGCTCTAACCGAATCGTGGCTCCCTGTCATTCCTCCTCGCCTACCGGTCGAGATCACTCACGTTTGGGCAGGAGGATTGATGTCTGACCAGGGGTGCTTCTACTGGTCTCCGGTTGCAGGCTGGGTCCGAACAGACTGGTCATGGCGTCCCGAGAGGCCGGCGAATCAAAGTCCGTAAGGAACACAGAAATAAACAGATTAATTGTCGAAACGCTGTGGCGGTACCGACTGCCACCCCAGCGGGCATGGCTCATTGGTCGCGGCGTGATGTATCGGCCCCGCTGCATCGTGTCGGCGAAACGCAGCTTGGATTCATCGGCGATCCGCCAAAGTAGATGCAATCGGTCGCAAGAACACTGGAAACATGCGCTCATCAAGTTTTTGAGACAGTTCGATGTGTTTTTCTTCTATGCCGCAGCCAGTTGGCGGCGGTCTTGGTAAGCGGCGAGAGCGGCGGCCGGCTGTAATCCTCCGTTGTGGGAGTGGGGCCGTCGCCGGTTGTACCAGGATTCGATGTATTCCATCACCGCGGTGCGCGCGGCGAGGTGGTTCTCGAAGTGCTGCTGGTAATACATTTCGGTCTTCATATGGGAGAAAAACGACTCCGCCACGGCGTTATCCCAACACACGCCCACCGCTCCCATCGACTGCGTCACCCCGTTCGCGAAGCACCACTTCTGGAAATCTCCAGAAGTGTATTGTGAGCCGCGGTCCGAGTTGAAAATGGCCCCGTTCACGTCCAGGTGGCCGTGGTCGCGGGCCATCGCCAGGGCGTCGATGATCAAGCTGGTGCGCATGTGAGCGGCCATCGACCAGCCCACGACCATCCGCGTAGACAAGTCAATGACGGTCGCCAAATACAGCCACCCCGACCCGGTTCTCAGATAGGTGATATCGCCGCAGAGCCTGGTCCCTGGAACCGTGGAGGTGAAGTCCCGCTTCCCATTCTTGTCGAGCATGTGGTTCTTAATGTGCTCGGTCCGGGCGTCGGGGTCAACCGTCGTCGTCTTCTTCCACGCCCGCATCCTGACTGCCCGCAGGCCGCGCCCGGCCATGATCGACCCGACTGTGCCCGTGGCGATACTGACGCCCTCCTGACCCAGAAGGGTAGTGATCTGGTCCCTCCCAGCCTTGCCCTTCTCACGCTTGTAGACGCGGACCACGTGCGCGTCGAGCTCGTCATGGCGCACCTGCGTTTTAGTGGGTTCCGCCGGACGCAGCCAGCGGTAGAACGACGCCCGAGAGACCTTGAGCTTGCGGCACATCCAGTCGATCGGGAAGGTGGCCTTCTCCACACTGATAAACATGAAGTAGTCGTTTATCGTTGCTTCGCCGCGAAGAAGGCGCTGACTTTTCCCAAGAATTCGATCTCCCGTTTCAGCTCGGCATTCTCAGCTTGCAACGCTTTGTACTTGCTCCACTCCACCGGGCCAGGGTCCTTCGCGCCGGCGTCGGGGTGCTCTTCCTTCCAGACCCGAACCCAGTTCCCCAGCGTCCCCTCCACGACCCCGATCTCGGGTGCGACTTGCGCGATCGGCCGGCCCGATGAAACGACCAGCTCCACGGCCTCGGCCCGGAACTCAGTACTGAACTTACGACGATTCGTCATGAAACAGATCCTCCTATCGTCTGTCTCAATTCACTGTACGGGCGCAGTCGCGTGGACGAGCCCGATCTGGGGCACCGCGGCGGTGACCGCGGGTATCCCGGTTGGCGGGCGCAAAATCGTCGAGTGGATGCCGGTCGTCACTCGGTGGGCGTGGCGGTCTGGGCATGAGCAGCTGACCTACCGGCGCCGCATCATCCGCCCGCGCCCGGTGGGCACCCTGTCACTGCCGGGCGATGCCGCCGCGCTGCGCGAGTGGAACGATCCCGAGTCAGGGGCGGTCATGATCCACGACCCGCACGCGCAAACCCTCACCGCGGTCGTCGCTGTGTCGCACCCGGCGTTCGCGCTGCTCGACCCGGACGAGCAGCATCGACGCGTGGTCGGCTGGGGGCGCGTGCTCGCTGGCGCTTGCCGGTCGGGGCGGATCGCGCGGCTGCAGGTGTCTGAGCGCACGCTGCCCGACTCCGGCACCGGCCTGACCGAGTGGTGGGAGGGGCACGGCATCAACGACGACAGCTGGGCCGCAACCACCTACCGCGACCTGATCGAGAGAGCCGGACCCGCAGGGGAACGCCATGCCACAACGATCGCACTGTCACTCGATCTCAACGCGGCGGGCCGGCAGGTGCGCACTCAGGGCGGCGGCATGCGAGGCGCGGCGACCGTGTTGCGGCAGGAAATGACCGCTCTCACTGGCGCGCTGCGGGCAGCGGACCTGACCGTCGGCGGCTGGCTTACCGCCGACGAGCTCGCGGTGATCCTGCGAACCGCTTACGACCCGGCTATCGGTGTCGATCTGGAGCGGCATCCGCTAGTTGGGCGGTCGTTGGCCACGGCCGGGCCGGTTGCCGTCGCCGAGAGCTGGGATCATCTTCGCACCGACAGTGCTTTTCACGCGGTGCTGTGGATCAGCGAATGGCCCAGGTCGCAAGTCTTCCCCGGGTTTCTGTCACCGCTGGTCTTCACCAACGGCATCCTGCGCACCGTGTCGCTGCACTACCTGCCCGTGCGCGCCGACCAGGCCGCGCGCGACCTGCGCAAGAAGAAGACCGAGCTCATCAGCGACGCCCACCAACGCAACCGCATCGGCCAAATAGAGGATGCCGGCGCCACCGCCGAGTACCACGACCTGCTGCACCAGGAGGCCGACCTCACCGCAGGCCACGGCGTACTGCGCACCACCGGCCTCATCTGCATAACCGCGCCCACGGTCGATGAGCTGGACGCTACGGTGGCGTCGATCGAGCAGGCCGCAATTCAGGCATCCTGCGAGACACGCAGGTTGGTGGGGCAGCAGGCGCAGGCGTTCACGGCTGCGGCGTTGCCATTGTGTCGGAGCGTGTGACTATCGCTAGGTGGTTATCTATTTCTGAGGCCTGCGAGCGACCAGAAATCCAGCCACTACGATAAGGCTTAGAAGCATGGGGGCGAGGCTTGGCCGAGTCCGGGGATTCGACGAGTCGGCGTACTGCCGTACGCGAGGCACTTACGGGGAATGAGAAACGTTGGCGAAGAACAAGCCTGGCTGCGGTGCGATTTTATTGCACACCATCTTGACCATCATCACGGGGGGTCTGTGGTTGGTCGTTCTCATAATCCGGGCCCTGATCAAGTAGGCGGATTCCCGTCCGCACGCCGCAATGCCTGGCGACGGGTTGGCCTGCACCGACGCAGGCGGCCAAGTACGGCGCGTCAGAAGCACGTCCCTGAAACAGTGAGGTATTTCAAGTGATCAAAAGAATTATCGCGGCAGGCCTCGGAGTGGCATTGATGCTGTCCGTCGCAGGGTGCAGTCGTGAAAAGCCCCTCACGGCTGATCAGGCACGCATGCCAGCATCTTCAGATGACTTCATTGACGAAGACTTTCAAGACGTCGCGGATTCTTTGACCGGCGCCGGCTTCACGAATGTCGAAACGAAGGCGATGGGCGACCTAATTGCCGGCTGGCTGAGCAGCCCCGGAGAGGTAGAGGAAGTTGAGATCGGTGGAGTCGCGTCCTTCGATAAGGCCAGCGTATTTGAACGCGGCGTTTCGATTGTCGTGTCGTACCATTCCTTCCCTGAGGATGACGAGGACCAGCCTGCGGAGTCTGCAGCTCCGTCCGCAGAGCCGTCCGTCAGTCCCAGTGCAGATGCGGAGATTATGACTGTTGAAAACAACGCGGACCTCGCAGCGTTCCTAGCTATAACAGACAATTGCAGTGACGTGAATTCAGATTTCGCGGCCAAATACGAAGGTCGAATAATTGAATTCGACGGCAACATCTCTGCTATGCAACACCACGGCGACTACGACACTCGGTATGACTTCCTTCTCGCGCCTGGGGACTACAGCGAAACAAAGATCGTTGGGCCTTCCTTTCAGTTCCGGGACGTGAATGCCACATACGATCTGCATCTCACCGGATCCAATGGAAAAGACACTATCGGCGTGGGGGACCAGATTCGTATCACAGCTGAAGTCGACTTCTTCGACAGCCTCCCCTGCCAATTCATTCTCGAGCCGGTCGCTACTGCGTTCCGTTAGAAGCGCTGAATCAACCGACTAATCACATCAATTGCTAGAGCGAAGCCTGCTTGACGCGATCGGTTGGAGCCGAAACGACGCTCCGAAGGCAGGTGCCACAGCGGGTCGACTAATGCTGATCGTGCCCAAGCGGATCGGCACGGAGCCGGAGCGCGACCCACAGTCCGCATCGTCGGCAGATGTAGACGCTGTCGCTGAAGGCATGCAGCTTGCGGCGGGGATAGATGCGACCACAGCAGGAACAGCTGAATTCCGCGGCGCTATCCATAAGCAGCAAGTGCTGCTTCGATTTGCTGCTGGGTCGGAGCTCCGGCCATGCCATTCGGCGTGCGATAGATCCGGCAAGCGAGGTGGCTCGTGCGGCCGTCCGTAGGGAAGAGGTCCACACCGTCGACGAGGATCGTCGGCGATCCAGCGAAGAGAAGACTCGCGGCCGTCTCAGCGGAATCGATCAGTATGGATTTGATGGGCGTGTCCGACGGCAGGGTGTTGTTGACCGCGCGTTGCAGGCGATGAAGGGTTTCTTCCGAGTTCGGGCAGTCTGCGATGTGGAGCAGCTCGATTATCTCTATGGGTTTCTTCCTCTATAGGGCCATCGAGATCCGAATCATCAGACGGACACGGCGCCTCTCCACCTAATTCTGTCACCGCCGTCTCCGCCGGCGTAGCGCTCTGCGCACCTCCAAAGCAAAGCAATACGTGATTGGAGCGACGCATGGCTGGGTACGAAACGAAGAACCGCACATCTCGATGGATCAGTGTCGTTTTCCTACAAGGAGCTGAGGCCGACGCGGTGCTCGGACTGATCGACCGAAGCGGAGCATCCGCTGCCTTCGACTACCTGCAGCCACGAGACCACGGCGAGGCCACGACCGATGCCGCCCTCGAGAATGGGTACGTCTACGACCGCATCCCGGCCGGCCGGACCGACCACATCATCGAGCACGACGGCTCTCCATACGCGCTGACCTACAGCAGGACGTACCGGTACGTATCGCTGTTGCGGTGGCATCCGCTTGAATCTGAAGTCGTACCGGCACCGTCGACGCCCCACCGCGACGACATCTGGGGCGCCCCGCGGTCAACGCGCCTGGTCGAGCGCACGGTCACGCTGTGAAAGACACCGCAGTAACCGAGCGGATGCACACAGCCGCGCTGGTCGAGCCGTGCGGCGAGCTGCGCCGCGACCGTCGCGCTCGTCGCCGAGAGGCCGGCAAGATCGAAGCGGATGCCCAGAAGGCCACGACTCTCGCCGCCCGCACGCGCTGGCACGCGGAGCGGGACGAAGCACGATCGGGCGCGTACCTGCCCAAAGCCGGCGAGCCGGGTCCAGCTCAGCTGCGAACGCCCGGACGACTAAAACTCCCCAAGCACCAAGACACGACCGCGACGCTGTCCGGTCACTACCCGTTTCTCGCCGAGGCCGGACTCGGCTCGGCTGGGGTCTTCGTCGGACAGGACCTCTACTCGGGCGGAGCCTTCGTCTACGACCCCTGGGTGCTCTACCAACAGGGAATGATTACCGCCCCGAACATCGTGCTCGCCGGCATCGTCGGCTCCGGCAAGTCCTCGCTGGCGAAGTCGCTCTACACCCGCTCGCTCCCCTTCGGCCGGCGCGTCTATGTGCCGGGCGATCCGAAGGGCGAGCACACCGCCGTCGCCGAGGCCGTCGGCGGCAAGGCGATCATCCTCGGCCACGGCCTGCGCAACCGGCTCAACCCGCTCGACGAAGGCCACCGGGTAGCATCCGTTTCGGACGCCGAATGGTCGGCGCAGCTAACCGCCCGGCGCCGTGATCTGATCGGCGCCCTCGCCGAAACCGTGCTCGATCGTCCACTCAGCCCGCTCGAGCACACGGCCATCGATCTCGCCTTGGCGGATGCCGTGCGCAGCTCCGAAGTGCCGATCCTGCCCATGGTGGTCGATCGCATCCTCTCCCCCAACCCCGAGGACGACGAAGGTCGCCTCGCCGCAGACGGCCGCCTCGTCGGCCATGCGCTGCGACGGCTGGTCGCCGGCGACCTCGCCGGACTCTTCGACGGACCCTCGACCGTGCGCTTCGACCCCTCGCTGCCGATGGTGTCGCTCGACCTGTCGCGGGTGGCCGAGAACTCGACCCTAATCTCGGTGCTGATGACATGCTCGTCGGCGTGGATGGAATCCGCCCTCGCCGACCCGGCCGGCGGCCAGCGCTGGGTCATCTACGACGAGGCCTGGCGACTCATGGCGTATCCGGCGCTGCTGCGCCGAATGGATGCCCAGTGGCGGCTCGCCCGACACTTCGGCATCGCCAACATGCTGATCTTCCACAAGCTCAGCGATCTCGACAACGTCGGCGACTCCGGATCCACCATGCGCGCCCTGGCGTCGTCGCTCCTGGCCAACGCTGAGACGCGCATCGTCTACCGGCAGGAACCGGATCAGCTCGGATCCACGGCGAGCGCGCTCGGGCTCAGCCGCACCGAGCAGAAATTGCTGCCCGCGCTCGGCACCGGTCAGGGGTTGTGGCGGGTGAAGGATCGCAGTTTTGTTGTGCAGCATCAACTGCACCCCGATGAGCTTGCGGCGTTCGACACGACGGCGCGGATGACATCGGGGCAATAGCTGTACAACTTGTATTGATTGAGGAGGACTGTCCATGGGACGAGAATCGCGAATGACACTCGCCGAACTACCCGAGCCCCGCGCCGTCTACTTCCGACGAGCGAGACTTCTCTCACTCCCCCACGCGCCGGTTCAGCCATCCCGGATCGAATCTGAAGTCTTAAGCGGATGACCACCCAGCGACCGCAGACCGACCTCGGTGACGAGCTGACCAACCTCGGTATTGGACTCCTGATCGGCGCGGCAGTGTTGGCTCTGCTGCTTCGCGGCTCGGGTGCTGCCGCGGCCTGGGTGACGGGCACCAAGCAACCCGCTGGCGGGCCGGAAACCGGACTCGCTGTGCTCCTAGAGCCAGGCAACCCGGCCGCAGGGCTTCGGGCACCGGGTTTGAATGCGGTCGCATATTGGGTGACGACGATCGTGCTGGTGGGGCTGGCATCCGCTCTGGCGATTGGGTTGTGGCGCATTTTCAGGGGCGTCACAACGAAGGTCGACCCGTACCGCATTGCCGGCACAGCGACCCGTGCCGAGGTGGCCCGTGCCGCGTCGCATTCGGCGATCATGAAGCGCGCCGCGCATCTTCGACCGTCGCTCGCGAAGGCCAGCCCGAGCGATGTCGGCTATCGAATCGGGCGATCACGAGGTACCGCGGTGTGGGCGAGCGTCGAGGACTCGATCCTGGTAATCGGACCGCCACGCTCCGGCAAGGGGGCGCACATCGTGATCAATGCCATTCTTGATGCGCCGGGCCCGGTCGTAACGACCTCGACGCGCCCCGACAACCTCACGACCACGCTGCGCGCACGGCAACGGCTGGGGCCGGTGGCGGTGTTCGATCCGCAACAGCTGGCGGCGGGCGTGCCGGTGGGGCTGCGGTGGTCACCGATTCGCGGCTGCGAGGATCCGCTCACGGCGATGATTCGCGCGGCAGGGCTCGCCGCCGGAACCGGACTGGCCGCGGGCGGCGTCGAAGGCGGTGGATTTTGGGAAGCCAAGACCCGCACGGCCCTGCAGTCGATGCTGCACGCGGCAGCGCTCGATCACTGTTCGCCAGCTGACCTCTTTCGCTGGACCCTGGACCCGGCCGCTGCCCACGACGCCGTCTCGATTCTGCTGAGCGCTCCAGCAGCGGCCACCGGCTGGGGCGACTCGCTCCGGGCCACTCTGGAGGCCGACCCGCGCACGCGCGACTCCATCTGGCAAGGGGTCTCGCTCTCGTTGGGCGCCTTGGCTGACCCTCGAGTCTTGGATGCCGTCTCACCACCGGAGGGCGAGGGGTTCGACCCCGAAGCGTTCCTACGCAGCAATGGCACCCTCTACCTGCTGGCGACCGGCGCGGGCTCGAACAACTCGGCCGCTCTCGTGTCGGCGTTTGTCGAGGACCTCGTCGAGACCGCTCGCCGCATCGCCGCCCGAAGCGCGGGCGCAAGGCTGGACCCACCGTTGCTGCTCGCGCTCGACGAGATCGGAAACCTCGCGCCACTCCCCTCGCTACCCACGCTCATGGCTGAGGGCGGCGGCACCGGTATTACGACGATGCCGGTGCTGCAGTCCCTAGCGCAGGCGCGCACGAAGTGGAGCGACAACGCCGCCGGCACCATCTGGGACTCCTCCATCGTCAAGATCGTGCTCGGCGGTGGATCCAATTCACGTGACCTGCACGACCTCTCGACTCTGATCGGCGACCGCGACGAAACGACCGACTCGACGACGATCGGCGATCGCGGCTCGCGTTCATCGCAGCGCTCCATCCGCCGGGTGCCGATCATGCCGCCCGACACCATCCGCACCCTGCCGTTCGGCACCGGCCTGATCATGCTGCGCGCGGCGCCACCGATCATCGCGAGTCTGCAGATGTGGACCGCGCGCCCGGATGCCAAAGAGTTGCGTGCGAACTGGGAGGAAATCGAGGGGTTGATGGGGAGGCCGACTCGAAGCGGACCTGAACCTGAGCGAGTCGAACCTACGCGTGACGATCAGACGCGCCGTTGAGATGCATCCGTCAACGTGCCGCGGACGTGCCGTTCATCTAGCAGGACGTATCGTAAAGGTCGTCATCAGAGCCTTCCAAGCAACTCGGCCTTCTTCTGAGTGAATTCTTCTGCCGTTAGAACGCCAGCCGCCTTGAGCTCGCCCAGCTTGGCAAGTTGCGCCATCACGTCGTCTTGGGGCACCGCAGGGGCTGGTAAAGCGGCCACCCTTTCCGAGTTCTGTACCTGCTGTGAAGGGTGCGAACCAAGAATGAGCTGCGTCAGAATGATTTTGACTTTTGCGGCTTCCGCGTGGGATACGCGAAAGTCGACCGTGTTGCCAGACGTGATCACGGAAACTTTGGTATTCAACAGACCATCTCGCGACGTCGTAACGCTGGACATGCTTTTCACTGGAATCATCTCGGTGCCACTTTTACCGTTTGCGAATCCCGTTGCAAAAAGCGACAGTCCCCCCGTTAGCAGCCCTGCCGTGATCTTTCCGCCCGATACACCCCTAGGTCTAACCCACTCGACTCGATCCTGAAACACGGATATGCGGGCATTTTTACCATCGATGTGTGACGTAAAAGTGAAGAATGGCGTTTCGTTCATGGACATACCCCCGATTGTGATGACTGAGAGAAAGATATCAGCCGACCGCACCGCCCACCTTTTTGTTCGTAATCGGAAGGGCACCCCTAGCCAGCGATCAAGGTCAGATGGAATTTCATGATGACCAATCACTGCGGGACTCGAGTTACCCGGAAATCGACCGCTCCTGACTGTCGCCGAAGAAATAGGGAGCGAATGCGCACCTCCTTGTGAAGGCAAATCAACGTGCACCGTCCAAATCACGAGAGGCAGAGTCCCATGGCATTTCACACGCAGCAATCGCTGTCCGGCTTCATCGCTTCCGACCCGCAGCGATCGGTCACCGCGAATGGCGATACCCGCTTCTACGTGCGCGTTGGCCAGCCGCACTTCCGACACGACGACAGCGGCAACTTCACAGCGCTCGAGCCAACCTTCCACGACTTGGTCGCCTATCGCGCCACCGCCGAACGGGCTCTTGCCCGCTTCGCCAAAGGCGACAGCTTCGTCGCCGAAGGGTATGTGCGCATTTTCCAGGTCGAACGCGACGGCGAAACCATGCAACGCGAAGAATTCGTCGCCAAGAAGATCGGCCACGACCTCGCTCGCACCAACTATCAAGTCGACCGTACCCATCGCGACGCTTCGAACACCTCGCTGGATACCGAAGTTGAGCACGAAGCGGAAGCGGCTCACACCAGCTCGAGGCGGTGAAACAGCAATGGCAGAGTCACTGGTCGAGTGGGCATCCGACGACCACGACGACGCGTTCCGAGCGAGCTCGTTGGATGACCTAGACGGTCCGCTCACGGCGGAGCCGCCGCATCCGATCAACTGGAACCTGCTCAGCGCCGACGACGCCGCAGCCGAATGGATCGAACTCAACCGGTGGGTGAACTGGCTGCGGCGCACCTACGGGCTGCCGGCATCCGTCGTGCCACCGTTCTGGCATCGGCACCCCGAACTTGTCTGGGAACTCTCCGCACTGCACCTGCACTGGCTCGGCGCCTACGACCCTGACCAGCACGGCTCCGCTCCGCTTGGCTGGCATCGCGATTTTGCGGATGCCCGCCATCGGCTGCGCGACTGGGTCGCGATCTCGGGAACGCGGCTGGAGCGCGACCGGGCAACGCGGCAGACTGCTTGGCCAGGCGAGCCGCCGGCCGACACCGTCGAAGACGAGATCATCGGCGACCGCGATGAGGACTTCGTGCAGTTCGTCGTCGACGATGTCGCGCGTCGCCGCGATGCCGAGGCATCGTTCTACTCTCGCGCTGAATCTAGTTGATATCGCCAAGCCTTGGCTCTTGCGAAGGGCGCAAAAGGGATTGCTTCGCTGTCGCAGTTGACGCTCCTGAGCGAGAATGTTCAAAGGGCGGGGTAAACGCGACACCTTCGGGCTCGTAACCCGCAGATCCCAGTATCCGTGCGGACGTGCCCGCTCAGCGTCCGTCTTACGGGCAGCGGATGAGCCCACGCGCGACGGCAGGATGTCTTCAGCAGCGTTGGAGCCGTTGGCACTTGGGAGACGCAAAGATGA